>NZ_FODL01000007.1:0-323881 GCF_900110355.1 Pseudomonas sp. NFACC39-1 | reverse complement strand
CTGACTCCACAAGCACCCACACGAATTGCTTGATTCAGTTGTTAAAGAGCGGTGGGTTGAGCCTTTCGTCTCAACCGAGGCGCGCATTCTACAGCGCCCGGTGTATCTGTCAAGCGGTTATTTCTGAAGTTTTCAAAGTTTTGCTTTCCAAAACATCAACAACTTCAACCACTTGCGCTTCCGATCTCTCGCTAGCGGGAGGCGAATTCTACAGCGTTACTCGCTGCTGTCAACACCTCTTTTTGACCGCTTTCGATCGAGAAGATCGAATCGTTAACGGAGCCAGAAAAACCGCCCCACCAACTACTTCCCGAGCTTCGATAACCTGAAGCCCTGCACCGCAGAAACCTACTTAACTCATTGAAACTCAAGGAGTTTCCGTTTCGACTGCGCCGGAAGTGGGGCGAATTATAGACGTCTAGGATTTGCCGTCAACCCTTAATTTCGTTTTTCCATCAATAAGTTGCGGGGCATTCGAAAAAGCCACCGCACCCCGCAAAAAGGCTCTTCTATATAGAAGAAAGCATCAGAGCACCCCAGCCTCTTTCAGGCCCGTCACCATCGCCGCATCCAACCCCAACACTCGCTGCAGAACATCCCGCGTGTGCTCTCCCAATAAAGGAGGCGCATTGCGATATTCCACCGGAGTCTCAGACAGCCGGATCGGACTGGCAACCTGCGGCACTTCACCCGCCAGTGCGTGAGGCAACGTCATCGCCAGCCCGCGCGCCCGGACCTGGGGATCGGCAAACACCTGAGCCACATCGTTGATCGGCCCACAGGGCACTCCAGCCTGCTCCAACTGAGCGACCCACTCGGCAGTGGTCTTGAACACCGTCGCCTGGCGAATCAAAGGTATCAATACTGTACGGTTCGCCACCCGCAATTTGTTTGTCGCAAAGCGAGGGTCATCAGCCCACTGCGGCTGACCCGCGACCTCGGCAAACTTTCGGAACTGGCTGTCATTGCCCACCGTAAGGATGAAGTCACCGTCAGCCGTAGGAAAATCCTGATAAGGCACTATGTTCGGATGAGCGTTGCCCAACCGCTTCGGCGCGTTGCCCGTGGTCAGGTAATTCATCGCCTGGTTCGCCAGGCAAGCCACTTGAACGTCCAGCAAGGCCATGTCGATATGCTGCCCGCCGCCGACATGATCGCGGTGAGCCAACGCAGCCAGGATGGCGACGGTCGAATAGACACCGGTCAGGATGTCCGTCAGTGCAACCCCTACCTTCACCGGGCCCGCCCCCGCATCACCTTCAGGCCGGCCGGTGAGACTCATCAAGCCCCCCAACCCCTGGATCATGAAGTCATATCCGGCGCGCTTGGCGTAAGGACCGGTTTGACCAAACCCGGTAATCGAGCAATAGATCAGTTGCGGGTTGATCGCCTTCAGCGAGTCGTAGTCCAGGCCATAGGCCGCCAGCCCACCGACCTTGAAGTTCTCAATCAGAATGTCGGACTTTGCCGCCAACTCCCGCACCAACCTTTGCCCCTCGGGGTGCGTGAAATCGATGGTCACCGATTGCTTGTTGCGATTGGCCGACAAGTAGTAAGCCGCCTCGGTCGTATTCTCGCCAGACGCATCCTTCAGAAACGGCGGCCCCCAGGCGCGCGTATCGTCACCACCACCCGGCCGCTCGACCTTGATGACCTCAGCCCCCAGGTCCGCCAGGATCTGACCAGCCCACGGCCCGGCCAGCACCCTCGATAAATCCAGTACCCGCAGATGCGAAAGCGCGCCCATGCCGTCCCCCTATTAATAGAACGCCTGGATACCGGTTTGCGCGCGCCCCAGGATCAGTGCATGAACGTCATGAGTACCTTCGTAAGTGTTCACCACTTCCAGGTTGACGAGATGGCGAGCGATGCCGAACTCATCGGAGATGCCATTGCCGCCCAGCATGTCCCGCGCCATGCGAGCAATATCCAGGGATTTGCCACAGGAGTTGCGCTTCATGATGGAGGTGATTTCAACAGCGGCCGTACCCTCATCCTTCATACGCCCCAGACGCAGGCATCCTTGCAGGGCAAGGGTGATTTCAGTCTGCATATCGGCCAGCTTTTTCTGGATCAACTGAGTGGCAGCCAAAGGACGACCAAACTGCTGTCGATCCAGGGTGTACTGGCGCGCGGTGTGCCAGCAGAATTCGGCGGCCCCCAAGGCTCCCCAGGAGATGCCATAGCGAGCCGAGTTCAGACAGGTGAAAGGCCCTTTCAGCCCACGCACATCCGGAAAGATGTTCTCTTCTGGAACGAAGACGTTATCCATGACGATCTCGCCAGTGATCGAAGCGCGCAGACCGACCTTGCCGTGAATCGCCGGCGCACTCAGGCCCTTCCAGCCTTTCTCCAGAACAAAGCCGCGGATGTCACCGGCGTCATCCTTACCCCAGACGACAAATACATCGGCAATCGGGCTGTTGGTGATCCACATCTTGCTACCCGTCAGGCTGTAGCCGCCCTCCACTTTGCGCGCACGGGTAATCATCGCTCCCGGGTCGGAGCCGTGGTTCGGCTCTGTCAGACCAAAGCAACCGATCCACTCGCCGGAGGCCAGCTTCGGCAGGTACTTCTGCTTTTGAGCTTCGGTGCCGAACTCATTGATCGGCACCATGACCAGCGAGGACTGCACGCTCATCATTGAGCGATAACCTGAATCAACGCGCTCCACTTCACGAGCGATCAAACCATAGCTGACGTAGTTCAAGCCGCTGCCGCCGTACTGTTCAGGAATGGTTGCCCCCAACAAGCCGACCTCGCCCATCTCACGGAAAATGGCCGGGTCGGTTTTTTCATGACGGAACGCTTCCAACACACGCGGCGCGAGCTTTTGTTGGGCGAACTGCTCGGCAGTGTCGCGAATCATGCGTTCTTCTTCGGTGAGTTGCTGGTCCAACAACAATGGATCAATCCAGTTGAAACTCGCTTTACCGGCCATGAAAGAGTCCTCGCCAATCAGATTAAAAATCGTGGATTGATCCTAGGCGCGCTTTCCTATCAGAGCAAACGAGGATTACGCACTCTCTTGTGCTAATTTCTCACTCCGTAAGTGCAAAGAACCCCGTTTTCAACGCTGACGTGTGAGGTTGACGTACATGCGCAGAAAAATCCCCAGCACCGTCGCCTTGGTCAGTTTCGAGGCCGCCGCACGCCATGAGAGTTTTACCAAGGCCGCACAGGAGCTTTCCCTCACACAGGGCGCCATTTGCCGACAGATCGCCAGCCTGGAGGACTTCCTCGGTGTGGAGCTGTTCCGACGCTCACGACGGGGAGTCAAACTGACAGAGGCCGGACTTTCCTACAGCCGCCGAGTTGCGACTCAACTGGACGCCGTGGAGCGCGATACTCTTTCAGTAATGGGGCATACCGGCGCCAACGTGATAGAGCTGGCAGTGGTTCCGACGTTTGGTACTCAATGGCTGCTGCCGCGCCTCAAGGACTTCCAACAACAGCACCCAGAAGTGACGGTCAATCTGACCAATCGCACTCGACCGTTTCTCTTTGCGGATACGGATTTTGACGCCGCTATCTATTTCGGCGATGCGGACTGGTCCGGCACCGAATCCCACAAGCTGATGGGAGAAAACCCGATGCCCGTGTGCAGCCCCACCTTACTGGATCACCGGGACAGCCTGACACCGCAAGCCATCGCCGAACTGCCCTTACTTCAACAAACCACCCGCCCGTATGCGTGGCGCCAATGGTTCAACTCCCAAAACCTCAATATCGCGCGAGACCTGACAGGCCCGCGTTATGAACTATTCTCCATGCTTGCCCAAGCGGCCATGCATGACATGGGAATCGCCTTGATTCCACCTTTTTTGATCCAGCGCGAGCTGGCCGAGAAACGACTGGTGGTTGCCAATCGAAATGCCTTGTCGAGCATCAAGGCCTACTACTTGATGATCCCCGAAAGAAAGGTCGAATCAGCCTCTCTGAGGGCTTTTCGCGATTGGCTCGTTCAGCAGGCCGGCAGCTATAGCCTTGATTAACAAGGAAAAACCCTATATCCGACTCCGGTAGTAAGCTAATCAAAAGCGCTACAGATATAAATTTATGTCGCATACAGTCAATCTGTTACGAAATCAGTACAGTAGTCTCATAACCGTTCAAAAACGTGGCTTTGAGCCACGTTACGCAGCTCATTAGGGTTCATTCACGTCGCCAATGGAAAAATCGTCAAATGTGGCCTGAAACCCTGAAAAGCCCAACCTACCGGGGATATATGCCGATAGTTGCGACATTCGGTCACAGGGTGACTTGTAGTTAATTTTCCGTCACCCGTCATAATCCCTTGAAGGGCTGAATTTTCGCCTGCAAAATGCCGCGCCCCGCCTGATTCGGCGGCATCGTGCTGATCGGCCGCCCCAGCCGCACCATCCGAAGTGCCTGGGTTTACTCAATAAGATCACGCAGGAGATTTGACGTGCACATTGGTGTTCCTCTCGAAACCCAGACGGGTGAAACGCGGGTTGCTGCAACCCCGGAAACCATCAAGAAGCTGATCGGCCAAGGCCATAAGGTCACTGTCCAGAGCGGCGCCGGTATCAAGGCCAGCGTTATCGACAGTGCCTATGAAGCAGCGGGCGCCACCATTGGCAGCGCCAGTGATGCTTTCGGGGCCGAGCTGATTCTCAAGGTGGTCGCCCCCAGCGACAGCGAGCTGACGCTGATCAAGAGCGGCACCGTTCTGGTGGGCATGCTCAATCCGTTCAACAACGAAACCATCGCCAAGCTGGCCGAGCGCGGCATTACCGCTTTCGCCCTTGAGGCTGCGCCACGTACCTCCCGCGCCCAGAGCCTGGATGTGCTGTCGTCTCAGGCGAACATTGCCGGCTACAAGGCCGTGCTGCTGGCCGCCCACTACTACCCCCGCTTCATGCCGATGCTGATGACCGCCGCAGGTACCGTCAAAGCGGCGCGGGTGCTGATTCTCGGTGCTGGCGTGGCTGGATTGCAGGCGATTGCCACGGCCAAGCGCCTGGGTGCTGTGATCGAGGCGTCGGATGTGCGGCCGGCGGTGAAGGAGCAAATTGAGTCCCTCGGCGCCAAGTTCGTCGACGTCCCCTACGAAACCGACGAAGAGCGTGAATGCGCCGTCGGTGTCGGGGGTTATGCCCGGCCCATGCCTGCCAGCTGGATGCAGCGCCAGGCTCAGGCCGTGCATGAGCGCGCCAAGCAGGCTGACATCGTCATCACCACCGCATTGATTCCGGGCCGCAAGGCTCCGACCTTGCTGAGCGCCGAAACCGTCGCACAGATGAAGCCCGGCTCGGTGGTCATTGACCTCGCGGCAGCCCAGGGCGGTAACTGCCCGCTGACCGTCGCCGATCAGGTGGTGACCGAAAATGGCGTGATCATTTGCGGCCCGACCAACCTGGCCGGCGAAGTCGCGGCCGACGCTTCGGCGCTGTACGCCCGTAACCTGCTGGACTTCCTGAAGCTGGTCTTCACCAAGGAAGGTCAGTTCGACGTGAACCTGGAAGACGACATCGTCGCCGCGTGCCTGATGTGCCGCGACGGCCAGGTCATCCGTAAAAACGCCTAAGCAGGGATTCAGACAATGGAAGAGCTTATCTCCCCCGGTATCTACAACCTGATCATCTTTGTACTGGCGATTTATGTCGGTTACCACGTGGTCTGGAACGTAACGCCGGCGTTGCACACACCGCTGATGGCGGTGACCAATGCCATTTCGGCGATCGTGATCGTCGGCGCCATGCTTGCCGCCGCACTGACCGTGACCCCGCTGGGCAAGACCATGGGCACCCTCGCCGTGGCCCTGGCCGCGGTGAACGTGTTCGGCGGCTTCCTGGTGACGCGCCGCATGCTTGAGATGTTCAAGAAAAAAGCCCCGAAAGCCGTAAAAGAAGAGGCGCCTAAGTAATGAGCATGAACCTGGTAACGACGCTCTATCTGATCGCGTCTGTCTGCTTCATCCAGGCCCTCAAAGGCCTGTCGCACCCCACCACGTCCCGCCGGGGAAACCTGTTCGGCATGCTCGGCATGGCGCTGGCGGTGCTCACCACCGTGGGCCTCATTTATAAGCTCGGTGCTGAGCTGGCGACTGCCGGCATCGGCTACGTCATTGTGGGCCTTTTGGTCGGCGGCACCGCCGGTTCGATCATGGCCAAGCGCGTCGAGATGACCAAGATGCCCGAACTGGTGGCGTTCATGCACAGCATGATCGGCCTGGCTGCGGTGTTCATCGCCATTGCAGCAGTAGTCGAGCCGCAATCCCTGGGCATCGTCCAACAACTGGGCGATGCGATTCCGGCCGGTAACCGCCTGGAGCTGTTCCTTGGCGCCGCCATTGGTGCAATCACCTTCTCCGGTTCGGTGATCGCCTTCGGCAAGCTCTCGGGCAAGTACAAGTTCCGCCTCTTCCAGGGCGCACCGGTACAGTTTGGCGGGCAACACAAGCTCAACCTGATTCTGGGTCTGGCAACGCTGGGCCTGGGCCTGACCTTCATGTTCACCGGCAACCTCGGCGCGTTCGCCTTGATGCTGGCCCTGGCCTTTGTCCTGGGCGTGCTGATCATCATCCCGATCGGCGGCGCGGACATGCCGGTGGTGGTCTCGATGCTCAACAGTTATTCCGGTTGGGCCGCAGCGGGTATCGGCTTCTCGCTGAACAACTCGATGCTGATCATTGCCGGCTCGCTGGTGGGTTCGAGCGGTGCGATCCTGTCGTACATCATGTGCAAGGCGATGAACCGTTCATTCTTCAACGTATTGCTCGGCGGTTTCGGCAACACAGCAGACGCCGCAGGCCCGGCAGGCTCCAAAGAAGCCCGGCCGGTGAAATCCGGTTCGGCGGACGACGCCACCTTCCTGCTGACCAACGCCGATACCGTGATCATCGTCCCGGGTTATGGCCTGGCGGTGGCACGGGCGCAGCACGCATTGAAAGAACTGACCGAGAAGCTGACCCACCATGGCGTGACCGTGAAATACGCGATCCACCCAGTGGCCGGTCGCATGCCCGGACACATGAACGTGCTGCTGGCCGAGGCTGAAGTGCCTTACGACCAGGTGTTCGAAATGGAGGACATCAACTCCGAATTCGGCCAGGCCGACGTGGTGCTGGTGCTCGGTGCCAACGACGTGGTCAACCCAGCAGCGAAGAACGATCCGAAGTCGCCGATTGCCGGCATGCCGATTCTCGAAGCGTTCAAAGCCAAGACCATCATCGTCAACAAGCGCTCGATGGCCAGCGGCTATGCTGGCCTGGACAACGAGCTGTTCTACCTCGACAAGACCATGATGGTGTTCGGTGACGCCAAGAAGGTCATCGAAGACATGGTCAAAGCGGTGGAATAACGCTCACTGCTTCGCCACTAACGCCCCGACTTGTCGGGGCGTTTTGATTTGTATCAAGGCCCAACGTTACCGATCCAGTAATAATGTTTTGCCTGAAACGCCCGTAATAGACGCCTTAAATGCGACTTTTGTAGCGGGACGGACACGGCGCGAATTCAATAGACTGCGCACCTTGCTTCCAGCCCGAGATAACCACCCATGTACCGTGACCGCATCCGCCTGCCTTCGTTGTTGAACAAAGTTGTGAGCGCTGCCGAAGCAGCCCTGTTGATTCAGGACGGCATGACCGTCGGCATGAGCGGCTTTACCCGCGCCGGAGAAGCGAAAGCAGTGCCCCACGCCCTGGCTGAGCGCGCCAAGGTCACGCCGTTGAAAATCAGCCTGATGACGGGGGCGAGCTTGGGTAACGACCTCGACAAGGAACTCACCGAAGCCGGCGTACTGGCCCGGCGCATGCCATTCCAGGTCGACAGCACGTTGCGCAAGGCCATCAACGCTGGCGAGGTGATGTTCATCGACCAGCACCTGTCGGAAACCGTCGAACAACTGCGTAACGCCCAGCTCAAGTTGCCGGATATTGCCGTGATCGAAGCCGTGGCCATTACCGAGCAAGGCCATATCGTGCCCACCACTTCGGTGGGCAACTCGGCCAGCTTCGCTATTTTCGCCAGGCAGGTCATTGTTGAAATCAACATGGCCCACAACCCTGATCTGGAAGGGTTGCATGACATCTATATCCCGACCTATCGCCCGACGCGCACACCGATTCCCTTGGTGAAGGTCGACGACCGTATCGGCAGCACTGCCATCCCGATACCGCCGGAAAAAATCGCTGCCATTGTCATCACCAATCAGCCGGATTCGCCTTCGACCGTCATGCCGCCGGACAGCGACACCCAAGCCATTGCCGATCATTTGATCGGCTTCTTCAAACAGGAAGTCGCCGCCGGGCGCATGACCAACAAACTCGGTCCGTTGCAGGCCGGTATCGGCAACATTGCCAATGCCGTGATGTGCGGCCTGATCGACTCGCCGTTCGAAGACTTGACCATGTATTCCGAAGTCCTGCAGGACTCCACATTCGACCTGATCGACGCCGGCAAACTGAGCTTCGCCTCTGGCAGCTCCATTACACTGTCGGGCCGGCGCAATGCCGACGTGTTCGGCAATCTGGAGAAGTACAAGGACAAGCTAGTCCTGCGTCCCCAGGAGATCTCCAACCACCCCGAAGTTGTACGCCGCCTGGGCATCATCGCCATCAATACGGCGCTGGAGTTCGACCTCTACGGCAACGTCAACTCCACCCATGTCTGCGGCACGCGGATGATGAATGGGATTGGTGGCTCGGGGGACTTTGCCCGGAATGCGCATCTGGCGATTTTCGTCACCAAGTCGATCGCCAAGGGCGGCGCAATTTCCAGTGTCGTGCCGATGGTCAGCCATGTGGACCATACCGAGCACGATGTTGACATTCTGGTGACCGAGATCGGCCTGGCCGACCTGCGTGGCCTGGCGCCAAGGGAGCGGGCGCGTGTGGTCATCGACAACTGCGTGCATCCGTCCTATCGCCAGGCATTGAACGAGTATTTTGAAGCGGCGTGCGCCTTGGGCGGGCATACACCACACATCCTGCGCGATGCACTGAGTTGGCACCTGAATCTGGAAGAGACCGGGCAGATGCTGGCGGTTTAATACAGCTGGATCACTTTGGTAGCCAATACAGTTTTCATTGGCCATCGCTCTCAACCCACAAACCACAAAAACTGTACTACTGTACCTGTGATTTCCTACAGCAAACTCCCACCCAACTCGGCCTTCATGGCAAAAATGCACAATAATAGTGCGCACAGGTACAGTTGCCTCGATATTGACCAGTACACCACCGTTTAACAGTTAACTGGTCTCTCACATTACAGGTGAACTGTATCTAGAGAGACTGGCCAAACAAGAGGATCATGGGTACCAGTTAAACCACTACCTAATCCCGCCATAAGCGGAAGGATGTCAACCATGGAACGTACACTCAGTTCCGAGCTGTTTTTCGAAGACAAAGCTGAAAAAAACCAGGCTTCCCTGCCTCTTCGCGTTATCGCTAACCTGATGTTGTGGCAGCGCCGCATCGCCAGCCGCCACCAACTGGCCCGTCTGGATGCACGCCTGCTGGCTGACGCTGGTATCAGCGAAGCACAACGCTACGAAGAGCTGAGCAAGCCGTTCTGGCGCTAACTCAGCGTCGCTGGCCCTGACCCACCGGGTCCACCGCCAGCACCGAATTGAACAAACAAGACCCGTCGCGGGAAACCGCGACGGGTCTTGTCGTTTCAGAGGCCTGGTTTTGACAAAAATGATGAACCTGCACAGTTAACAAGAAATTAGATAGCTACCAGTACAGTTTTATCGAGCTGTTGTAGAAGCGTGGAAATAGCCAATGGCCAAGCTGTCATCCACCTCGTTCTGACCTAATATCGAAACGAACGTGGCGAAGCGGGTCGAGCATGCGTCTTCTCTTCCAGCTACACGCACCGGCACCACTTCATTATTCAAGGAGTTTCATCATGATCCGTCTTCGTCTGCTCAGCGCCGCCGCCCTGCTGGCCGTAGCCGCCCACTCCAATGCCAGTAGTTTTATCGTCACCACCGACTCCCTCGTGGGTGCGCTCAAGGCCACATCCGACGCAACGTCCGACATTACTTCGTCGTTTCGCGACGACAAAATTGTCCTGGCCGCTCGTGACGATGCTGCCAGTTTCGTCGCCAGTAACGGCGCCATCCGCGGTGTGAAGCTGGAAAGCGCTCTGGATTACATCCGTCAGCAGGCGCCGCAGTTGAACGCCTCCGACGCGCAGCTGGCCCAAGCCATCCTGGTGATCTGATTCCAGACATGAAACATCGGGACGCCAATGGTGTTCCGATGTTTCAGCGCTGGCTCTGGCGCAGTGGTTTGCGCTAGCCTTCGGACTCACCATCAACAGTCGAGTCCCATGCGTTTCTACTCAGATCTGTCCCTCGCTTTTTTCTTCAGCGCTTTATGCTGGTCCGTTCCGGCCCATGCTTTCGATGTCTCCACCCAGCAAGTCGTGATCAGCGGCTATGCCACGAGCATGGTGACCTCCGCGCCCTTCGACCATAAACTGATCGCCGCCGCCCACGATGACGCTGCGGCATTCGTTGCCAGCGATGGGCAGTTGAGAGGTGCACAACTGGAGTCGGCCCTGGATTATCTGCACCGGACCCAACCAAAACTTCACGTCAGCGACCTTGAACTGGCACAGGCAATTCTCGTCCAATAGTTATCTTTATTCTTCGGAGTCGTTCCATGCGTAGCCCGCTGATTGCTGCCACCCTAGGCCTGCTGGTGTTGGCCGATGTGGCCCAGGCACAAACCCTGGTAGCCACCAGTAACATCGTCGTTCGCGCCTCCCAGCGCACGATCGATTTCACCTCCGACACCACCACATCCATCCGTGACTCGAAAATCGTTCGTGAAGCCCATGACGATGCGGCCAGTTTCGTCGCCAGTAACGGGGAAATTCGTGGCGCTCACCTCGAGGCCGCCTTCGACACCTTGCGCACCCGCGTACCGGAAGCCCGCGACGCCAGTGACCAGGTTCTCGCCGAAGCCATCCTCGCATTGTGAGGCCGTTCGCCGTCTGGCTGACGGCCGGGGTCGTGCTGCTCTTGAGCAGCACCGCCCAGGCCGGCCTGCAACTGCACCTTAACGACGAAGGACTGACCCCGGCGCAACAGCAGGCCAGCCAGGCGCTGCTCGATGAAGCGATGCAGGCTCTGCCGCCGCGATTCATCGAACAGCTGGACCGACGCATTAATGTGGGCTGGACCGACCGGATGCCCGCCAACGCCTATGGTCAGGCCTCGCTGGTGTCGCAGTTGGACCTCAATCGCAACCTGCTCGACAGCCTCACCGACGGCAGTGCCGCCACGCAAAAGACCCATCGCCCCCACGGCACCGTGCGGCGGGAAATGCTCGCCACGGTCCTGCATGAACTGACTCACATTTATGATCGCTCGCGTTTATGGCCGAACGCCGAACGCGCGCTGATCCAACGCTGCACCCGACGCACCAGCAGCGCCGGGCTGATCGGCCTTCCCGATGAATGCCGGGGCCAGAACGACCGCCGCTTCACCCTCAGCGATGATCCCCGCTTGCTGGACCTCGCCGGCTGGCCGCAATACGTCGGTCGTCGTGGCGAACGGGAACAGCATAATCGCCAGGTCGCCCGCAGCCCGGACATCTACGAAACGAGCAGCCCCAAGGAGTTCGTCGCGGTCAACATGGAGTACTTTCTCCTGGACCCAAGCTACGCCTGCCGACGGCCAGCACTGTATCGTTATTATCAGGAACACTTTGGCTGGGCCCCCGCCGCCAAGAATACCTGCGCCCCGTCATTCGCTTTCCTCAACGCAGGCAACGACTTTGCCAAGACGCCACTGGGCAAGGTTGATCCAGAGCGGGTCTACGCCATCGATTATCTCTTGGCCGAAGCCAACCAGAACTGGGTCAGCCGCTGGGGCCACAGCATGCTGCGACTGGTGATCTGCGCGCCGGACCGCCCCCGTGGGCCGGACTGCCGGCTGGATCTGGATCAACACCTGGTGCTGTCATACCGCGCCTTCGTTGGGGATGTGCAGTTGTCGAGCTGGGACGGCCTGGTGGGCAAATACCCGTCGCGCCTGTTCGTACTGCCGCTGGCCCAGGTCATCGATGAATACACCAAGACCGAACTGCGCAGCCTGGCCTCGGTGCCGCTGACCCTGACACGGTCCGAGATCGAGGAAACGGTCGAACACGCCGCCGAAATGCACTGGAGCTATGACGGCAACTATTACTTCCTGTCCAACAACTGCGCGGTGGAAAGCCTGAAATTGCTGCGCAGCGGCAGCAACAATGCGCAGCTCAAGGGGCTGGACAGCATCATGCCCAATGGTTTGCTGGAAGTGCTCAAGGGACGCGGCCTGGCGGATACCAGCGTGCTCGATGATCCCAAGGAGGCCTTGCGCCTGGGTTACCGCTTCGACTCATTCCGGGAGCGGTATCAGGCCATGTTTGAGGTGCTGAAGAAACACTTGCCGATCAAGCAACAAAAAGTGGAAGACTGGCTGGCCCTGAGCGCCGCAGAACGCCGGCCATGGTTTGAACAGGCTGACCTGCGCACCAGCGCGGCGTTGCTACTGTTGGAACAGGCCAGTTATCGCCGGCAGTTGCTTCTGGCCCAGGATGAGGTCAAACAGCGTTACCTCGGTGCCCGGGAGTTGCAGAACGGCGGCATGGAAAGGGCCAACGCGACACTGCAGCAGATCCTCGCCAACAGCGGTTTCCTGAGCCGCCCCGCCGAGTTGCTGGGCAGCAGCGGTTACGGGTTGCCACAGCCCAGCGAATGGCAGCGACTGGAATCCGAAAGCAGCTTGCGTCAGAAACAGCTTCAAACACTGACAGGGGATTTGGATAAGGAAGTCAGGGCCTTGCTTGAGCCAAGCCGCGCGGCAGAAATCAATGCCAATGAGGCTAACGTCAAAGAGATAGGCGGGCATTTGCGTAAGCTGCACAAGGCGGGTGGCGGGTTGGAGTTGCCGTGAACCAAAAAGGGGTTCAGAACCGAGTTCTGAACCCCTTTTTATTACTGACAGGCTCAATCAGGCAATCAGCTAATCCGCGCCTTACGCACCCCATCAGCCAATGCAGCACAAAGGCTCAACACCCCATCGATCGCCTGCTCCGGCGTCTGCGCGTTGGCGATATGGTCGATGAGGGCCGAGCCGACCACCACCCCGTCGGCTAACCGTGCGATGGCCGCGGCTTGCTCCGGCGTGCGAATGCCGAAGCCAATGCTGATCGGCAAATCGGTGTGACGACGCAGGCGCGTCACAGCTTCTTCCACATGTTCCAGCGTCGCGGCGCCGGCGCCGGTCACGCCGGCCACCGAGACGTAATACACGAAGCCAGAACTGCCGTTGAGCACGGTCGGCAAACGCACGTCATCGGTAGTCGGCGTGGTCAGGCGAATAAAGTCCAGACCGGCGGCCTGGGCCGGCTCGCACAGCTCACTGTTGTGCTCGGGCGGCATGTCCACCACGATCAGGCCATCCACGCCAGCGTCCAGCGCTTCGCCAATGAAACGCTGCACGCCGTAGCGATGGATCGGATTGAAGTAGCCCATCAGCACCAGCGGCGTATCGCTATTGGCTTCACGGAACTCGCGAACCATCTGCAGGGTTTTCGCCAGATTCTGCTGTGCGCCCAAGGCGCGGATGTTCGCCAACTGGATCGCCGGGCCGTCGGCCATCGGGTCGGTGAACGGCATGCCCAGCTCAATCACGTCAGCACCAGCCGCCGGCAGGCCCTTGAGGATCGCCAGCGAAGTGTCGTAGTCCGGGTCGCCAGCGGTCACGAAAGTCACCAGGGCGGCGCGGTTCTGTTCCTTGAGTTCGGCAAAACGGGTTTGCAGGCGGCTCATCAGTGTTTCTCCTGCTGGGACTGTTCCATGTGGTGCATTACGGTTTGCATGTCTTTGTCGCCACGGCCGGACAGATTGACCACCATCAGGTGATCCTTGGGCAGGTTCGGGGCACGCTTGAACACTTCAGCCAGGGCGTGGGCGCTTTCCAGGGCAGGAATGATTCCCTCCAGGCGACAGCACTTGTGAAAGGCTTCCAGGGCTTCGGCGTCAGTGACCGAGGTGTACTGGACACGGCCAATGTCATGCAACCAGGCGTGTTCCGGGCCAATCCCCGGGTAGTCGAGGCCGGCGGAAATCGAATGGGCATCGATGATCTGGCCGTCGTCGTCCTGCAACAGGAAAGTGCGGTTGCCGTGCAGTACACCCGGGACGCCGCCGTTCAGGCTGGCAGCATGCTTGCCGGTTTCGATACCGTAGCCGGCGGCTTCGACGCCGATGATTTCCACGCTCTTGTCGTCCAGGAATGGGTGGAACAGCCCCATGGCATTGGAACCCCCGCCGATGCACGCCACCAGGCTGTCGGGCAAACGACCTTCCTGGGCTTGCAACTGATCGCGGGTTTCCTTGCCAATCACTGCCTGGAAGTCGCGGACCATGGCCGGGTACGGGTGCGGGCCGGCCACGGTACCGATCAGGTAGAACGTGCTGTCAACGTTGGTCACCCAGTCGCGCAGCGCCTCGTTCATCGCATCCTTGAGGGTACCGGTGCCGGCGACCACCGGGATGACTTGGGCACCGAGCAGCTTCATGCGGAACACGTTGGCCTGCTGGCGCTCGATGTCAGTGGTACCCATGTAGATCACGCAATCCAGACCGAAACGTGCGGCCACGGTGGCCGTGGCTACGCCGTGCATGCCGGCGCCGGTCTCGGCAATGATGCGTTTCTTGCCCATGCGCCGTGCCAGCAGGATCTGGCCGATGCAGTTGTTGATCTTGTGCGCGCCAGTGTGGTTCAGCTCTTCGCGCTTGAGGTAGATCTTGGCGCCGCCGCAGTATTCGGTCAGGCGCTCAGCGAAATACAGCGGGCTTGGACGTCCGACGTAGTCACGCTGGAAGTAGGCCAGTTCCTCTATGAACGCAGGATCTTCCTTCGCCGTTTCGTATTCGCGGGCCAGATCGAGGATCAACGGCATGAGGGTTTCGGCGACATAACGACCGCCGAATGCACCGAACAGGCCGTTGGCGTCTGGGCCACTGCGCAAGTTGAAAGGGGTTGTAGGCTGGGTCATCGGGCGCTCCAGGCGAATGCGTAGAAAGACAATGAGGTCCACTCTACCCCTGACATCCCGCGCTGAAAACCGATAAGATCGCCACAACCTGTCAGGAAAACTCACAGATAATATGAGCCATGACCTTCCCCCGCTCAACGCCTTACGCGCCTTCGAAGCCACTGCCCGCCTGAATAGCGTCAGCCAGGCGGCCGAACAGCTACATGTCACCCATGGTGCCGTTAGCCGACAGTTGAAGGTGCTGGAGGAACACCTGGGCGTCAGCCTGTTCAGCAAGGACGGTCGCGGCCTGAAACTCACAGATGCGGGCATGCGCCTGCGCGATGTCAGTGCGGATGCTTTCGAACGGCTCCGTAGCGTTTGCGCAGAGCTGACCCAAAGCACGGCGGATGCTCCGTTCGTCTTGGGCTGCTCGGGAAGTCTGCTGGCGCGGTGGTTTATTCCCCGCTTGGGGCGGCTCAATGCCGACCTGCCGGATCTACGCCTGCACCTGTCCGCCGGCGAAGGCGACCTGGATCCCAGGCGGCCCGGGCTGGACGCCTTGCTGGTGTTCGCCGAGCCACCCTGGCCGGCAGACATGCAGGTCTATGAACTGGCCAGCGAGCGGATCGGCCCGGTCATGAGCCCTCATTACGCCGGTTTCGCCCGCCTGCAAAACGCCCCGCCGAGCGCAATTCTCGACGAGGCACTGCTGCATACCACCTCTCGTCCCCAGGCGTGGCCCACCTGGGCACGGCAAAACGCCCTTGAACCCAATAAGCTGAAATTCGGGCAGGGTTTCGAGCATTTGTATTACTTGCTCGAGGCCGCTGTTGCGGGGCTAGGCGTGGCCATCGCACCCGAACCGCTGGTCGCCGAGGATGTGCGCGCCGGTCGCCTGGTCGCGCCGTGGGGCTTTGACGAAACCCCGGCGCGACTGGCGTTGTGGCTACCCAAGCGCGCCGCGGACGGGCGCGCTCGGCAATTGGCGCAATGGCTCAGGCATGAGCTGAACCAGCCGACTCAGTCGCCGCGCTTGCACAGCAAATAAGCCGCCAACAAACCCAGCGCCCCGACCGCGACGCCAGCAGTGGTCCAGGGATGCTCCTGAGCGTAATCACGGGTGGCGATTCCGGTTTCACGGGTTTTCACCTTGACCTCTTCATACGCGTCGCTCAGCAGATGCCGGGAATGCTTCAGCGCGTTTTCGGCGTTTGCCTTCAGCGACTTGAGGGTCTTACGCGACTCGTCCGAAGCGTCGTCCTTCAGGCTTTCCAACGACTTGAGCAGACTCTCGATCTCCGCTTCCATGCTTTGCAACGAGGCTTTACGTAACGAATTGCTGGCCATGGTGGCTCTCTCCTGCAGTGGTTGAGTGGCGTGTGTGAATTGGGACTCCAGCCGTTTCTGAAAGTGCAGTAAATCTGAACTTTCACCGGGTTAACGGCGACACACGTAAGGCGAAAATTCGCTGCTAGGCTGTTAAAGACAACCAAGGAGAACGTCATGAGTGATCATCACACGTATAAAAAGGTCGAGCTGGTCGGCTCCTCTCCCACCAGCATCGAAGACGCCATCAACAATGCTTTGGCCGAAGCCAGCAAAAGCCTCAAGCATCTGGAATGGTTCGAAGTCACGGAAACCCGCGGACACATCGAAAACGGCCGCGCCGCGCACTTCCAGGTGACCATCAAGGTTGGGTTCCGAATTGCCAATAGCTAGGCGGCCGTGAACTTGCACGCTGGCGGAGTGCCATAGGGAATGGCGATGCGCTATCTGGCAAGCGCGTCATGTCTGTTCGATCCCTGCCCTATTGATCCGACCAAGGAGTGCGAGCGATGAAAAATTTGATGTTGGCCCTGGGTTTGCTGAGCCTTGCGGGTACTGCGTTTGCCGACGGCAAGCCATGCGAGGAGCTGAAAAGCGAGATCGCAGCGAAAATCGATGCCAACGGCGCATCGGGTTACACGCTGGAAATTGTCGACAAAGGGACGGCTACTGACGGAGACGTTGTCGGCTCCTGCGAAGGTGGCACGAAGGAAATCGTCTACAAGAAGGGCTGATACTTCAGGAACGTCAAAGCCGACGCATGCGTCGGCTTTTTTATGCGCATGATCAGCCTTTCATGACCTGCGCCAGCAACTCATACGAGTGCAGGCGATCAGCATGCTCATACAGGTCGCTGGTGAAGATCAGCTCATCGGCCTGGGTTTGCTCGATCAGCACTTCAAGCTTGGCCCTGATTTTCTGCGGACCGCCGACCATGGCCAAGCCCAGGAAATCGCCGACCGCCTCTTTCTCATGGGGCAACCAGAGACCGTTCATGGTTTCCACCGGCGGACGCTGGACCAGGCTCTGGCCACGCATCAGCGCCAGGATTCGCTGATACACCGAGGTCGCCAGGTAATCGGCCTGCTCATCCGTGTCGGCTGCTACCAAGGGCACGCCGAGCATCACGTAAGGCTTGTCGAGTACCGCCGAGGGCTTGAAGTGGTTGCGGTAGATACGGATCGCCTCGTGCATGTAGCGCGGTGCGAAATGGGAAGCGAAGGCGTAGGGCAAACCGCGCTCGCCGGCCAGTTGCGCACTGAACAGACTCGAGCCCAACAGCCAGACCGGCACATTGGTCCCGGTGCCGGGCATGGCGATGATGCGTTGATCCGGGGTACGTGGACCGAGGTAGCGCATCAGTTCGGCCACGTCTTCAGGGAAATCGTCCGCACTGCCGGAACGTTCACGACGCAGCGCCCGAGCGGTCATCTGATCGGAACCGGGTGCACGCCCCAGGCCCAGATCGATTCGACCGGGGTAAAGACTTTCCAAGGTGCCGAACTGTTCGGCGATGATCAACGGCGCATGGTTGGGCAGCATCACCCCGCCGGAGCCGACCCGAATGGTCGAAGTGCCCCCCGCCAGATAGCCCAGCAGTACCGCGGTCGCGGAGCTGGCGATGCCATCCATGTTGTGGTGCTCGGCTACCCAGAAGCGGGTGTAGCCGTATTTTTCTACGTGCTGCGCCAGGTCCAGCGAGTTGCGCAAGGACTGGGCAGCGTTGCCATCAGCGCGCACAGGCACGAGGTCGAGGGTTGAGAACTTCACTTCGGACAGCTGTTTCATGGGCCGGCATCTCCAACGGCATGAGAGGCTTTTCCTACGGGCAAAAGCCTGCCGTTTCTATAGGTGTGTTCCATGCAATGTGGGCATATACCCGAGTTTCAATAGCTACCACGAAATTTCCTACTAAATCGGTCGGCTAATCGACAGGATGAACTTTATCGGACGGTCTATCCTCACAACCCTGACAACGAAAAACACCCAGGCGCGAACCCTCGCGCCGGATATTGAGGAGGCAGACATGGCTATCATCAAGAAAGCATCGGCTCATTGGGAAGGTGACCTGAAAACCGGCATCGGCTCGATCTCCACGGAAACCGGCGTGCTGCGCGAAGCCCCCTATGGTTTCAAGGCACGTTTTGAAGGCGGCAAGGGCACCAACCCGGAAGAGCTGATCGGCGCGGCCCACGCGGGCTGCTTCTCCATGGCGTTTTCGATGATCCTTGGCGATGCGGGGCTCAAGGCCGACAGTATCGATACCAACGCCGATGTGACCCTGGACCAGGTCGAGGGCGGTTTTGCGATTACGGCAGTGAAACTGACGCTTAAAGCGAAGATCCCCGGCGCCAGCCAGGAGCAATTCGAAGAGCTGAGCAACAAGGCCAAGGAAGGTTGCCCGGTTTCCAAAGTGCTGAACGCCAAGATTACCCTGGACGCCACGCTGGTGAGCTGATGCGATACCCATCACAGCCTTCAACTGCGGCTGAAGGCTGTGATCTGTTTACCCTGCAGCAATTGTGGTCGAATGCACATCTGCAGTTTCAGCGCACAGGCAGTGCGCGCTGTCATGAGGAATTCGAGCATGAAACGATTCGCCCTGGCGGTCATCAGTTGCGCATTGGCCACGTCGGCCCTCGCGGCCCCCAAATCCTGTGAAGAACTGAAAGCGGAAATCGAAGCGAAGATCCAGGCGAACAACGTGCCTTCCTACACCTTGGAAATCGTGACCAATGACGAAGTGCATGATGAAAATATGGTCGTTGGCAGTTGCGAAAACGGCACCAAAAAGATCATCTACCAGAAGAACGACAGCTAAGCAGTCCTACGGAACGCAATTGACCTGCCGTTCTTCGGCCACGATTTCGCGCTTGGCGTTATAAAGTCGGGCGCTGGGAGTAAACGCCAGATTGCGAGCTTCCAGGCGGTAACGCTGGCCCGCCTCGAAATGGTCGTAACGCACGAGCATGTAGCACAGCCGCTCCTGCGGCTCGGCCTGCATAGACAGCCCACCACCGCCAGGCACCTCGAAGTCGAAACGCACTTTCAGTTCATGGCTGCCCGGAGAAACCTGGAAGAAACGTCCGTCCTGCAGTCGTTGGCCATCCAGGCTTTCCGCCATCAGCATCTTGCCGCCCGGCATGGGCGTGGCGAAGTCGATCCAGGCCATGTTCGGATCAACCTTGGGCGGTGGGCTGGTTGCACATCCGCTCATGGAGACAAAGGCCAATAGCAGCATAGGTAGGCGCATGATGATTTCCTGAAGTCAGATAATGAGCATAGCGCCGATCAGCTTTGCTGACAGCCTGCTGGCGTGCCTTGGCCCACGACTTTTCGCTGCTGGTCGTAGAGCTTGGCCCATGGCCGGAAACCGATGTTGCCAGCCTGCAACTGGTAACGCTGGCCTGCGTTGAAATCCTTGAACTTCACATTCAACCGGCAATCGCGCCACAGTGGCTCGGCATTCGGGCCGATATTGCCGGGCTCGACGGCAAATTGATAACGCACCGTCAACTCATGGCTGCCGGGCTGCACTTCGAAATAGCGTCGGTCGACGGAGGTCTTGTCATCAACTTCCAGCGCTTGCAGCGCCGTGTCCTGATGGCTTCCCAGGTCGATCCATGCCTGCGACGGATCGGGATCAGGCAAACCGGCGCAACCGGTCAGCAGCAACAAGCCACTCGTCAGCATCAACACGCGCATAGCGAAGCTCCAGGCAGGCGAGATAGTCTTGGGGTCAGACTTTCCCAGGGTGATTCCAATTGATCAGGCTGCGTTCAAGCCATCGGTTACTCGACCGTGTTTTCCGGATTTTGTTTCCAGGCCTCCTGCTTTTGTTACTCAACGGTTGTGCAAGCGTCGGTTACTACAGCCAGCTCGTCGGCGGACAGCTGCGGCTGTTGCAGGCTCGCGAGCCTATCGACCAGGTCATTGCCGACCCGGCGCGCGATCCGCAACTGCGGGCGCATCTGGCCCAGGCACGGGAAGCACGAGCGTTCGCCAGCTCACACTTGCACCTGCCAGATAACAAAAGCTATCGCCTGTACGCGGACATTGGCCGGCCGTTCGTGGTCTGGAATGTCTTCGCCACGCCGGAGTTTTCCTTGGCACCGCAAAACCACTGCTTCCCGATTGCCGGTTGCGTGGCGTATCGCGGCTACTACACCCAGGGCGCTGCCCGTGGCGAAGCCGCGCTACAGCGCTTGAAGGGTATGGATGTGGCGATTGGCGGCGTAGAGGCCTATTCGACACTGGGCTGGTTCAACGACCCGATCCTGAGTTCGATGATGCATTGGGGTGACGAGCGCCTGGCGACGCTGATCTTTCATGAACTGGCGCACCAGCGCTTCTACGTAAAGGACGACACCGAATTCAACGAGTCTTTCGCCACCTTTGTTGAACAGGAAGGCACCCGCCAATGGCGCGCCAGCCGCGGGCTGGCGCCGGATACCGGCAAACGGATGCGCCAGCGCGAGCAATTCATCCAGTTGATCCTGGACACGCGTCAGCGGCTGGAGCAGCTCTACACCCAACCCTTTTCGGCCGAACAGATGCGCCAGCGCAAGGCCCAGGAGTTCGAGCAATTGCGCGCTGATTATCAGCGACTACGCGACACCCAGTGGGCAGGCGACAAACGCTACGACGCGTGGATCTACGCGCCGCTGAACAATGCACGACTGTTGCCGTTCGGGCTGTATAGCCAGTGGGTGCCGGCGTTTGCGGCGTTGTTCCAGCAGGTGAATGGGGATTGGGTGGCGTTTTATGCGGCGGTGGAAAAGCTCGGCAAGCTGCCGACCGATGAGCGCAAAGCAGCCTTGAAGGCCTTGGCAGAATCGAAGACTTCCGGTGCTTGAACGGGCCTCATCGCGGGCAAGCCTTGCTCCCACAGCGCAGTACTCGAAATGAAGCGCTAAGGGTGTCATCTGTGGGAGCAAGGCTTGCCCGCGATGACGTCTGCCCAGATACATCCTGCTCCAACATTCCAAGTCAGATCCGTTGCTGCTGTCCTAGCCTTGAAACAAAGGACAGATCAAGGAGGATCACTTATGACGACACCGCCACACTCCAATCAGTTGCGCCTCGGGCGTTATTCGCAGTCTGGGCAAATCTATTTGCTGACCGTGAATACGCGCAACCGCGAGCCGCTTTTTGGTCGCTTCAAGACAGGACGCTTGGTGGTTGATGCCTTTCGCAAGGCTCAGGAAGAGCAATTTGCCCATTCGTTGGCCTGGGTGGTGATGCCGGACCATTTTCACTGGTTGATCGAGTTGCAGGGGATCGGACTTTCAAAGCTGATGGCGAGAACAAAGTCTCGGACCACGGTCACCTTCAATCGATTGATGCAGAGGGAAGGATCGCTTTGGCAGGAGGGATTCCATGACCGAGCCATTCGTAAGGAGGAAGATTTACAAGCAGTTGCACGGTATATCGTGGCGAATCCGCTACGGGCGGGTTTAGTTAAGAAAATTGGGGACTATTCATTGTGGGATGCCGTATGGGTATGAGTCGGTTCAGGCTGTGTCCATGAGGGCCTCATCGCGGGCAAGCCTTGCTCCCACAGGCGCAGGGCATGCCTTGGTCCTCAGGCATTCTGGGTACTGCTTTGTGGGAGCAAGGCTTGCCCGCGATAGCAATAGGGCTAACCCCGCAAAAACGCCTGATGCAACTCATCCAACGTCTGGAAGTGATACACAGGCTTTTCCGCACTCAACTCTTCATAACTGCCAAACCCATACCCCACCGCCGCCGCATCCAGGCCATTGCTGCGGGCACCAATCAAATCGTGCTTCCGATCCCCAATCATCAAGGTATTGGCCGGGTCTAGCCCTTCTTCTGCCATCAGGTGAGCAATCAACTCGACCTTGTTGGTGCGCGTGCCGTCCAGCTCACTCCCATAAATCACCTTGAAATGCCGGGCAAAGTCGAAGTGGCGGGCGATTTCCCGGGCGAAGATCCAAGGTTTGGAAGTGGCGATGTACAGCTGCCGGCCTTGGACGCCCAAGGTTTCCAGCATCGGCATCACGCCATCGAATACCCGGTTTTCGTACAAGCCGGTGACTTTGAAGCGTTCGCGATAGAAGTTCACCGCTTCCCAGGCCTTGGCTTCGTCGAAGGCGTAGAACTGCATGAAGGCCTGCAACAGCGGTGGGCCGATGAAGTGTTCGAGGCGGGTGAGGTCGGGTTCGTCGATGCCCAGTTGGCTCAGGGCGAACTGGATCGAACGGGTAATGCCCTCGCGGGGGTCGGTGAGGGTGCCGTCGAGGTCGAAGAGTACGGTCTGGTAATGCATGCAAATTCCTGGGTAAGGGCGGTACGGTTCAGAGCAGGTCGTAGCCTTCGGCCAGATGCAGGTCCTTGAGCTTCACGTAGTTCGCCGCGCTGTAGGTGAAAAAGGCGCGTTCCTTGTCGGTCAGAGGCCGGGCCTGTTTTACCGGGCTGCCTACATACAGGAAGCCGCTCTCCAAGCGTTTGCCCGGTGGTACGAGGCTGCCGGCGCCGATGATCACCTCGTCTTCAACTATCGCACCGTCCATGACGATGCTACCCATGCCGATCAGGATCCGACTGCCTACGGTGCAGCCATGGAGCATGACCTTGTGGGCGATGGTCACGTCATCGCCGATCAGCAGCGGGAAACCATCGGGATTGAAGGGGCCGGCGTGGGTGATGTGCAGCACGCAGCCATCCTGGACGCTGGTACGGGCGCCAATGCGGATGCGGTGCATGTCGCCGCGAATGACTGTCAACGGCCAGACGGAGCTGTCTTCGCCGATTTCTACGTCGCCGATCACCACCGCGGTGCTGTCGACAAAAGCGCCGCGGGCAAGCCGTGGGCGGTGATTCTGGTACGTGCGAAGGGTCACGATAGGCTCTCTCTTATCCGGTGATAGGCGCTGCTAGCTGCGGTGAACGTCGATTGTAATTAAGATGGGTCCATGTTTCTTCCAGCCAAGGTGTCAACCGTGAGCGTGAACAACCCTCTTTTGCAACCCTACGACCTGCCGCCGTTCTCGGCGATCCGTGCCGAGCACGTGCAACCGGCCATCGAGCAGATCCTGGCTGACAACCGTGCCGCCATTGCCGAGATCCTCAAGACCCAGGGCACGCAACCTACCTGGGCCGGCCTGGTGCTGGCGATGGATGAGCTCAATGATCGCCTGGGCGCTGCCTGGAGCCCAGTGAGCCACCTGAACGCCGTGCGTAACAGCCCCGAACTGCGCGAAGCCTACGAGGCCTGCCTGCCGGCACTGAGTGCTTACTCCACGGAGCTGGGCCAGAACCGCGAGCTGTTCCAGGCGTTCGAAGCCCTGGCGAGCAGCCCCGAAGCCGCCGGTTTCGATGTGGCGCAAAAAACCATCCTCGAACATTCCTTGCGTGATTTCCGCCTGTCGGGTATCGACCTGCCGCCCGAGCAGCAGCAGCGCTACGCCGAAGTGCAGAGCAAACTGTCCGAGCTGGGCAGCCGCTTCTCCAATCAATTGCTCGACGCGACCCAGGCCTGGACCAAGCACGTCACCGACGAGGCCACCCTCGCCGGCCTGACCGACTCGGCCAAGGCGCAAATGGCCGCAGCCGCCCAAGCCAAGGAACTGGACGGCTGGCTGATCAACCTGGAATTCCCCAGCTACTTCGCAGTGATGACCTACGCCGAAGACCGCGCCCTGCGGGAAGAAGTCTACGCCGCGTACTGCACCCGTGCGTCGGACCAGGGTCCGAATGCCGGTCAAAACGATAACACCCCGGTGATGGAGCAGATCCTCGACCTGCGTCAGGAACTGGCTCAGTTGCTGGGGTTCGCCAACTTCGCCGAGTTGAGCCTGGCGACCAAGATGGCCGAGTCCAGCGATCAGGTCCTCAGTTTCCTGCGAGACCTGGCCAAGCGCAGCAAGCCGTTCGCGGCCCTGGACCTGGAACAGCTCAAGGCGTTCGCCGCCGAACAGGGCTGCCCCGACCTGCAAAGCTGGGACAGCGGTTTCTACGGTGAGAAGCTGCGCCAGCAGCGATACAGCGTGGCCCAGGAAGCCTTGCGCGCGTACTTCCCGATCGACAAAGTGCTGAGCGGCCTGTTCGCCATCGTGCAACGCCTCTACGGCATCGAGATTGCCGAACTGAAAGGCTTCGACACCTGGCATCCGGACGTGCGCCTGTTCGAAATCAAGGAGAACGGTCAGCACGTCGGCCGTTTCTTCTTCGACCTCTATGCCCGCGCCAACAAGCGCGGCGGCGCCTGGATGGACGGCGCCCGCGACCGTCGGCGCACCTTCGATGGCGTGCTGCAAAGCCCTGTCGCCAACCTGGTGTGCAACTTCACCCCGGCCGACAGCGGCAAACCCGCGCTGCTGACCCACGACGAAGTCACCACCCTGTTCCACGAGTTCGGCCATGGCCTGCACCACCTGCTGACCCGCGTCGAACATGCCGGCGTGTCCGGCATCAACGGCGTGGCCTGGGATGCCGTGGAACTGCCGAGCCAGTTCATGGAAAACTGGTGCTGGGAGCCCGAAGGCCTGGCGCTGATTTCCGGTCACTACGAAACCGGCGAACCACTGCCCCAGGACCTGCTGGAAAAAATGCTCGCGGCGAAAAACTTCCAGTCCGGACTGATGATGGTGCGCCAACTGGAGTTTTCGCTGTTCGACTTCGAGCTGCACGCTACCCACGGCGATGGCCGTAGCGTGCTGCAAGTGCTCGAAGGCGTGCGTGACGAGGTCTCGGTGATGCGTCCACCGGCCTACAACCGCTTCCCCAACAGCTTTGCCCACATCTTCGCCGGCGGTTATGCGGCGGGCTACTACAGCTATAAGTGGGCGGAAGTGTTGTCGGCCGATGCGTTCTCCAAGTTTGAAGAGGACGGCGTGCTCAACGCCGACACCGGTCGCGCTTTCCGTGAAGCGATCCTGGCCCGTGGCGGCTCCCAGGAGCCGATGGTGCTGTTCGTCGACTTCCGTGGCCGTGAGCCATCGATTGACGCACTCTTGCGCCACAGCGGCCTGACCGAGGACGCAGCAGCATGAGCGAGGGGCCTGTGATTACCAAAAGGCGCTTTATCGCCGGGGCGGTCTGCCCGGCGTGCAGCGAACCGGACAAGTTGATGATGTGGAACGAAGACGGTGTGCCGCACCGTGAGTGTGTGGCCTGCGGTTATTCCGACACGCTCAACGAACAAGGCCTGTCGGTGCCCAAGGAGTTGGGCACCCGGGTCAACACATCGGCACTCAAAGTCCCGGACGCCAAGGTCCAGGCGGTGCAGTTTTTCCCCAATCCCAAGCTGAAGAAAAAAACCGACTGAAATCTTCGGCATCACCTTCCGGGCCGCCCGGCCCGGAGGCGATACATATATACCGCAACGCGTCACGCCTTCCTCTCCAGACTTGTTCACCCAGTCCAGACAGGAAGGCTGCCATGCCCGACGATGACAATCCGCTGTTGCAGGCCTATGACCTGCCCCCCTTTGCGCAGATCCAAGCCACACATTTTTCACCGGCCCTCGACCGGATCCTTGCCGAGAGCCGTGCTCAAGTGGCCGACATCATCAAGACTCAGACACCCTTCCCAACCTGGGACGATCTGGTGTTGGCCATGGACGAGATTCACGCCCGCTTGAAGGGTTTCGATGACCTGCTGGATCTGCTGGCGTCCACCAGGCCAGGAGACGACTGGGCCCAGGCTTCGCTCGACTGCAGCGAACGGGTGCGCGATTTCCAGAGCGCGCTGAGACACAATCGCCCATTGTTTCAACTCTATCAGCGCTTGGCCAACAGCGAGATTGCCAGGCACTTCGAGCCGCCTCGTAAAAGAGTTCTGGAGAAGGCCCTGCGCCAGTTTCGCCAGCACGGGTTGGCCCATACCGCACCGTCAGATTTGAAAGTCCTGCAGCAACGCATTCAACAGGGCCGGGAATTGTTCCTCGATCAGTTGCACAAGGCCAACAAGGCCTGGAGCAAAGCGTTCGACGATGAAGCTCAATTGAGCGGCCTGGCGCCGCAATTCAAACAACAGCTGGCCAAACAGGCCCGCGAGGCCGGGCGCACGGGATGGCTGCTGACCCTCAGTGATGCATCGTTTGGCATCGTCACGAGTTACGCGGACAATCGTCTTTTGCGCAAAGAGGTGTACCTGGCCTACAGCACACGCGCCTCGGATCAGGGCCCCGACGCTGGCCGGTTTGACAACAGCGAGGTGCTCAGACGGTTGCTGGAGGATCGTCGTCGGTATGCGACGTTACTGGGTTATTCGAATTTCGCTCAAATGGTGATCGAGCCTGAGCAAGCCGAGTCTCCCGAACAGGTGATGGCGTTCTTGCGCGATCAGCTTGAACAGCAACAAGACCTCTTTGCCCGCGACGCCGAACAGCTCAAGGCATTTGCCCGAAGGCAAGGCTTCACCGAGCTTCAACCTTGGGATTACCCGTATCTGGTAGAAAAACTTCGTCAGCACACGGCCGGCATCTCGAAGCTGGCCCTCAGCGCCTGGTTCGAACTGGAGTCCACCTTTTCACAGCTATTGCTGATCGCCAAGGATCTGTTTGGGGTGGACATTCTCGAACGCGCTGACGCGGCCACGTGGCATCCGGACGTGCGTCTTTTCGAAGTCCGCGAGTGGGACCAGACCATCGGATACATCTATTTCGATCCGTTCGAGGATGCGAACAGAGACGGTTACCCGAACACCACCACCCTGCGAAACCGCCGCATCACGGCCGAGGGCCGGCCTCGACATCCCATCGCCGTGTTGCATGGCTGGCTGGCGCGCAGCTCAGATGCATCGCCGGTCTTGCTCGACCATCTGCAACTACGAATTCTCTTTCATGAGTTCGGCCATTGCTTGCACCATGTGTTGACCCGTGCCGAGTATCGCGACGTGTCGGGCATCACCGAGCTCTCCCGGGACACCTCGGAGTTTGCTGGGATGCTATTGGAACAATGGTGCTTTACCCGGCAATGCCTGGTCCGTTTGTCAAAGCACTACCAGACCGGCGCAGCCATGCCCGATGACATCGCCGATCAGTTGCTGACCTTCGCCAACACCCAGGCCAGCTGGGAAACCGCCGCGCTGCTGCGCAACGCGCTGTTTGACATGGAACTGCACCTGACCCACGGCGATGGGCGCACGGCTCAGCAGGTATTCGATCAAGTCAGCGCCCAAGTCGGGCATCTGCCCGTATGGGGGAGCGACCGCTGGCCCAATGGCCTGGATTACATGGTGACCGGCTATGCGGCGAGGATTTACGCCTATGCCTGGTCGAAAGCGTTGGCAATCACCGTATTCCAAAGGTTTGAGCAGGAGGGGTTGTTCAACGGGACAACAGGCCGGGCATTGCGTGAAACAATATTCGGCCCCGGCGATTCACGGCCTCTGGCCGAGTCCGTGGCAGCCTTTACAGGGAGGCCACCCGTCAGGGTCAAGGGCGAATGACCTGTGGGTCGGGCTGACGAGTCGTGATGGCTGAACCGACCCAGCTTTTCAGCGAGCAAAGAGCAAAAACGCTGGTACTGCAGTCACCGTTGGCCAGCGCCACCCGGAGCTTCTCAACATCGGCCCGCATCATGTAACGAACCCCGTCCTTGAAGTGCGGGTTGTTGCCGAAGCCGCCTTCAGTCATTTCGCTCAACGCCTCCTCTTTGCTCCAGCCCTGTACGACCACCCTGTACATGGCCGCCACCAACCCGGTGCGGTCCGAACCATGCTTGCAGTGCATCAGCACCCCGCCGTCGGCTTCGGCAACCTGAATGGCGCGCAAGGCAGCGAGGATGTCGCTGTCGTCCACATGATTGGTGCGATAAGGCAACTGCACTTGCTTGACGCCGGGGGTGGATAACCAACTCGCGTCCGAATCCGGCAGAAATGTGATGACCGTGCCGATGTCGAGTCGCCTCAGCAGAGGCAAGGCATCAGCGTCCGGCAAGGCGCTGCGGTAAAGCGCCGGCGACAGTTGATAAAGGTTGTAGCGCTTTTCCACCGGCCGGGCCCATTCGGAAGACCTCGCCTCGCCCAAATCGGCCGCCACGGCTTGGGACTCGGCAAAGACCAGGAACAAGGACAGAAGGAGCAGCGAGCGGGAATAGAGTTTGAACATGCGTGGACGACCGAAACGAAGAAGAACGAGACGGTCAGTTTCGCCACGAGCCGGTTAAAGGCCTGTGAGCAAGACGTCAACACAACGTGAACACGATCCATCGCGCTGGGCTGCTGAACGGCGCTGGTCTAATTGAACGTCAGCGAATACTGTATGCACATACAGCAACGGAGCCTTCCAATGTCCATCTCTCTTCCGCCCCGTGGCCGTGGCACCGCCACCAACCCGCACAACCGCTTCGCCCCGAGTTGCTCGGTGGTCGAGGATGATGGCTGGTATCAGGAAGTACCGCCGACCCAAGGCACCGAAGTGCGGATCGAAACGGCCAAGACCATCATCACCCGCAACACCTCGCCGGATCTCCCTTTCGACCGCTCCATCAATCCCTACCGCGGCTGTGAACATGGCTGTATCTATTGCTATGCGCGGCCCAGCCACGCGTATTGGGACATGTCGCCCGGGCTGGATTTCGAAACCAAGCTGATCGCCAAGACCAACGCCGCCGACGTGCTGGAGGAGCAGTTGTCCAGGCGCGGCTATCAGTGTGCGCCGATCAACCTGGGTTCCAATACTGACCCTTATCAGCCGATCGAACGGGAACATCGCATTACTCGCCGGATTCTCGAAGTGCTGCTGCGCTACCGTCATCCGGTGACCATCGTCACCAAAGGCTCGCTGATTCTGCGCGACCTGGACCTGCTGACCGAGCTGGCGCAACAGCGCCTGGTCAAGGTCATGATCAGCCTCACCACCCTGGACGATGAACTCAAGCGCATCCTCGAGCCGCGCGCGGCTGCGCCCAAGGCGCGATTACGGGCGATCAGGGTCATGCGCGAGGCGGGCATTCCCGTGGGGGTACTGTGTTCGCCGATGATCCCGATGATCAACGACAGCGAGATCGAAAGCCTGCTGACCGAAGCCCACGCCGCCGGCGCGCAGAGTGCCGCCTACATGATGCTGCGCTTGCCGTTGGAAGTGGCACCGCTATTCGAAGAGTGGCTGCAGGCGCACTACCCGCAACGCGCGGCTCATGTGCTGAGCCTGGTTCGCCAGAGCCGTGGCGGCGAACTGTATGACAGCCGCTTCGGTTCTCGGATGCGTGGTGAAGGCCCCTTCGCCGACCTGCTGGCCCAGCGTTTCGCCAAGGCGCTCAAGCGTCTGGGGCTGGAGCGCCGGGAAGGTTACAATCTCGATTGCGACGCCTTTTGTCCGCCGGGCCGACAGATGTCCTTGATTTGATTAAAGTTGAACGTGGGGCATGGGCATGCATGAGCGGCGCTTGCGTCCCGGCCACACCTGTAATCGTTGTTCTAGAGCCTTTGATTCAGTTTGAGTTAAGTTTCGGTCGCTACCTTGTTCATCGAGTGACTGACAGGTCGAACACCTCGACCTGGATGTTTTTTAACCAGCCACTGGCGCTATAGAGGATGAATCATGAGTGACAAGGATAAACAGCCGTTGGCTGCGTCGGCTTCAGCCCAACCCGAGGCGGAAACCGCCGATGCAGCGCTGCAGCATATTGTTGACGGCTTTTTGCATTTCCATCACGAAATCTTTCCCCAGCAGGAAGAGCTCTTCAAGAAACTCGCCACGGCGCAAGCGCCCAGGGCGATGTTCATCACCTGCGCCGATTCGCGCATCGTGCCCGAGCTGATTACCCATAGCTCCCCCGGCGACCTGTTCGTGACCCGCAACGTCGGCAACGTCGTTCCGCCGTACGGGCAGATGAACGGCGGCGTCTCCACCGCCATCGAATACGCCGTGCTGGCCCTCGGTGTGCAGCACATCATCGTCTGCGGTCACTCCGACTGCGGCGCCATGCGTGCCGTGTTGAATCCCGACACCCTGGAAAAAATGCCCACGGTCAAAGCCTGGTTGCGCCACGCCGAAGTGGCCAAGACCATGGTCCATGACAACTGCCCGTGCGGCGACGAAAAACAGATCATGCCCATCCTCACCGAAGAGAACGTGATCGCGCAGCTGCAACATTTGCGAACGCATCCCTCGGTCGCCTCTCGCATGGCCAACGGCCAATTGTTCATCCATGGCTGGGTGTACAACATCGAGACCAGCGAGATCAAAGCCTACGACGCGGACCAGGGTTGTTTCCTGCCACTCGATGGCAGCCATCCGATACCGGTGGCGACGCCTAAAGCGCGCTTCTAACCACTCCTAATCATCCTTGCATGGTTCAAGCCTTACCGCTGTTTACGCGGTAGGGCCTCGCCATGCCTGAAGAAAACTTCGGGAGAGTCGCCATGCGTGCTGCTCAATTAAAAGCTGTTCTGCCACGGGAGCTGTTGGCTTCCGTGGTGGTGTTTCTGGTGGCGCTGCCCTTGTGCATGGGCATTGCCATCGCCTCGGGCCTGCCACCGGCCAAAGGTCTGATCACCGGCATCATCGGCGGGCTGGTAGTGGGTTTTTTGGCCGGCTCCAAGTTGCAAGTCAGCGGTCCGGCCGCAGGGTTGGCGGTATTGGTCTTCGAACTGGTGCGCCAGCACGGCGTCGCGATGCTCGGGCCGATTCTGCTGTTGGCCGGTCTTCTCCAGCTACTGGCCGGGCGCTTTCGCCTGGGCTGTTGGTTCCGGGTAACCGCGCCCGCGGTGGTCTACGGCATGCTGGCGGGTATCGGTGTGCTGATCGTATTGTCCCAGGTCCATGTGATGCTCGACGCGGTGCCTAAGCCATCGGGGCTGGATAATCTGGCGGCGTTCCCTGCGGCAGTGGCTCAGGCGTTGCCGTCGTTCGGCTGGCAGGCGGGTCTACTCGGTTTGTCGACGATTGCGGTGATGTGGCTGTGGGAAAAGTTTCGCCCTCACAGCTTGCGCTTTGTTCCCGGTGCCCTGCTCGGCGTGGGCCTGGCGACAATTGCCAGCCTTCTGTTGGCCTTGCAGGTCAAACGCGTGGAAGTCCCGGAGAACCTCGCCGAAGCCATTGATTGGCTGCGCCCGGCGGACCTGCTGAATCTGGCCGACCCCACCTTGCTGATCGCCGCGTTCGCTGTCGCTTTCATCGCCAGTGCCGAAACGCTGCTCTCGGCCGCCGCCGTGGACCGCATGCACAGCGGCGAACGCGCGGATTTCGACCGGGAACTGTCCGCCCAGGGCATCGGTAATATGCTCTGCGGTCTGCTCGGCGCCCTGCCGATGACCGGCGTGATCGTGCGCAGCTCGGCCAACGTCCAGGCCGGGGCGACCACACGGATGTCGACGATTTTCCATGGCCTGTGGCTGTTGCTCTTCGTGCTTCTGCTGTCCAGCGTGCTACAGAGCATTCCGGTGGCGAGCCTGGCGGGTGTGTTGGTGTACACCGGTTTCAAACTGGTGGATCTCAAGGCGTTTCGCGGGCTGGGACGTTATGGCCGGATGCCGATGTTCACCTATGCCGCCACGGCACTGGCGATCATCTTCACCGACCTGCTGACCGGCGTATTGATCGGTTTCGGCCTGACCCTGGCAAAACTGGCCTGGAAAGCCTCCCGACTGAAAATCAGCCTGATCGATCTGCCCCAGGAGGGTGAGATGGAATTGCGACTGGTGGGGGCGGCAACCTTCCTGAAGGTTCCGGCGCTGACCCAGGTGCTGGGCACCATTCCCACAGGCGCGACGGTGCATGTGCCGCTCAATAACCTGAGCTACATCGACCATTCGTGCCTGGAGCTTTTGGAAGAATGGGGTCGGGCGAATGCCAGCAAGGGCTCAAAGCTGTTGATTGAATCCCGCGGGCTGAAGCGCAGGCTGGAAGGGCGCTTGCGCACCACGGTGGGGGTGGGCGCAGCGGCCACCTGACACCTTGAGCAAAATGTGGGAGCGAGCCTGCTCGCGATAACGGTGAATCAGTCGACATCAATGTTGCAGGTTCAACCGCTATCGCGAGCAGGCTCGCTCCCACAGGATTTGTGGTGGACACAATTTCTGTGAACACCCACAAGAGGGATGAGTGTTTCAGCCGGATCAAGCCGCCGGCTGATCCAGTTCCAGACCCACGCCCAAGCGACGGGACATGCATGGCCAGCGCTTCCAGGCCGCGCCGGTTTGCGGACTGCTGAGCTTCTCGCGGTAGGTTTCTACCGACTCCAATGCAAACGTCTCGTCATTGAGCATCTCATCGAACGTGTGGTGCACCACTTCATCGAGTTGATTGGCAAACTCCTCCCCGATCAACTGGTGGGCAATCAGATTGGCGACCGTCATGTCCAAGGGGATCAGTGGCTGGCCGAAATGCTTGATGTACAGGTCATTGACCTCCTCGACAAACCGGTGCGCCAGATAGGCTTCGTCCAGCAGGCTGTCGAGCCCGACATGGCCGGCCATGATCGTCGGCGGCTGGAGGAAGTACTGTTCGGCAATCTTGAGTACCGGTTTGATCTGCGACTCGATACCCGCCTCCCTGGCGACTTCATTGGCCGCATCCAGCAAATCGGGCACTTCATCAATGTAGGCGGCGACGAAACGTGCCAAGACATCGTTGGCATCGGCGTCCGGCAACTGGATGGCACGGTGCAGGTTCGGCAGCTGGGCCTCCAGCTGACGCGTCAGTTGGCCGGTCTCGGCCTCATGTTGTTGGGCTTTTTGGATCTGCTCGCGCAATGCGGCGGTGTTCATGACAACTCCAGGGGACAAGGCAATGAAATAAGGAAGACATAACTTAGCTGGCGAAAAGACACTCCTCAGACCTATTTTTCATAACCGGTTCGTCCTTGATACGTCGCTGTTATATCGGTTTGCCATCACTCAGTTCGCATCCTTCTCCATTCGTGGGCTCTAGCGCAAGCCCTGCCTGTTTCAAACGATTTACGCCATCGCGTTGCGAGGTTGCAGGTGCTGTCTATACTCGGTTTGGAATGGAGTTAGCTGATGACACCCGATTGCATGTGCAGCAAGGCGCGGCGAGTCAAGTTGGTAGTCTGAGGTAGCCGATCCCTTGCCGCTGGCGTTACGCCGACGGGATAACAAGAACGATAAGGGGAACCCGCAATGACGCGACATCCACACGTATGGATGGGCCTCCTGTTGTGGTCGATTTTCAGCCAGGCGCAAGCGGCCTGGACTGTGAATATGGCGCCTGGAGCGACACAGATCAGCAATGCAGTGTTCGACCTGCACATGACCATCTTCTGGATCTGTGTAGTGATCGGCATCATCGTCTTCGGCGCCATGTTCTGGTCGATGATGATGCACCGCCGCTCAACCGGCCAGAACGCGGCCAATTTCCACGAAAATACCCGCGTCGAAATTCTCTGGACCATCGTGCCTTTCCTGATCCTGGTGGCGATGGCGGTTCCCGCCACCGCCACCCTGATCAAAATGTACGACTCCAGCGAGTCGGACATCGATATCCAGGTCACCGGCTATCAATGGAAGTGGCACTACAAATACCTGGGCCAGGACGTCGAGTTCTTCAGCAACCTGGCCACCCCCGCCGAACAAATCAATAACCAGAGCGCCAAGGGCGAACACTACCTGCTGGAAGTCGACAAGCCGCTGGTGCTGCCGGTCGATGCCAAGGTGCGCTTTCTGGTGACCTCCGCCGACGTGATCCACTCCTGGTGGGTGCCGGCGTTCGCGGTCAAGCGCGATGCGATTCCCGGGTTCGTCAACGAAGCCTGGACCCGCGTCGACAAGCCCGGCCTGTATCGCGGCCAATGCGCCGAGCTGTGCGGCAAGGACCACGGGTTCATGCCGATCGTGGTCGAGGTCAAGAGCAAACCCGACTACGAAGCATGGCTGGCCGAACGCAAGGCCGAAGCGGCGCAGCTCAAAGAGCTGACCAGCAAGGAATGGACGCAGCAAGAACTCATTGAGCGTGGCGACAAGGTCTATCACACCACCTGCGTGGCCTGTCACCAGGCCGAAGGCCAGGGCCTGCCACCGATGTTCCCGGCACTCAAGGGCTCGAAAATCGCCACTGGGCCAATCAAGGATCACCTGAGCATTGTCTTCCACGGCAAACCCGGCACGTCCATGGCGGCGTTCGGCAAGCAGCTGTCGGAAGTCGATATCGCGGCGGTCGTGACCTATGAACGTAACGCCTGGGGCAACAACAAGGGCGACATGGTGACGCCTAAAGAAGTGCTGGAACTCAAACAGGCGGAAAGCCAATGAGCCGGCCTGACGTTTGCTCCCGCAACCGGTCGCAGCTCACAGCCGCGCGCCGCCCAGCCCACTCGTTCGAAGGAGACAGGACATGAGTGCTGTGATCGATGACCACGGTCATGCCGACCACGCCCACGGCCCCGCCAAAGGGCTGATGCGCTGGGTACTGACCACCAACCACAAGGATATCGGCACGCTGTATCTGTGGTTCGCCTTCTCCATGTTCCTGCTGGGCGGCTCGTTCGCCATGGTGATCCGCGCCGAGCTGTTCCAGCCAGGTCTGCAGATCGTGCAGCCGGAGTTCTTCAACCAGATGACCACCATGCATGGCCTGGTGATGGTCTTCGGCGCGGTGATGCCGGCCTTCGTCGGCCTGGCCAACTGGATGATCCCGCTGATGATCGGGGCGCCGGACATGGCCCTGCCGCGCATGAACAACTTCAGTTTCTGGTTGTTGCCGGCGGCGTTCCTGATGTTGGTGTCCACGCTCTTCACGGAAGGCGGCGGGCCGAACTTTGGCTGGACCTTCTACGCGCCGCTGTCCACCACCTATGCGCCGGAAAGCGTGACGTTCTTTATCTTTGCCATCCACCTGATGGGCATCAGTTCGATCATGGGCGCGATCAACGTGGTCGCCACCATCCTCAACCTGCGCGCCCCCGGCATGACCCTGATGAAGATGCCGCTGTTCGTCTGGACCTGGCTGATCACCGCGTTCCTGCTGATCGCGGTGATGCCGGTGCTGGCCGGCTGCGTGACGATGATGCTGATGGACATCCACTTCGGCACCAGCTTCTTCAGCGCTGCCGGCGGCGGTGACCCGGTGCTGTTCCAGCACGTGTTCTGGTTCTTCGGGCATCCCGAGGTGTACATCATGATCCTGCCGGCCTTCGGTGCCGTCAGCTCGATCATCCCGGCGTTCTCGCGCAAGCCGCTGTTCGGCTACACCTCGATGGTCTACGCCACGGCGGCCATTGCGTTCCTGTCGTTCATCGTTTGGGCGCACCACATGTTCGTGGTGGGCATTCCGCTGGTGGGCGAGCTGTTCTTCATGTACGCCACCCTGCTGATCGCCGTGCCCACCGGGGTGAAGGTATTCAACTGGGCCAGCACCATGTGGCAAGGCTCACTGACCTTCGAGACGCCGATGCTGTTTGCCGTGGCGTTCGTGATCCTGTTTTCCATCGGCGGTTTCTCCGGGCTGATGCTGGCCATCGCCCCGGCGGACTTCCAGTATCAGGACACCTACTTCGTGGTCGCGCACTTCCACTATGTGCTGGTGCCCGGCGCGATCTTCGGGATCTTCGCCTCGGCCTACTACTGGCTGCCGAAATGGACCGGCCACATGTACGACGAAACCCTCGGCAAGCTGCACTTCTGGCTGTCGTTCGTCGGCATGAACCTGGCGTTCTTCCCGATGCACTTCGTCGGCCTGGCGGGCATGCCCCGGCGGATCCCGGACTACAACCTGCAGTTCGCCGACTTCAACATGGTTTCGTCCATCGGCGCCTTCATGTTCGGCACCACGCAGATCTTCTTCCTGTTCATCGTGATCAAGACCATTCGCGGCGGCGAGCCGGCTCCGGCCAAGCCGTGGGATGGCGCCGAAGGATTGGAGTGGAGCGTGCCGTCACCGGCGCCGTATCACACCTTTACTACGCCGCCGGAAGTGAAATGAACACCGCCGCTTTTGTGGGAGCGAGCCTGCTCGCGATAGACGCGACTCGGGGTGCCAGGCACACCGCTATCGCGAGCAGGCTCGCTCCCACAGGGTTCGGTGCAAGAGGCTGTAACCATGGCTGACTCAATTTCACTGAAGAAACTGGTCACTCGCCTGCTTGTGGTGGTGGTGGCCATGTTTGCCTTCGGGTTTGCCTTGGTGCCGATCTATGACGTGATGTGCCGGGTGTTCGGCATCAACGGTAAGACCGCGGGGCAGTACGAAGGTGAACAAATCGTTGATGAGTCGCGCCAAGTGCGTGTGCAGTTCCTGTCGACCAACTCGGTGGACATGGTCTGGGACTTCTATCCCAAGGCTGACCAGTTGGTGGTCCAGCCAGGGGCGGTGAACGAGATGGTCTTCGTCGCCCACAACCCTACCGATCGGCCGATGAGCGCCCAGGCCGTTCCGAGCATCGCGCCGAGCAACGCGGCGGCCTATTTCCACAAGACCGAATGCTTTTGTTTTACCCAGCAAGTGCTGCAACCCGGCGAACGTATCGAAATGCCCATGCGCTTCATCGTTGACCGGGACATGCCCAAGGAAGTGAAGCACCTGACGCTGTCCTACACGCTGTTCGATATCACCGCTCGTCATCCACCGGTGGCTGTAAACACTGACCGATAGCGTGCCCGATAAGGAGAACAATAAATGGCAACTCACGAGCACTATTACGTTCCGGCCCAGAGCAAATGGCCGATCATCGCCACCGTCGGGATGTTCGTCACGGTGTATGGCCTGGCGACCTGGTTCAACGACCTGAAAGCCGACCGGCCTGACTCCCACGGCCCGCTGATCTTTTTCGTCGGTGGCCTGTTGCTGGCCTACATGCTGTTCGGCTGGTTCGGCGCGGTGATCAAGGAAAGCCGCGCCGGGCTCTACAGCGCGCAGCTTGACCGCTCATTCCGCTGGGGCATGAGCTGGTTCATCTTCTCTGAAGTGATGTTCTTCATCGCCTTCTTCGGCGCGCTGTTTTATGTGCGCATGATCTCGGCGCCAGGCTTGGCCGGTGAAGGAGAGAAGGGCCTGTCGCACATGCTCTGGCCGAACTTCGAGTTCGTCTGGCCGCTGCTGAACAACCCCGATCCGAAACTCTTTCCCGCGCCCAAGGATGTGATCAGCCCCTGGGGCCTGCCGCTGCTCAACACCATCCTGCTGGTCAGCTCCAGCGTCACGGTGACCATCGCCCACCATGCCTTGAAAAAAGGCCATCGCGGCGCGCTGAAGATCTGGCTGGCGATCACCGTGCTGCTGGGTTGCGCGTTCCTCGGCTTCCAGGCCGAGGAATACATCCACGCCTACCAGGAACTGGGCCTGACCCTGGGCTCCGGCGTCTACGGCGCGACGTTCTTCATGCTCACTGGGTTCCACGGCGCCCACGTCACCATCGGCACGATCATCCTGTTTGTGATGCTGATGCGGATCATGCGCGGGCACTTCGACAACGAGCATCAGTTCGGCTTCGAGGCGGCGAGCTGGTATTGGCACTTCGTCGATGTGGTGTGGATTGGCTTGTTCATCTTCGTCTACGTGCTCTGAGGATTTACCAAGGCACGTGGGACACCAACTGGCCGCTGAAAAAGCCCCAGGCGATCAAGCCGACGGTGATGGCGGCCAGGCTCACCCGAATCGTCAGGGCGATGACCAGGCGATTGGAATTGCCTTCGTCCTTGACCAGAAAAAACAGGCCGCTGAACAGGCTCGCAATCGTGGCAATCAGCATCAGGACGATCGCTGCTTTTAGCATTAGGGACACTCCGGGGGGACGCGATGCACGTGAGTATAGCTATCTCGTTCGACAGCTTTGGAACGGCGCCATGAAAGGCTTTCGGCCGGGCATCGTGCCGTCTCTGGTAGTGGCGATCCTGCTGCCGGTGATGGTGTGCCTGGGTTTCTGGCAACTGAGCCGGGGCGAGCAGAAGCGCGAGCTCATGCACAGTTATGCCGAGCGCCGCGTGGCGCCGCCGATGGACAGCGGCGAACTGCAACAGACGGCGGATCCGGCCTTTCGACCGGTCAGCCTGCGAGGCCAGTTCGACGCCGAGCACAGCATCCTGCTGGATAACCGCCAGCACGACGGCAAGGTCGGCGTGGAGTTGCTGCAACCCTTTCTCGACCATGCCACCGGCCTGTGGCTGCTGGTCAACCGCGGCTGGTTGCCCTGGCCTGACCGCCGCACCCCGCCGGCCTTCAGCACCCCGGAACAACCGGTGAGCCTTCAAGCCTGGGTCTATGTGGCTCCGGGCGCCACGTTCCAGCTCCACGCCGACCCGGCCGACGCGCCGTGGCCGCGCCTGGTGACCACCATCGAACCGGACAAACTCTGGGCCGAACTGGGCCGCAACGGCTTCGCCTACCAATTACGCCAACAAAGCGGGCCCGGTGCCTACCGGACCGATTGGCCGGTGGTGGCCATGGGCCCGGAAAAACACCTCGGCTATGCCGTGCAGTGGTTCGCCATGGCGGCGGCACTGTTCGGCCTGTTTCTTTATCTCGGATGGCACAACGCAGGGAGACACCATGGGAAACACCATGAATCCAACCAACACGTCTGAGGCGCCCACGGCGCACAACCGTCGACGCGGCCGCGTGCAACTGCTGCTGATCGTGCTCGGGGTGATCGGCCCGATGATTCTGGCCACCGGCATGTACAAATTCCAGTTCTGGGTCCCGGAAAGCCGCAGCTATCACGGCGAACTGATCGGCAACGGCCAGACCCGCGCCGAGATTGGCGTGCAGGCTGACGAGAAACGCTGGCAGATCCTGGTCACGGCGCCGCAGGCGTGCTCCGAGGATTGCCGGCAATTGGTGTACCTGGCCCGTCAGGTGCAGATCGGCCTGGGCCGCGACGCTTCCCGCGCCAGCCATGCCCTGGCCATCGCGCAACCGCTGAACGCCGAATACGACGCCCAGTTGCAGCGCGAATACCCGCAACTGCAGCGCTATCCGCTTGACCTGCCGGCCTATCAGAAAGGTGCCCAAGGCAGCGAGGAAGCGCAGCTGTGGATCATCGATCCCCATAGCAACCTGGTGCTGCGTTATGACGCCCGGATCAAGGGTAAGGCGCTGCTCAACGACCTGCGACATCTGTTGAAACTGTCGAACATCGGATGAGGGCAACGACATGGCCAAACCTGGATTTCGCCTCGCGCTGTTTGCCACGTTGCTGGCACTGATCGTCGTCCTGCTGGGCGCCTACACCCGGCTCACCCACGCCGGCCTCGGCTGCCCGGACTGGCCCGGCTGCTACGGGTTCATCAGCGTACCCAAGAGCGAAGCCCAACTGGCCCATGCCGAACTGCATTTTCCCGACGCCCCGGTGGAAGCCCACAAGGGCTGGAACGAGATGGTCCATCGCTACTTCGCCGGCCTGCTGGGGCTGATGATTGCCGCGCTGGCCGCCCGGGCCTGGATGAACCGGCGCCACCCCGGCCTGCCATTGAAACTGCCGCTGTTTCTGCTGGCGGTGGTGGTTGCCCAGGCGGCGTTCGGCATGTGGACCGTCACCCTCAAGCTGTGGCCGCAAGTGGTGACCGGGCATCTGCTGGGCGGCTTCGCCACCCTGAGCCTGCTGTTTCTGCTCACGTTGAGATTATCCGGTGTGTTGCCAGCGCTGACCGTGCCCAAGCGACTGCAACACTGGGCCACCGCCGGGCTGCTGCTGGTGATCGGCCAGATCGCCCTCGGCGGTTGGGTCAGCTCCAATTACGCCGCCGTGGCCTGCATCGATTTCCCCACCTGCCACGGGCAATGGCTGCCACCGGCGGATTTTGCCAACGGCTTCCATCTGACCCAGCACATCGGCCCGAACTACCTGGGCGGCCAGCTCGACAGCGACGCACGCACCGCCATCCACCTGACCCACCGCATCGGCGCGCTGCTGGTGACCGTGGTGCTGCTGGGGTTGGCCTGGCAATTGAAAACCGTCGGCATGACCCGGCTGGCCGGGCTGGTGCTGATCGCACTGGCGGCGCAAATCACCCTGGGCATCAGCAACGTGCTCTTTCATCTACCGCTGCCGGTGGCCGTCGCGCACAACGCCGGGGGCGCCGCGCTGCTGCTGACCCTGGTGCTGGTCAATTATCACGCCCGCACCAGCCTGGTTCGGGTCAAGCATCAAATCCCGCTGCGCTGGCGCTTCAATGCGCATAAGCCCAGCCCCATTACAATAAAAGGAGAGATGCCATGGCAACCCTGACCGGTGAACGCCACAGCCAGGCGATCTGGCGCGATTATCTGGAGCTGACCAAGCCCAAAGTGGTGGTGCTGATGCTGATCACCTCGCTGGTGGGCATGTTCCTCGCCACCCGCGCCGGGGTGCCGTGGACGGTCCTGGTGTTCGGCAACCTGGGCATTGCCCTGTGTGCCGGCGGCGCGGCGGCGGTCAACCATGTGGTGGACCGGCGCATCGATGCGGTGATGGCCCGGACTCACAAACGCCCCCTGGCCGAAGGCCGGGTCTCACCGGCCGCCGCACTGACCTTCGCCCTGGCCCTGGCGGTGGCCGGCCAAGCGCTGTTGCTGGCGTTCACCAACCCGCTGACCGCCTGGCTGACCCTGGCCTCCTTGCTCGGCTATGCGGTGATCTACACCGGCTTTCTCAAGCGGGCGACGCCGCAGAACATCGTCATCGGCGGCCTGGCCGGCGCGGCGCCACCGCTGCTGGGCTGGGTGGCCGCCACCGGGCATGTCAGCGCCGAACCGTTGCTGCTGGTGCTGATCATCTTCGCCTGGACCCCACCGCACTTCTGGGCCCTGGCGATTCATCGCAAAGAGGAATACGCCAAGGCAGACATCCCGATGCTGCCGGTGACCCACGGCGAGCGCTACACCAAGATCCATATCCTGCTGTACACCCTGGTGCTGCTGGCGGTGAGCCTGATGCCCTTTGTGATCCAGATGAGCGGCCTGCTGTACCTGGTTTGCGCGCTGGTGCTAGGCGCCCGGTTTCTGCAATGGGCCGTGGTGTTGTACCGTGGCAGTCGGCCGCACGCGGCGATCAACACGTTCAAGTACTCTATCTGGTACTTGTTCCTGCTGTTCATCGCCCTGCTTGTAGATCACTACTTACTGTTGAGCCTATGACTCGAACCCAGAAAACCGTCTTCATCCTCGTGGCCGTGATCGCGCTGATCATGGGCCTGACCATCAACAAAGTGCTGTCCGGTAAAGGCGAGGGCGCCCAGACAGCACTCATCGACGCCGGCATCATCCTGCTGCCCCAGAGCCGCAACCTGCCGGACGTGAAAATGACCGACCAGGACGGTCAGGCCGTGGTGATGGACGAACTGAAAGACAAATGGAGCCTGCTGTTCTTCGGCTACACCTTCTGCCCGGACATCTGCCCGACCACCCTCGCCCAACTGCGCCAGATTAAAAGCGAGTTGCCGAAGGAAGCTGTGGATAAGTTGCAGATCGTGTTGGTGAGCGTCGACCCGAACCGCGACACGCCCAAGCAACTCAAGCAGTACCTGGGCTACTTCGACCCGCAGTTCATCGGCCTGACCCCGTCATCCATCGAAGACCTGCAGAAGCTGGCCAACGCGGTGAGCATTCCGTTCATCCCGGCGGATACCAGCAAGCCCAACTACACGGTTGATCATAGTGGCAACCTCGCCGTCATCGGCCCGGACGGTACCCAGCGTGGGTTCATTCGGGCGCCGTTGAATAACCAGAAGCTGGTGACGCAGTTGCCGGAGATGCTGAAGCGTAAATAACGGCGCAACCTTTATAGCGCGGGGACTCGCCCCACCTGTAGGAGCTGACGAGTGAAACGAGGCTGCGATCTTGCCCCAGGCAATTGAGTCATGAGTGAAAGATCAAAATCAAAAGATCGCAGCCTCGTTCCACTCGGCAGCTCCTACCAGCTCCTACCAGCTCCTACCGATCCAGTTTTTTCAGAAACACCGTCATTTCCGCTAGATAGCTATCGCGATCAAGCCCGCTCTCAGTGGTGAACACAACATCTGCAACAGCCCACCCCCGTGGCGAGGGAGCTTGCTCCCGCTGGGCTGCGCAGCAGCCCCCAAAAGGCTGAACACGATCAACATGACACAACGCGATGGCCGGGGGTCAAGGCGAAGATCCTCCTTCCCCCAAATTTTTGAACGGCCCGGCCATCCACCATGCGTAAGGTTGGGCTTTCATTGGCCTATGCGCAGAATGCGCTGTACGGGCAAAGGCGTTGGGGCGTAATCAGGTGACTGCTGATCATTGGATGCAGCTTTGCCCAGAGTGAAAACAAAAAAACGCCCATGTGGCGGTCTTTTCATATCGACAGAACTCAGCTTCTGACACCGGCCATCCGGCCAACGGGTTCAAGCTCCTTACCTTTGGCAAGGCTGACTGACAAGAACTGGCGCTCGATGCTGGACGGGCAACCAGCCAGACGGCGAGCCTCTGCCTCGTACCGGGCAGCAAGCAACGGCTTTGGAGTACGCTTTGAAGTTTTCATGGAAAACTCGGCAATGAATTGATGGTGGAAGTGCTGAGAAACGATAGAGCTCGCGGGCCAAGGCGCACAATCAGGCTAGGTCCGGTTTAGTTGTAGGCAAAGTCGCAGGGGCGTGGGCGTTTGTTCCTGTTGCCACTCTCTGTGGGAGCGAGCCTGCTCGCGATGAAATCGACTCGGATGCAAAGGAGAACACCCGCCCGCATCGCCAAAAAACCTCCCTCCTACAGCCCTCACCTACACCGCTCTATCCAGCCACGAATCCTTGCGCCTTTGCCTACAACTACGCCAGAATCCGCCCGCTTGTGCGCCTTGTCCCGGGGTTCTATTGTCTTCCTGCCACTGCCCATCAGTGGTCGGGTTTAGTAGCCCGAGGTAATCGAAGTTGTACAAGCGCTTCTCAAACAGGGCCCACCCCCTGTTCTTGATGGCGGCTGTACGCAGGGCGCTCAGGCGCGCCGGCTTCTTCGGTTCCCCGGTCTACTAACCTGCGTACAGCTGCCACCCCATTGTTTAGTAGCTTCGGGGTGTCGGCATCACATCTGGAACCGAAGCTTATGTTCAAAATAACCCCGAATCCGCCAGAAGCAGATTCCACCTATACATCCGCAAAATCCAAAGCCAAGCAACAAGACGAAACCACCAAACGCGTGCTTGATCACTACTTGTTACCGAAACCGGATAAATCCCAAGACGACCCCAAACCGGGCCAGCTATTCACCGTCGTGAAAGGCCTCGATAACGAATGCTTGCTCGCTAATCTCAGTGAAACCTTAGCTTCAGCCGATGCCATGGCTGCTGATCTGGCGTTCGACCTGAAAGGCTCGCGGCGTCATTTGGCGCTGGGGATTCAGCAGTTGATTGAGCTGAGTTCGTTGTTGGCGAATCAGGTATTGGATAATGTGGAGCCGGGGCGGTAGGTAGGCTGTTCCCAACGGAAAAACCCGGCGTTCTGCGTCGGGTTTTGGTGCGTTCATCCATAGACGTGGACGAGTTCTCTCTAAACAAGAACTCTTCCAACAACAACCGCTCCTCACCTCCCATACAACCCTTTTAGCGAAAGGCTGAAAACGGCCAGAAGGCATCCTTCGCACGTGTCTATGGAACTTGGGGCAGTTTATTTCTGATTTTGCAGCGGGTATGACAGACACCGATTTTTTTGGACACCTTTCGAGAAACAATGTGGCGATTCGACGGTTCAGAATCGGAGATGAGATTGCGTTGTTCCACGTCTTTTACTCTGCCATTCACGATATTGCGTCAAGAGATTACACCCACGATCAAATCGAAGCCTGGGCTCCTGCTGATCTTGATCCGAAGCTCTGGGCGAATCATCTTCGAGATCTCCGTCCGTTCGTGGCTGAGATCGACGGCGAAATAGTAGGCTACGCCGACATTCAACCGAACGGTTACATCGACCATTTTTTTGTGTCGGGTAATCATCCCCGGCGGGGAATAGGTTCTTTATTAATGAATCGCATTCATAAAGAAGCCAAGTTGCTTGGAATCAGCGAGCTTACTTCTCATGTCAGCAAAACGGCTGAACCATTCTTTGTATTGCATGGTTTTTATGTCGTAGAGCGAGGATTTCCGATCCGTCGGGGTGTAACGCTTCAGAATGCGTTGATGCAGAAAAACCTGAAATGCGGCATATGAATATTCGGTAGAGGGGCAAGTGGCCACTTTATTTCTGATACACGTGGGATGCAATTTCGCAAACAGGACTTTGGGTGAGTCACATTCACTGGAAACTGGATGTCAGCATCACTGGAATACACTCCCGCCGTCAGGCACGGGTTAGCGGGTAACCAGGCAGGACGCACCGACCGCTGTCGCCCGGCGTAACTGCGACATGACGTTCCCCGCCGTAATCACCGCCGTAGGCGATATGGGGCAACTGCTCGCGGCCAGCGCCTCTGCGACCCAGGTATTGCAGGTATAAAACAGCGAATAGCTACCCTCGGCCTGGTAGAACCGGCTCTCTCCATACAGGCCAGGCCCGAGCACCACCAAGGTGCCCGTCGCTGAGCGGGTGAAGGTCCCGGCCACGAACGCGAGCAGTCGTTGGTAGCCGTCCTCCGTCACCCGCACTTCGATGACCTCGCTTGCGGCGAAACGCCGCCTGGGGTCTCCGTCAATCTTGACCGCATGCAGTACGGTTGCCGTCGACCCGAACAAGGCTCGCAGGGCGAGGCTCAAGGTGGCCTGTGGGGCTCGGTAAAAATCCTCGTCACCCCAACCGAACTCAACAAAGTCGCCGTCGCTAAACGCTTCGGCCAGTGCGGGAAGCACCTGAAGTAGATCGGAGCGCGCAATGACCAACCCGGTATGCAGGCCATGATTCACTATATAGAAGGACCGCCAATCGCCACCCTCGCCCCTCGGCGGGTCCGACGCAGTAGCGCAGCCGAACAGCGTGAGGACCAGGGACAGCACTACAATGCGCATACACAAGGGCTTGGAGGCTCGCTAACGAAACGTGGGAAAACCCCAGCGGGGGTTGGCGCTGGATCTCGGCCAGAAGCAACTATGGCGCTTAGATGCTCAAAGCAGCGATACACCACAAGGTATCTCAGAGACCAAGCCTAGCATTCAACGCTTGGGGCACTCGCCAACGATCTCCCTGTAGAGCTGAACGATGGCCTTCTAAATGTCACCAGCGCAGGGACTGTGTATTTCCAGCACATCAATCATCTCTGCCCTAGTTGCGCTAAATAGGCCTAGACAGGGGCTTGGTGATTTTTTGTGAGCGCTTCGCACTCAAGCGGGAGCAAGCTCCCTCGCCACGGGGTTTGAGTTGTTAGGTGTGAAAGGGGACCTTTTCTGTAAACCCACCTCGGATTCATCTGCCCAGGGCAATACCTGCACATCCGATCAAGAATTAGAAATGAGACCTGTGTCCACAGGTCTCACCGTCGTCACCTCATCGGCCACAGACGTTCTTGGTTAACGCCTACAAGGCCTTTTCGGCGTTGAAACCGTCAGCGTTTTCAAACACGCCCATAAAGCCTGGGACGGTCGATTCACGCGCCCAATCGCGCTGGAGTTCGCAATACATCTGCACGCGACTGATCAGTTTCGCCCCCGCTTGCTCGATTCGCCGTAACGCGGCTTCGTGCGCGGCAACGGATGTACCGCCGACGGCATCAACCGGCACGTAGACTTCATAACCTTCCTGTATGGCATCGAGTACCGGAAAGGTCAGGCACGCTTCAGTCCAGAGCGCGGTCATGATGAGTTTCCGGCGGCCAGTGGCTTTAACCGCCTGTTTGAACTCGACGTCTTCCCAACTGTTGATCGATGTCCGATCGTAAGTGGGCAAATGCCCCAGTACGTTCTGCAACTGCTGAATGGGCGGCTTGTTGCGACCGGTAGCGACATTGACCGTCGAATGGATAATCGGAAGGTTGTAGTTGATGGCCGCCTTGGCCACGCTCGTGATGTTGAACACCAATTCGTCACGCAGCATCGAACGGATCGAGGACACTTGGATGGGCTGGTAGTCGATGATGATCAGCGCCGAGTTTTCAGGCGACAAGAGGTGGTCGGTCAGAGGGTTGCGGATTGCCTCGCTTGTCATTTGCTGCTCCTGCTTCTAGTTGTCATTTGCGTGTGGACGGTTCAAGCGCTCGCTTTTGGATGGGCGAGCGGTTGAGGTCTGCACTGCGTTGAAGGTGATTCACTTTCCGGACGACCTGTCATGGAGAGACAGCGTCACCAGGAAGCAGGATTGTGCTGTTGCGTCACTTGACCCAGTAGTAGCATCTCGAGGCTTTCTGTGTTGCAGAATGAGGAACGCTGATTTTGGATATCGAAGCGCTGCAAACCTTTGTAGAAGTCGCTGATGCCGGCGGTATTTCGCCTGCGGCCCTCCGGCTAGGCGTATCCAAATCGATCGTCAGCCGCAGGCTGGTGCGGCTGGAGGCGGAACTGGGTGTCCAGTTGCTGGCGCGGACCACTCGCGGGGCCGCCCTCACTGAGGCTGGAACCACTTTTCGCGAGCATGCGGCCAGGGTCTGCGCCGAGATCGACATAGCAAAGGAAACGATGCTGCCCTCCGGTCCCCTTCGCGGTCGGTTGCGCATTGCCGCCCCGCTTTCTTTTGGGCCGACTCACTTTGCGCCGATGCTGGCGCAAATGGCCCGCCGTCATCCCTTGCTTCATATTCAGACCAGCTACAGTGATCGCTTCGTCGATCTGATCGCCGAAGGTTTTGACTGTGCGATACGCGTTGGCTACCTGCCGGACTCAAACCTTATTGCAAGGGGTATCGGCCCGATTTATACGAAGCTCGTCGCCAGCCCCGGTTATATCAGCGCCCATGGCGCACCTGAATCGCCCGAGGAGCTGTCCGCACACGAGGCGCTCATGCAGGGCACCGAATCCTGGCAGTTCATGGATGGCGACAAGGTGGTTACGGTTCGTCCGCAGGGGCGCTTCAAGGCTGATAACGGCATCGCTCTGGTCGCCGCCGCCGTCGCAGGGTTGGGGGTTGCCTATCTGCCGGATTGCCTGACCTATGAAAGCGTGAGGTCGCAGGCGCTGGTGCCCATCATGACCCGGTACCCACCGCCTCCGGCAGGTGCCTATGTTGTCCGCCCACCGGGGCTCCATCCGGCTCGCAAGATCCACGTACTCACAGAACTGTTGATCGAGTCGTTCGGGCAGTCTCCGCACTTTGCAAAGCCGGCAAGCGGTACCTGAGGACTTCCCACTGTGGGATGGCGGCGGTGTCCCGGAGAACCTTAAGCAGGCAATCCTAGGAATAGGGGGACAGATTTACTTCCAGAAAATAAGTCCCCTTTTTTACTCAACGATACTTCGCTCACCCACAACCCAGATGCCTCTCAATCAACCTCGCCACCTCATCTGCGTGAGTAAAACCCAGGTCATGATCGGCCCCAGAGAAAACGTGTAGATCCGCATGGGGTAACAACTCAGCAAGGCGCTGGCCGACGCGAACGGGGCTGATAGGATCAGCGTCTCCCCAGAGGAGGAGCACCGGCATGCGCAACTCGGTCAACCGGAGCGTGAGGTCGGTGCGGTCGTCGAGAAACCACCTCGGCAGCGTCGGGTTGGCGGCAGCAAAATCCGCGCGCCAGTCCTGCGCGTCCAGATCAGACATATCCACTCCGCCAGAGGTGACGGTCAGTATCAGGTGCGTGATCAGTTCGGGGCGCTCAAGCGCCGCAAGCACGGCGACGATACCGCCCATGGACTGCGCCACCAGCGCTGTGGGCCGGTCGATCTCGGCCAGCACGCGAGTCGCCAGGTCTTCCATACCGGTTATGCCAGGGACGGGCGGAGTGTCTCCAAAACCGGGCCAGCCGATATGGACCTGCCGCGCTGGAAGGGTCAGGCGTTCGGCAACCGGATGCCAGAACCGGGTGTTACCCGAGGCGCCGGGTAGGAAGAGGAGTTGGGCGGGGGATACGCTCACGAGTTCGGTCCTTGACGGTGGGATTGATCAAATCATTTCAGCTTGTTGGATCGGGGGGCGGCGAATGTCGTTCGGTTAAGCAGGCGGACAGATCGAGTTGGCTGTTTGGGAGACTGCTGCGCAGCCCAGCGGGGAATGAATTACGTCGCCACAATTGCAGAGCTCATTCTTGGCGGCGCATATATTCCGCGAAAAGTGGCACTGTAAAATTCAGATATCCGCGATCTGTGCTGTAGATCATTCCCTTGGCGATGATGTCGGCGCGAGTCGGTCCAAGCGATGATTGAGGACGCTCCATCGCCTTCGCAATATCAGCAATGGCATAAGGCCCGTCGCCGAGCTCGGACATCACCTTTACAAACTGAACCTCTGAAGGGGTAAGCCGGTCGATGCGGACCCTGAAAAAGCCCGCATCGAGAGAGGCCAATGTCTCGGCGTAAGAATGGTTGATGTCGATAGATAGGCAAATCTAGCTGCATTGGCTAGCTTTAGCTATCTATTGCTAGATATCGGTATGTTTACCGCTTTTTCATGAGCGCTTCGCACTGGAATACCAGCCCGGTCAAGCGGGAGCAAGCTCCCTCGCCACGGGGCTGGGGCGATATCAGGCGTGACGATCCAGTTTTTTGAGGAACACGGTCATTTCCTTTTCCGCCTGTTTGTCGCCATGGGCGCGGGCGGCTTCCAGACCTTGTTCCCAGGCCTGGCGGGCTGCCGGTAGATCGCCTTGGCCTTGGTGGGCCTTGCCCAACAGTTTCCAGGCGGCTGAGTATTTGGGGTCGAATTCGACGCAGCGCTGGAAGTGCTCGGCTGCTCGGGCGAATTCGCCGAGGTCCAGATAGCCCTTGCCCAGGCCGAAGCGCAGCAGGGCGTTGTCCACGCCCTTGGCGAGCATTTTTTCCAGGGAGTCGAGCATGGCGGGCTTCCTCGGTGGTGTCAGTGATTGATCTGTTGGCCGTTGGACCGCCTTCGCGAGCAAGCCCGCTCCCACAGTAGATCTTTGTTGCTCACAATTTTCGTGAACAACACCAAACCCTGTGGGAGCGGGCTTGCCCGCGAAGGCGAACGATCAGGCATCGCAGATTCCGGATCAGAAGAAACTCAACCCCACATGGAACAGCTTTTCGACATCGCGAATGTGTTTTTTGTCCACCAGGAACAGGATCACATGGTCGCCGGTCTGGATCATGGTGTCGTCGTGGGCGATCAGCACTTCTTCGTCGCGGATGATCGCGCCGATGGTGGTGCCGGGCGGCAGGCCGAGGTCGCGGATGGCCTTGCCGATCACTTTGCTCGACTTGGCGTCGCCGTGGGCAATCGCCTCGATGGCTTCGGCCGCGCCACGGCGCAGGGAGTGCACGCTGACGATGTCGCCGCGGCGCACGTGGGCCAGCAAGGTGCCGATGGTTGCCAGTTGCGGGCTGATGGCGATGTCGATCTCGCCGCCCTGGATCAGGTCGACGTAGGCCGGGTTGTTGATGATGGTCATCACCTTCTTCGCCCCCAGGCGCTTGGCCAGCAACGACGACATGATATTGGCTTCGTCGTCGTTGGTCAGGGCCAGGAAGATGTCGGCGTCGGCGATGTTTTCTTCCAGCAACAGGTCACGGTCCGAAGCGCTGCCCTGCAGTACCACGGTGCTGTTCAGGTTGTCCGAGAGGTAGCGGCAACGCGCCGGGCTCATCTCGATGATCTTGACCTGATAACGGCTTTCGATGGCTTCGGCCAGACGTTCGCCAATCTGCCCGCCACCGGCAATCACGATGCGCTTGTTTCTTTCGTCTAGACGGCGCATTTCGCTCATCACCGCGCGAATGTTGGCCTTGGCGGCGATGAAAAATACCTCGTCGTCCGCTTCGATCACCGTGTCGCCCTGGGGCAGGATCGGCCGGTCACGCCGGAAAATCGCCGCGACCCGCGTTTCCACATTGGGCATGTGTTCGCGTAGCTGGCGCAGTTGCTGACCCACCAGTGGCCCGCCGTAGTAGGCCTTGACCGCCACCAGTTGCGCCTTGCCTTCGGCAAAGTCGATCACTTGCAAGGCGCCGGGGTGTTCGATCAGGCGCTTGATGTAGTTGGTCACCACTTGCTCGGGGCTGATCAGCACATCCACCGGAATCGCTTCGTTGTCGAACAACTCGGCGCGGGTCAGGTAGGCCCCCTCGCGCACCCGGGCGATCTTGGTCGGGGTGTGGAACAGCGTGTGAGCGACCTGACAGGCCACCATGTTGGTTTCATCGCTGTTGGTCACGGCCACCAGCATGTCGGCATCGTCCGCACCGGCCTGACGCAGCACGGTCGGCAAGGAACCACGGCCTTGTACCGTGCGGATGTCGAGACGGTCGCCCAAATCCCGCAGGCGCTCACCGTCGGTGTCGACCACGGTGATGTCGTTGGCTTCACTGGCCAGATGTTCAGCCAGCGAACCGCCGACCTGCCCTGCGCCGAGGATGATGATTTTCATCCGGTCACTCCTATCGAATCGGTTTTAACCGCGTGCGGCGGCGATCTTGATCAGTTTGGCGTAGTAGAAACCGTCATGTCCGCCCTCCTGGGCCAGCAACTGGCGGCCATGGGGCTGCTTGAGGCCGGCGTTGCTGGCGATGTCCAGCTCCCGTGCGCCCGGCGTACGAGCGAGAAACGCTTCGATCACTTCGGTGTTCTCGGTCGGCAAGGTCGAACAGGTGGCGTACAGCAGCATGCCGCCGACTTCCAGGGTTGGCCATAGTGCGTCGAGCAGTTCGCCCTGCAACGCGGCCAAGGCGGCAATGTCGTCCGGCTGACGGGTGAGTTTAATGTCGGGGTGACGACGAATCACACCGGTGGCCGAGCACGGCGCGTCCAGCAGGATGCGCTGGAACGGCTTGCCGTCCCACCAGGTGGCGGTGTCGCGGCCGTCGGCGGCGATCAGCTCGGCGTCCAGGCCAAGACGTTCGAGGTTTTCCTTCACGCGCACCAGGCGCTTGGCTTCCAGGTCCACCGCCACCACGCCGGCCAGCTTCGGCTCGGCTTCGAGGATGTGACAAGTCTTACCGCCCGGCGCGCAGCAAGCGTCCAGCACTCGTTGGCCGGGTGCCAGTTCCAGCAGGTCGGCAGCCAGTTGCGCGGCTTCGTCCTGGACGCTGATCCAACCGTCGGCAAAGCCCGGCAGCGCGCGTACATCGCCAGGAGTTTCCAGCACGATACCGTCGCGGCTGTACTGGCACGGGATGGCCGGGATGCCGGCCTCGCCCAGCAAGGCCAGATACGCATCGCGGGTATGGTGACGCCGGTTGACCCGCAAGATCATCGGCGGATGGGCGTTGTTGGCCGCGCAAATGGCTTCCCATTGCTCGGGCCAGAAGGCTTTCAACGATTTTTGCAACCAGCGCGGGTGGGCGGTGCGCACCACTGGGTCGTGTTCCAGCTCGGCCAGCAGGGTTTCGCTTTCCCGTTGGGCGCGGCGCAGCACGGCATTGATCAGGGCCTTGGCCCAGGGCTTTTTCAGCTTGTCAGCACAGCCCACGGTTTCGCCGATGGCGGCGTGGGCGGGAACGCGGGTGTAGAGCAGTTGATAAAGCCCCACCAGCAGCAGCGCTTCGACGTCGGCATCGGCAGCTTTAAACGGCTTCTGCAACAGCTTGGCCGCCAGGGCCGACAACCGTGGCTGCCAGCGGGCGGTGCCGAACGCCAGGTCCTGGGTGAAGCCGCGATCACGGTCGTCAACCTTGTCCAGTTGGGTCGGCAGGGAACTGTTGAGGGAGGCCTTGCCGCTGAGAACGGCGGCAAGTGCCTTGGCGGCGGCCAGACGCGGATTCATGAAGCGTCCGCCGCTTGGCCCAAATGAGTGCCGACGGCAAATTTCTCACGACGGCTGTTGTACAAATCGCTGAAGTTCAGCGCCTTGCCGCCGGGCAACTGCAGACGTGTCAGGCACAACGCTTGCTCACCGCAGGCGACGACGAGACCGTCCTTGCTGGCACCGAGGACTTCACCCGGGGTTCCCTGCCCTTCGGCATGGCTGGCGGCCAGCACCTTCAGGGCTTCACCATTCAGCGTGCTGTGGCAAATCGGCCACGGGTTGAAGGCGCGCACCAGGCGTTCCAGCTCAATGGCCGGGCGGCTCCAGTCGATGCGGGCTTCGTCTTTGTTGAGTTTGTGGGCGTAGGTGGCGAGGCTGTCATCCTGCACTTCACCTTCCAGCGTACCGGCGGCCAGGCCGGCAATGGCCTGGACCACAGCGGGCGGGCCGATGAGCGCGAGGCGGTCGTGCAAAGTGCCGCCGGTGTCTTCGGCGCTGATCGGCGTGCTGACCTTGAGCAGCATCGGCCCGGTGTCCAGGCCGGCTTCCATGCGCATCACCGTTACGCCGCTCTCGGCGTCGCCGGCTTCCACGGCGCGCTGGATCGGCGCCGCACCGCGCCAGCGTGGCAGCAGCGAGGCGTGGCTGTTGATGCACCCCAGGCGCGGAATATCCAGCACCACTTGGGGCAGGATCAGGCCGTAGGCGACCACCACCATCAAGTCGGGCTTGAGGGCGGCCAATTCGGCCTGGGCCTGAGCGTCCCGCAGGGTCGGCGGCTGCAATACCTGGATGTGATTTTCCAGGGCCAGTTGCTTGACCGGGCTGGGCATCAGTTTTTGCCCGCGGCCGGCCGGCCGATCCGGCTGGGTGTAGACCGCGATGATTTCGTGGGGGCTGGCCAGCAGGGCCTTGAGGTGTTCGGCGGCAAACTCGGGAGTGCCGGCAAAGACGATGCGCAGTGGCTCAGTCATGGGAAGCTCTCAGTTACAAAGCAGTCGCAAAAAGAAAAAGGCTTGCCGCGGCAAGCCTTTGAAGGGGGGCATCAAGCATTCTGGCGATGAAGTTTTTCCAGTTTCTTCTTGATCCGGTCACGCTTGAGGGTAGACAGGTAATCCACAAACAGCTTGCCGTTGAGGTGGTCGCATTCGTGCTGGATGCACACCGCCAGCAACCCTTCGGCAACCAGTTCGTAAGGCTGGCCGTCGCGGTCCAGGGCCTTGATCCTGACTTTTTGCGGGCGGTCGACGTTTTCATAGAAGCCCGGCACCGAAAGACAGCCTTCCTGGTATTGGTCCATCTCGTCGGTCAGGGTTTCGAACTCGGGGTTGATGAACACCCGGGGCTCGCTGCGGTCTTCGGAAAGGTCCATGACGACGATACGTTTGTGCACGTTGACCTGGGTCGCGGCGAGGCCGATGCCTGGCGCCTCATACATTGTTTCAAACATGTCATCGACCAACTGACGCACTTCGTCGTCCACTACGGTCACCGGTTTGGCGATCGTGCGCAGGCGCGGGTCCGGAAATTCGAGAATGTTCAAAATGGCCATAAGCTTGATAAATGCACGTGTGAGGTAAAGTCGGGTGGCTGGCCTGGCGTGTCTTGGGATGCAGGCTACCGTTGTAAAACGTTGCTCCTCAAATCACGGAGCGAGCCACGGGGGCTCTGGCGTTTTACGCGAACGCACATAATAAAGGGATTCACCGCATGAGGAAATCACTACTCGCCCTGCTGCTTCTGGCCTCGGCCGGTATCGCGCACGGGCAAGTGCAACTTCGGGAAGGTTTTCCCCAGCAATACACGGTGGTGACAGGGGACACGCTGTGGGACATCTCCGGCAAATACTTGCGTGAGCCGTGGAAATGGCCCGAACTCTGGCAAGCCAACCCACAGATCGAGAACCCCAACCTGATTTATCCCGGCGACACCCTGTCGCTGGTCTACGTCAATGGCCAACCACGGCTGACCCTCAATCGCGGCGCTTCTCGGGGCACCATCAAGCTGTCGCCGCGCATTCGCAGCTCGCCGGTGGCCGACGCGATCCCGAGCATCCCGCTGCAGGCCATCAACAGTTTTTTGCTGAGCAATCGCATCGTCGACGCGGCCGAAGATTTCGACAAGGCGCCCTATATCGTCGCCGGCGATGCCGAACGGGTGCTCAGCGGCACAGGCGACCGGATCTTTGCCCGCGGCTCATTCGACGCGAACCAGTCGGCGTATGGCATCTTCCGGCAGGGCAAGGTCTACACCGATCCCGAAACCAAGGAGTTCCTGGGCATTAACGCTGATGACATCGGCAGCGGTGAAGTCGTTGCCACCGAGGGTGATGTCACCACGCTTGCCTTGCAACGCACCACCCAGGAGGTGCGCCTGGGCGATCGCCTGTTCAGTGGCGAAGAACGCTCGATCAACTCGACGTTCATGCCCAGCGCACCGACATCGGACATCAACGGGCTGATCCTCGATGTCCCCCGCGGCGTCACCCAGATCGGCGCCCTGGACGTGGTCACCCTGAACAAGGGTCGGCGCGACGGGCTGGCCGAGGGCAATGTGCTGGCGGTGATGAAGACCGGCGAGACCGTACGCGACCGCATCACCGGCGAGCAGGTGAAAATCCCGGATGAACGTGCCGGCCTGCTGATGGTTTTTCGCACCTACGACAAGCTCAGCTATGGCCTGGTGTTATACGCCTCACGCTCGTTGGCGATCCTCGACAAGGTGCGCAACCCATAACGGCTCTCACAAGTTACCAACAGAGTTATCCACAGCTTGTTCCCGTTTCGACGGGGCTTATAACGATCAAGGATGATCCATGTTATTGCCTGAATCTGCTTCGGTTTCCCCTGCGGAACTGGAGGCCCGTCTGCGCCTGCACCGCTTGCCGGAACTGGGCCCCAAACGTTTCATGACCCTGATGGAGGCCTTTGGCTCGGCCTCCAAAGCCATCAGCGCACCGGCCAGCGCCTGGCGAGCGCTGAGGTTGCCGGCGGCGTGTGCCGAGGCCCGGCGCAACCCGGATGTACGTGACGGCGCCGCCCACGCATTGGCCTGGCTTGAGGCTCCGGCCCAGCATTTACTGATGTGGGACCAGCCCGACTACCCCGCGCTGCTGGCGCAGATCAGCGATGCGCCACCGCTGTTGTTCGTCGCCGGCAACGCGACCATTCTGGAAAAACCACAGCTGGCGATGGTCGGCAGCCGCCGGGCATCGCGTCCAGGCATGGACACCGCCGCGGCGTTTTCCCGAAGCCTGGCCAGTGCCGGGTTTGTCATTACCAGCGGCTTGGCCCTGGGCATCGATGCGGCGGCCCATCAGGCGGCGCTGGACGTGGGCGGGCAAACAATTGGCGTGCTGGGCACCGGGCTGGAAAATTTTTATCCACAGCGCAATCGTCGGCTGGCGGACGCGATGATCGCCCAAGGCAGCGCGGTGCTGTCGGAGTTCCCGCTGGACGCGCCGCCCCACGCCAGCAACTTTCCGCGCCGCAACCGAATCATCAGCGGTTTGTCCCTCGGCGTGCTGGTGGTGGAGGCCAGTGTCGCCAGCGGTTCGCTGATCACCGCACGCTTGGCGGCCGAACAGGGCCGCGAGGTGTACGCCATTCCGGGGTCGATCCATCACCCCGGCGCCCGTGGCTGTCATCAGTTGATCCGCGACGGCGCGGCGCTGGTGGAAACCGTCGAGCACATTCTCGAAGCATTGCGGGGTTGGCAGCAGTTGCCGTTGTCCATGGCACCGGCGCCCGTCACCCATCCGTTGTTGCGTTTGCTCCATGCCGCTCCGCTTGGCAGCGAAGCGCTGGCCGCTGCCAGCGGCTGGAGCTTGCCCAAAGTACTGGCGGCGCTGACTGAGCTGGAAATGGAGGGACGGGCGGTCTGTGACAATGGGCGCTGGTTTGCGCGCTAGGTTTTATGAGGAAGATCGGTAAACTGCGCACAGCCTTATTTGCGTTGTGGAGAGTCTTTCATGGTCAACAGTTGGCGTGTGCAACAAGCCGCGCGAGAAATTCGCGCCGGGGCGGTGATTGCCTATCCAACCGAAGCGGTCTGGGGCCTGGGCTGCGACCCGTGGAACGAAGACGCGGTGGAACGCTTGCTGGCGATCAAATCGCGGCTGCCCGACAAGGGTTTGATCCTGGTGGCTGACAATATCCACCAGTTCGACTTTCTGTTCGAAGATTTCCCCGAAACCTGGATGGATCGCATGGCCAGCACTTGGCCGGGGCCCAACACCTGGCTGGTGCCGCACCAGAATCTGCTGCCGGAATGGATTACCGGTGTGCACGATACGGTTGCCCTGCGGGTCAGCGATCATCCCACCGTGCGGGACCTGTGCTCACTGGTGGGGCCGCTGGTGTCCACCTCGGCCAACCCCCAGGGCCGCCCGGCGGCGCGCACGCGGATTCGCGTCGAGCAGTATTTCCGCGGGCAGATCGACCTGGTGCTGGGTGGCAACCTGGGTGGGCGCAAGAACCCCAGTGTGATTCGTGATCTGGCGACCGGGAAAGTGGTGCGGCCGGACTGATACCGCGTCATCGTTCATCGCGGGCAAGCCTTGCTCCCACAGGTGGGAGTGGGGCTTGCTCTCACAGGTGGGAGTAGGGCCTGCTCTCACAGGTTTTACTCTGTGGGAGCAAGGCTTGCCCGCGATGAGGCCATCAGAAACACCCTGTCATTCAGGGCAAAAGAATGGTCGACCCCGTCGTGCGCCGCGCCGACAACTCGGCCTGGGCCTTGGCCGCTTCCGCCAGTGGGTAACGCTGGTTGATGTCCACCGTGAGTTTGCCGCTGCTGATCATGCCGAACAGCTCATCGGCCATGCGCTGCAGGTTCTCGGCGTTATTGGCGTAGGTCGCCAGGGTCGGGCGAGTGACGTACAGCGAGCCCTTCGCCGCGAGTATCCCGAGGTTCACGCCCTCCACCGCACCGGAGGCATTGCCGAAACTCACCAGCAGGCCACGGGGGGCTACGCAGTCCAGGGAGGTCGACCAAGTGTCCTTGCCAACACCGTCATAGACCACCGGGACTTTCTTGCCGTCGGTCAACTCCAGCACACGCTGTGCGACGTTTTCCTTGCTGTAGTCGATGGTTTCCCAAGCACCGTGGGATTTGGCGATGGCGGCTTTTTCCGGCGAGCTGACGGTACCGATCAGCTTCACGCCCAAGGCCTTGGCCCACTGGCAGGCCAAAGAGCCTACACCACCAGCGGCAGCATGGAACAGGATGGTTTCCCCCCCTTTGAGCTCGTAGGTCTGACGCAACAGGTATTGCACGGTCAGGCCCTTGAGCATCACGCCGGCCGCCTGTTCGAAACTGATGGACTCGGGCAAATGCACCAGGTTGGCCTCGGGCAACACATGCACGTCGCTGTAGGCCCCCAGCGGACCGCTGCCATAAGCCACCCGGTCACCGACCTTGAACCGCGTAACGTCTGAACCGACGGCCTCGACCACACCCGCCCCCTCGGCCCCCAGGCCCGACGGCAGCGCCGGTGGCGGATAAAGACCGCTGCGGTAATAGGTATCGATGAAGTTCAGGCCGATCGCCTTGTTGCTGACCCGCACCTGCTGCGGGCCCGGCTCGGCAGGCTGGTAGCCCACGTACTCGAGCACTTCGGGACCGCCGTGGGAACTGAACTGGATACGTTTGGCCATCTTCTCTTTCTCCTTGCCGTGGACTTTTTACCAAGCCTGCTATCGGACTCCTAAGCTTGACCTTCGTCAACTGTGGCGTAGGCAAGTGCGGTGGTATCCTGTGCGCCCATTTGCCACCGGCCCGCTGCAAGCCGCGAAGCGTAGCCCTGATCAAGGTGATGTCATGACCACTCGCACCGAGGCCGTGAAAGCCTACCTGCTCGACCTGCAAGACCGCATCTGTGCGGCCCTGGAAACCGAAGACGGCGGCACTCGTTTCGTCGAAGATGCCTGGACCCGACCCGCCGGTGGTGGCGGTCGCACCCGAGTGATTGAAAACGGCACAGTGATTGAAAAGGGCGGCGTCAACTTTTCCCACGTCTTCGGCAGCGGTCTCCCACCCTCGGCCAGCGCCCATCGGCCGGAACTGGCCGGGCGCGGCTTCGAAGCGTTGGGCGTGTCGCTGGTGATCCACCCGCACAATCCCCACGTACCCACCTCCCACGCCAACGTGCGGTTTTTCATCGCGGAAAAGGAAGGCGAAGAACCGGTCTGGTGGTTCGGCGGCGGCTTCGACCTGACACCGTACTACGGCGTGGCAGAAGACTGCGTGCATTGGCACCGCGTTGCCGAGCAGGCCTGTGCCCCATTCGGCCCTGACGTGTATTCGCGCTACAAGGCCTGGTGCGACAGCTATTTCCATATCAAGCATCGCAACGAGCCCCGGGGGATCGGCGGCCTGTTTTTCGATGACCTGAACGAGTGGGATTTCGACACCAGCTTCGCTTTCATGCGCGCCATCGGCGACGCCTACATCGAGGCTTACCTGCCTATCGTGCGCCGCCGCAAGCACGACCCGTTTACGGCCAAACAAAGGGAGTTCCAGGAGTTTCGCCGCGGACGCTACGTGGAGTTCAACCTGGTCTACGACCGCGGCACCCTGTTCGGGCTGCAATCGGGCGGGCGTACCGAGTCGATCCTGATGTCCCTGCCGCCGCAAGTGCGCTGGGGCTATGACTGGAAAGCCGAACCGGGCAGCGAAGAGGCGCGGCTGACCGAGTACTTCCTGCAGGATCGCGATTGGCTGGCGACGGCCTGAACGGAGAACTCCATGGATCGCTACGTTGTAATGGGCAACCCGATCGGCCACAGCAAATCGCCGCTGATCCACCGTCTCTTCGCCGAGCAGACCGGGCAAGCGCTGGACTACAGCACGCTGCTCGCGCCCTTGGACGATTTCGCCGGCTGCGCGCGGGAATTCTTCCGCGAGGGTCGTGGGGCGAATGTCACCGTGCCGTTCAAGGAAGACGCCTTTCGCTTGGCCGACAGCCTGACCGAGCGAGCCCAGCGGGCCGGGGCGGTGAACACGCTGAGCAAGCTGGCCGACGGCCGCCTGTTGGGTGACAACACCGACGGTGCCGGGCTGGTACGGGACCTGACCGTCAACGCCGGTTTGAACCTCAAAGGCAAACGCATCCTCTTGCTGGGCGCCGGCGGTGCCGTGCGCGGCGCCTTGGAACCACTGCTGGCCGAAGCGCCGGCCTCGGTGATCATCGCCAACCGCACGGTGGAAAAAGCTGAATTGCTGGCCGAGTTGTTTGCGGACCTGGGCCCGGTCTCGGCCAGCGGTTTCGACTGGCTGCAAGAGCCGGTGGACCTGATTATCAACGCCACATCGGCAAGCCTGTCCGGCGATGTACCGCCGATTGCCGCAAGCTTGATCGAACCCGGTATGACGTTCTGCTACGACATGATGTATGGCAAGGAACCGACGTCATTCTGCCGTTGGGCCAGCGAACAGGGTGCGGCGGTGGCGATGGATGGCTTGGGCATGCTGGCCGAGCAGGCGGGCGAAGCGTTCTACCTGTGGCGCGGGGTACGCCCGGACACCGCGCCGGTACTGGCCGAGCTGCGCCGCCAGCTGGCCCTGTAGGAGCTGTCGAGTGCAACGAGGCTGCGATCTTGTCCCAGACAATTGAGTCGCAAGTGAAAGATCAAAATCAAAAGATCGTCCGAACGCGGCCCGAGCCTTCGGCAGCTCCTACAGGGGTTGAATCCATTCAGTCCTCAAAGAGAATCGGGCAGTGCTCCGGCCCCTCCAGCTTCTTCAACTCCTCCACCACATGCGGCCTGGCCTTGCGCAACGTCAGGCTACGCCCCTGGCCCCGCAGGCGCCGGGCTTCCTGGTGGAGCATTTCCACCCCGGAATAATCAATGAAGTTGATCTGCTGCGCATCGATCACCACCCGTTGTGCCTGCAACCGTTGCAGGCGCACTTGCAGGTAGTGGCTGGCACCGAAAAAGATCGAGCCGCCCACCCGCAGGATGTCGGCTTCGCCCTCGTGGGAATGTTGCACCCTCGGCTGCGAGGTGCGCTTGAGGTAGAAAAACAGCGACGCCAGCACACCGGCGTAGATTGCGGTTTGCAGCTCCAGCAGCAGCGTGGCCAGGCAGGTCAGGCTCATCACCACGAATTCGGCGCGGCTCACGCGGTACAGCGACCGGACACCGCGATAGTCCACCAGACCCCAGGCAATCAGCAGAATGCTGCCGGCCATGGCCGGTATCGGAATGTGGGAAATCAGCTTCGCACCGGTTACCGCAAACAAGGCCACCCAGAGCGCCGAGAACACCCCGGCCAGGGGTGAACAGGCGCCCGCCTCATAACTGAGGCCGGAACGGGTAAAGGAACCCGCTGACAAGGACCCGGAAAAGAACCCTCCCACGATATTGGAAAGCCCCTGCGCCCTGACCTCCTGGTTCGCATCCAGCAGTTGCCCGGAGCGTACCGATAACGAACGGGCGATGGACAGGCTGGTCACCAACCCGAGCATGCCCACCGCCACGGCGCCGGGCAGCAGGCGCAGAATCAGATCCAGGTCCAGCGGCAGCGCAGAGAACGGCGGCAGGCGCCCGGCAAAGGCGCTGACCAACGCGACATGCCCGAACATCCCTGGCCAGAGCCAGACCACCAGGCTGCTGATGATTAAAGTTATCAACAGGCTCGGCCAGCGCGGCAGCAGCCGTTTGAGCAGCACCCCCAGCACCAGCGTTCCCAGACCCAGGAATAACGAAGGTTTATCCACAGCCTCGATGTGGCTGATCAACATCAACAGCCCCTTCAACGCCGTGGCTTCGTTGGGCAGATCAAGACCGAGCAGATTGGGCAATTGCCCCAGGGCAATCACCACCGCCGCCCCCAGGGTGAAACCCAATACCACCGAGTGCGAGACGAAATTCACCAGCGCGCCGAAACGCAACAGCCCCAGCAGCCACTGGAAAACACCCGCCAGCACCGTCAGCAACAGGATCAAGGTGACGTAGTCCTGGCTGGCCGGCACGGCCAGGGGACTGACGCTGGCATACAGGACAATGGAAATCGCCGCAGTAGGGCCGCAGATCAGGTGCCACGACGATCCCCACAGGCAGGCGATCAGCACCGGCACAATCGCCGCATACAAGCCGTACTCTGGCGGTAATCCGGCGATCAGGGCGTAGGCAATGGACTGTGGCAACGCGAGAATCGCACCGCTCAGACCGACGATCAGGTCACGGCCGACACTGGCGCGGGTCTGCCGCGGCAGCCAGCTCAGGAACGGAAAGAGTGAATGGCGGGTGGGAAATGCCATGGGGCCTCAAAGACTGGGTTTGGCGCAAGAGTATCAGGCGAGCGACCACCCGTGGCGAGGGAGCTTGCTCCCGCTGGAGCGCGTAGCGCTCCCAAAACCGATCACGCAGAGCTATCTGATACTGCGCCTTCAGGTTTCGGGGCTGCTTCGCAACCCAGCGGGAGCAAGCTCCCTCGCCACAAAAGCCGGCTCACTGGGACACAGGCTTTACAGCTTGGCCTTCACCGCCGCCAACGCCTCCTTGCCATCCAGGGTCTTCACGCCGTCCAGCCATTTATCCAGCACCGCCGGGTTGGCTTTGATCCAGGCCTTGGCCGCGTCGGCGTTGCTGACTTTGTTGTTCACCACCTCGGCCATGATGCTGTTTTCCATTTCCTGGGTGAAGCTCAGGTTGGTCAACAGCTTGCCGACGTTCGGGCAGGCCTGTGCATAACCCTTGCGCGTCAGGGTATAGACGCTGCCGGTATCACCGAAATACTTCTCGCCGCCCTTGAGGTAGTGCATTTTCAGCTGCACGTTCATAGGGTGTGGCGTCCAGCCAAGGAAGGTGACGAACTTCTGTTTCTTCACGGCCCGGGCAACTTCCGCGAGCATGGCCTGCTCGCTCGACTCCACCAGCTTCCACTCGCCCATGCCGAAATCATTGGTCTTGATGATTTCCTTCAGGGACAGGTTGGCCGGGGCACCTGAACCGATCCCGTAGATCTTCTTGTCGAACTTGTCGGCGAATTTGTTGAGGTCGGCAAAGTTATGCACACCCGCGTCCCACACATAGTCCGGGACCGCCAGGGTGAATTCGGTGCCGTCTAGGTTCTTCGCCAGTTGGGTGACATCGCCATTGGCTACGAACTTGTCGTAGAAACCCTGCTGCGCCGGCATCCAGTTACCCAGAAATACATCAACCTGACCATCCTTGAGGCCGCCGAAGGTGATCGGCACCGCGAGGGTGTCGACCTTGGCCTTGTAGCCCATGCCCTCCAGAAGGAAGCCGGTGATGGCATTGGTCGCAGCGATGTCACTCCAGCCCGGGTCGGCCATTTTCACCGTCTCGCAGCTTTGCTCGGCCCACGCCGAACTGCTAAGCGCCAACAGCCCAGCGGTCAGTACTGTGGATAACTTTTGCATGTGCTTCCCCTTACGTTATTGGTTTTGGCAGGGTTGTGGATAACGGGCCTTGCGTTCCAGATCGTCGAGGTCAATGTGGTTACGCATGTACTGCTGGCTGGCGTCCACCAGCGGCTGGTGATCCCAGCTCTTGAGTTTGCCCAAGGTCAACGCGTGGGCGACAAAACGCCGACGGCGTTGACTGGCGAGGACCTGTTGATGAATGGCCGGGATATCCCATTTGGCTCGCGCCTCCGCGAGAAAGTCGGCGTACAGGGACTGATGCTCAGCCGATTGACTGAGGTCCTCCAGTTCTTTGGGGTCATTGCGCACATCGAACAGCAGACACGGATCGTCTTCGCTGTAGATGAATTTCCATGGACCACGACGGATCATCATCAACGGACTGATGGTGCCTTCGGCCATGTATTCACCAAAAACCTCGTCATGACCGCCCTGCCCGTGCAGATGGGGCACCAGCGAGCGGCCATCCAGTGGCAGTCCGGGCTCCAACGTGCCACCGGCCAACTCCACCAGGGTCGGCAGCAAGTCAGCAGTGGACACCGCCGCCCCGACCCGACCGCTGGCGAACTGGCCCGGTGCGCTGATCAACAGGGGCACACGCGCGGCCATTTCGAACCAGTGCATTTTGTACCAGAGCCCTTTTTCACCGAGCATGTCTCCATGATCGCCGGAGAACACGATGATCGTGTCGTCCATCAATCCGGTGTCTTCCAGGGTTTGCAGTAACTTGCCGACGTTGCTGTCAATGTAGCTGCACGCACCGAAGTACGCGCGGCGGGCATCACGGATCTTATCCACAGGCAGCGGCTTGTCCCACAGGTCATACACTTTCAACAGGCGCTGGGAATGCGGGTCCAGCTCCGATTGCCCCGGGGTTTGCGGCAACGGGATGTCCTTGTCGTCATACATATCCCAAAAGGTCTTGGGAATGGTGTACGGGTCGTGTGGGTGGGTCATGGACACCGTCAGGCAAAACGGCTGGTCGCCATCCTCACGGATGTGATCGAACAGATACTGCTGGGCCTTGAATACCACTTCTTCATCAAAATCCAACTGGTTGGTGCGCACGCACGGCCCGGCTTGCAGCACCGAAGACATATTGTGATACCAGCTTGGCCGCACGTCGGGCTCGTCCCAGTTCACAGCCCAGCCGTAATCGGCCGGGTAAATGTCACTGGTCAGGCGTTCTTCATAGCCATGCAACTGGTCCGGCCCGCAAAAGTGCATCTTGCCGGACAGCGCCGTGCGGTAACCCAGGCGCCGCAGATAGTGGGCATAGGTCGGAACGTCCGCGGGAAAATCCGCCGCGTTATCGTAGGCGCCGATCTTGCTGGGCAACTGGCCGCTCACCAGGGTAAAGCGTGACGGAGCACAGAGCGGGCTGTTGCAATACGCGGCGTCGAACACCACGCCCTGCTCGGCCAGGCGCGACAGGTTCGGCAGCTTGATGGGCGAAGGACCGTAGATCGGCAACATTGGCGCGGCCATTTGATCGGCCATGATGAAAAGAATGTTCTTGCGCTTCATGTATTCGCGGCATTCCATAGTAAACAGTTATGCGACATTGCTGCGTTTGAGCATGTAACTCCCGTCTTTATGGGTAAAGCCCATGTAAGGCAATGACTAGGATAAGCACAGCTTATGTATGAAGCCTTGGGCAACCTGTCCCTGGACCTGTTCCGCGCCTTTGAAGCCGCAGCCCGCCACCGCAGTTTCACGGCGGCGGCGATCGAGCTGGGCACCACGCAACCGGCCATCAGCCAACAGATCAAGCGCCTGGAAGAACAACTGGGTACGCGGTTGTTCGATCGCATCTACCGCGGCATCGAACTGACCGAGGCCGGGACAATCCTGTTCGAGCAGGTGCAGGCGGGTTTGCAGAATATCGACGCAGGATTGAGCGCAATCACCGCCCAAGACCAGCATGAGGTGCTGCAAGTCGCCACGGACTTCGCCTTTGCCGCCTATTGGCTGATGCCCCGCTTGCACCGGTTTCACGCGGCCAACCCGCAGGTGGACGTCAGCCTGGTGACCAGCGAACGCAACCACAACATGCTGCGCACGGATATCGACGTTGCCGTGCTGTTTGGCGACGGTCGCTTCAAACAAGGCGAAAGTCGCTGGCTTTTCAGCGAAGAAGTCTTTCCGGTGTGTAGCCCGCTGTTGCTCAAAGAACGCGCCCTGCCCTTGTCGGCTCAAGCCTTGTCGGAATTCCCGCTGCTGCATTTGCGCGGGGAAAACAGTAGCCACTGGTTCGACTGGAGTGGCGTTTTCCGTGAACTGGGCATTAGCTCGCCACCGGCGCCCGGACAATTGCGCTTCGACAACTACACCTTACTGATCCAGGCGGCGATTGGCGGTCAGGGCGTTGCCATCGGCTGGCGATACCTTGTGGATAACTTATTGGCCCAAGGCCTGCTGTGCCGTCCGGTCGCTGAAACGGTCCTGTCACGATCAGGGTATTACGTGGTCTTGCCCCAGCGTAAACGGCGCGGGGTGTTGATCAGGCAGTTTGTGGACTGGTTGATGGAGGAGCAGGCCAACAGCGCCGAATCGCTAACGGGTTTGGCATTACCTTCCATTGCGGTTTGAACAGATCGCAGCCCTCGGCAGCGCCTACAGGGCGGCGACAAAACTGACATGCTGGCCCACATGCAGATTCAAGCGCAGCTCATCGGCAATGCCAACGGCAACACGACCAAGCCGCTCCAGTGATTCGGCCATGCCGGGTTCCAGGCTCGTGCTGACCTGGCTGAAGTGCTCGATGCTCAAGCCGGGCGTTGCGTAGGGTGAGTTAATCAGGGTCCATTGCAACGTGCTGTTGTTCAGGGCGTCGAGGACCTCTTCGGCGGCATGGCGCTGCAATACGTCGTCCGCCTGCTCCTCGTCGAGGACGGCGAAATCCCCCACCAGAAACAGCCGGGGAACGCTCGCCGCCTCCATCCCGGCGATCAACGCATCCACGGCCAACACCTGCTCCACGGGACCAGGAATAAGAGTGCGCTCCACGTGCTCGCTGTTCATCGGCAACCCCGGGGCGTTCAACAGACACACCACGGCATTGGCGCCGGCCACGCTTTGCTTGACCCGCTGGGGATCGTAGAGGTCACCGGTCTTGGTCCGCAGGCCGGGGCGCGGCGCCAAGGCCGTAAGGTCGTCGAGAACAGCGATGACTTCGTGCTGGCGCCGTAGCATTTCAGCCATCAACGCCCCGCCGAGGCTACTCATGGCGCCATAGAGCACCACTTTGGTGACCGGGGTTTCGGCATTTTTCATGGCTGTTTTTCCTTTTTTGTCCTGCGTGTAAAGGCTCTGACCCGCGGGAGACGGCCTCGGTTCGGCCAGTTTTCGAGGCGCGGCACATGCATCGGATCAAGGGCTACCGCGACCATGCGATCTGGATGGGCGCGGCGCGCCGTTGGATCCTTCGGTGTTTTGACTTATCGGTGGAGCACAGATTGTCTGTGGGAGCAAAGCCTTGCTCCCATACAAAAACACCATTGCCTGCAACGAAAGGTAGTTGAAAGCTTGCGCGATTAGGATCGCCCCACTACCGGCAACAGACCGGTCGGCCAGAAGCGAGTTTCGAATGCTCGTTAGGCCCTTTTAACAACAACAATGGTGATTCTGATGTCCGCTGCTACCCGTCCCGTCGCGTCAACTCCCTCCGTCCGTCCCGTGCTCTGCATCCTGCGCTGACCTGTCCGGTTCGCCTTTGCCCGTCGCGCCACGCCTGGAGTATTTCCTATGCTGACTTTCCTTGGCTTTGCCATGGTCATCACGTTCATGTTCCTGATCATGACCAAGCGCCTGTCCGCGCTGATTGCCCTGATCATCATCCCGATCCTGTTCGCCCTGTTCGGTGGTTTTGCTCCCAAGATCGGTCCGATGATGCTCGAAGGCATCACCAAGCTTGCCCCGACCGGGGTGATGCTGATGTTCGCGATTCTTTATTTTGCCCTGATGATCGACTCCGGCCTGTTCGACCCGGCGGTGCGCAAGATCCTCAAGCTGGTCAAGGGCGACCCGTTGAAAGTTTCGGTCGGCACCGCCGTTCTGGCGCTCGTCGTTTCCCTTGATGGTGACGGCGCGACCACTTATATGATCTGCGTGGCCGCCATGCTGCCGCTCTACAGCCGCATCGGCATGAGCCCACGGATCATGGCCGGCTTGATCATTCTTGCCGGTGGCGTGATGAACATGACGCCCTGGGGCGGCCCGACTGCCCGTGCGGCCAGTGCGCTGCATGTCGATCCGTCCGACATTTTCGTGCCTATGATTCCTGCGATGCTGGCCGGCGTTGCGGCGATCCTGGCGATTTCCTACATGTACGGTCAACGCGAGCGCGCCCGTCTGGGTGAATTGCACTTGGTCGGTGATGACATCGACCACAGCGAAATCAGCGTTTCCCAATTTCCGGACGCCCGTCGTCCGAAGCTGATCTGGTTCAACGGTGCGTTGACCCTGGCGCTGATGTGCACCCTGATCGCTGGCCTGTTGCCGCTGCCGGTGCTGTTCATGGTGGCGTTCAGTATCGCGATGATCGTCAACTACCCTTGCCTGCAGCAGCAGAAAGACCGTGTTGCAGCGCATGCCGGTAGCGTACTGGCGGTGGTCGGCTTGATTTTCGCGGCGGGTATCTTCACCGGTATCCTGTCCGGCACCGGCATGGTCGACGCCATGTCCAAGAGCCTGCTGGCGGTGATCCCTGACTTCCTCGGCCCTTACCTGGCGGTGATCACCGCGTTGGTGAGCATGCCGTTCACCTTCTTCATGTCGAACGATGCATTTTATTATGGGGTGTTACCGGTCATGGCCGAAGCGGCCAGTCATTACGGCATCACGGCCGTTGAAATGGCCCGCGCTTCGATCGTTGGTCAGCCCGTCCACTTGCTCAGCCCGCTGGTTCCGTCGACTTACCTGCTGGTGGCCCTGGCCGGGATCGAGTTTGGTGACCATCAACGTTTCACCTTGAAGTGGGCAGTATTGGTTTGCCTGTGCATAATGTTTGCCGCCTTGCTGATGGGGATTTTTCCGCTGTTCAGCACTCTATAAAAGCAATGCCCGCTGCGTCGGCCCTTTCGATCATCGAAGGTGCGGCGCGGCCCAACACTCGCTAAAGGAACTCACATGGAATGGCTGACCAACCCGGAAATCTGGGTTGCCTTCTTTACCCTGACCGCCCTGGAAATTGTCCTGGGCATCGATAACATCATCATGATCTCGATCCTGGTCAGCCGCATGCCCAAGCATATGCAGGCACGCACCCGGATCTTCGGTCTGGCCCTGGCCATGATCACGCGGATCCTGTTGCTGCTGTCCATTACCTGGGTCATGCGCCTGACCGCCGACCTGTTCGAAGTGTTCGGCCAGGGCATTTCCGGGCGGGACCTGATCCTGTTCTTCGGTGGCCTGTTCCTGCTGTGGAAAAGCTCCCAGGAGATGTACCACGCGCTGGAAGGCGAAGACGAAACCGGCGAGACGCCTACGGGCAAGGGCGGCAACTTCATCTACACCATCGTCCAGATCGCGATCATCGACATCGTGTTCTCCCTGGACTCGGTCATCACCGCCGTGGGCATGGTCTCCCATGTACCCGTGATGGTCGCGGCAATCGTCGTGGCGGTGCTGGTGATGATGCTGGCAGCGGGCACCATCAGTGAGTTCATCGACAAGCACCCATCGCTGAAGATGCTGGCGTTGTCGTTCCTGCTGGTGGTGGGCACCGTGCTGATCGCCGAATCGTTCGACGTGCACGTACCAAAAGGCTACGTCTACTTCGCCATGGCCTTCTCCCTCGCGGTCGAAGCGTTCAACATCAAGATGCGCACCGCCATGGCGCGCAAGCGCAAACAGCAGGATCCGGTGAAACTGCGCAAGGATATGCCGGGTCAGTAATGACGTTGGGCATTTGAACGAAGGGGCTCATTGGAGCCCCTTTTTTCATGCCGGTATGAAAGTGGCCTGGTGCATGACCTGTGGGAGCGGGCTTGCTCGCGAAGAGGCCAGAGCAGTCAATCCTGTGTCGCCTGACAGAATGCATTCGCGAGCAAGCCCGCTCCCACAGGTCCGCGTTTGCCTGATCGATATAGGAGGCTCCAAGATCATCAGGGGGTTTTTTATGACAGTTTTGTTTCAATCGATTCTTTAGCTATGCAATGCTGGCGCTCGAACCGTTGGCCAACTACAGCTTAAGTACAACGAAAAAAAATGTGGCACCGTCAATTGGTCCCTTTGGGACGCTAACAGGGGGCTTCTCATGCTGACCCTGCTGAACTTGCTCTCCGCCGTGGCCCTGCTGATCTGGGGCACGCACATCGTCCGTACCGGCATTCTGCGGGTCTATGGCACCAACCTGCGCCATGTCATTGGCCAGAACATGTCCAGGCGCTGGCTGGCGTTCGTCGCAGGCATCATGGTCACCGCCATGGTCCAGAGCAGCAATGCCACGGCCATGCTCGTCACTTCGTTCGTCGGCCAAGGCCTGATGGCACTGACCCCTGCCCTGGCGACCATGCTCGGCGCCGATGTCGGCACGGCCCTGATGGCGCGGGTACTGACTCTGGACCTGTCGTGGTTATCGCCGCTGCTGATTTTCCTCGGGGTGATCTTTTTCCTGTCGCGCAAACAGACCCGCCTGGGGCAAATGGGCCGGGTCGGCATTGGCTTGGGCTTGATCATCCTGGCGCTGCAATTGATTGTCGAAGCCGCCGCGCCCATCACCCAGGCCCAGGGTGTGAAAGTTATCTTTGCCTCGCTGACCGGCGACATCCTGCTCGATGCGCTGGTGGGTGCGCTGTTCGCGATGATCTCCTATTCCAGCCTCGCCGCCGTGCTGCTGACCGCGACACTGGCCGGCGCCGCGGTGATCAGTCTGCCGGTGGCCATCGGCCTGGTGATCGGCGCCAACATCGGCAGCGGCGTGCTGGCCTTTCTAAGCACCAGCATGCAGAACGCCGCCGGCCGCCAGGTGGCGCTGGGCAGCCTGCTGTACAAGCTGATCGGCCTGTTGTTGATCATTCCCGTGCTCGATCCGCTGGTGGGCTGGCTGGACGGCCTGGATTTCAGCCACCAGGAAACGGTGATCGGATTTCACCTGCTCTACAACACCGTGCGCTGCCTGGTGCTGCTGCCCAGCGTCGGGCCGATGGCCAGGCTGTGTGCGTGGCTGCTGCCGGAGCGTCCTGACACCAACGGCACGGCCAAGCCTCGCCACCTGGACCTCACCGCGCTCGCCACGCCGAGCCTGGCCCTGGCGAACGCCGCCCGGGAAACCCTGCGCATCGGCGACCTGATCGAAACCATGCTCGAAGCCATGCTCGACGTACTGCGCGGTGGGCAGACCGCAGTCACCCAACAAGTACGGAGCATGAGCGATGACGTCGAGGCCCTGTGCAGCGCCATCAAGCTGTATATGGCCCAAATGCCCCGTGAGGACCTCAGCGAACAGGACAGCCGCCGATGGGCGGAAATCATTGAGCTGGCGATCAACCTGAAGCTGGCCAGCGACCTCATCGAGCGCATGTTGCGCAAGGTCCAGCAACAGAAAACCGCGCAACGTCGGTCCTTTTCCGAGGTTGGCCTGGAAGAGTTGGCGACGCTGCACAGCCAGTTGATCGCCAATCTGCGGCTGGGATTGTCGGTGTTCCTCAGTGCCGACCCGGAGAGCGCCCGTCAGCTGTTGCGTGAGAAACGTCGCTTTCGAGCGCAGGAAAGACGACTGGCCCATGCCCACGTCAGCCGTCTACAGCGAAAAATCGTACAAAGCATCGAGACTAGTTCCCTGCACCTTGAACTGATCGCCGACATGAAACGCCTCAACTCGCTGTTCTGCGGCAGCGCCTACGTGGTGCTGGGGACTTCCGAGACCGGTGCGCTCGCGGCTGATGAAATTTCCGACGTCACCCATTCACCTTGAACGACTGGCGCATTGCTCAGTCAGTAAGATTGGCCTGGGCTTAAACCATTCGCACGCAAGCCGGCCCCACGTCGCCATGGAAATCCATTGGGTTCGAGGTGGGGCGCGAAGTTGCCTGCGATGACGGCCTGCCCGGCACATGGACCTCCAATCAGCCGCCAGGAAGCTCGCTATGCGTTGTCTGTTGCTCGCCGTTCTTTTGCTCGGTTCACTGCCGGTGGTCGCGCTGGATCGATTCCAGGTCGAGGGGTATGTGCTGCCCAACGGTATGCAACTGCTGCTCAAGCCGGGCAGCGAGCGCGGGCATGTGGCGATCCGGCTGGTGGTGGGCGTGGGGCTGGACGACTTCAGCTGCGCCGACAAGGAACTGCCCCACCTGCTTGAGCATTTGCTGTTCAGCGGTGTCGATGCCGGCGGCGAAGGCGGGCTGGAAGAGCGCATGCAGGCGCTGGGCGGCGAGTGGAATGCCTTCACGAGCAACGCCGACACGACGTTCGTCATCGAGGCGCCGGCGCGCAATCAACGCAAGGTCCTGGACCTGTTGATGGCACTGCTGACCCGCACCCGCATCGACGACAACGCCCTGCAGGCGGCCAAACGTGTGGTGGAACGCGAGGATGGCGGCCACTACACCCATCTGCAGCGCTGGCTCGATCATCAGGACCTGGGCCACAAGGCAGGCAATCAACTGGCAGTGGAATTGGGTTTGCGCTGTGCCGAACGCGCCGAGGTCGGGCACCTCACCCTTGCCAGGATCGAACAGGCACGCAAGGCGTGGTATGCACCGAACAACATGACGCTGATCGTGGTCGGTGACCTGGACCGGCTGCTACCGGCCTATCTGGAACGGACCTTCGGCGAACTGGAGCCGGTCGAGCCCAGCGCTCACGCAGCGTTACCGCAGATCCGCTACAGCGCGGTCACCAAGCGCAACCTGACTCGCGGCCTGGTGGGCAATAGCGCCAAGCTTCATTGGCTGTTTCCGGAGCCGGTGCTCGAACAACAGCACGACGAAACCTTCGACCTGCTCAAGGACTGTCTGGACTGGGCGCTCTATCGCCAGCTGCGCCTGGCCCGCAGCCTGTCCTACGGGCCGTGGGTGGAGCGCGAGGTGTTTGGCGGCGTTGGCTTCTTCAGCCTGAACGCGGACCTGGCCCGCGATGACCTGCCCCAGGCCGAGCAGGCGCTGGAGCAAATGCGCACCGCGTTGCTCAAGGATGGCCTGGACCCGGAGAGTTTCGTGCGCATCAAACGCGCCGCCATCGCCCATCAGTCCTGGGCGGTTCAAGGCAACAGCGCCCTGGCCGATTACTATTGGGGTGCCCTTGGCGATTACGACGACGGCCGCTTCACCAATCCAGCCGTGCGCCTTCAGGCGGTGAGCCTGGAGCAGGCCAACCAGGCTCTGCGCGAACTGCTCAAGGACCCGGGATACCTGCGTATCGAGAAACCATTGCTCGGCGACGATGAGCTGGTTTGGGGGGTGAGCGGTCTGCTGGGGTTGTTGCTGCTCGGCTTGGTGACATGGCAAATACGCCGACGACGTAGGAGCTGAGTGGGAGCTGAGTAGGAGCTGACGAGTGCAACGAGGCTGCGATCTTTCCCCTGGCAATTGAATCGCAAGCGAAAGATCAAAGATCAAAGATCAAAGATCAAAAGATCAAAAGATCAAAGATCAAAAGATCGAGCCTTCGGCAGCTCCTACAGGCCTCACCACACGAGCGCTCGTCACATCGATGTCCTGGCGATACTCTGTCAGGGATATTTCCTACGACTCACTGTGAACTGCCGAATGCCGAACCTGACTCATTACATCCAGCGCCTTCTCGAATTGATGAAGCGCTATCCAGGGGTCATCGCACTCGGTGGTTTCATCTCTGGAGTCGGCAGTTTCATGCTGGTGGACCGCCAGCAGGGTCTTGCGACCTGGATCACCATCATCATGCTGGTGAGCTGGCTCTGGCTGATGCTGGAGAACAGCCTGACCCGGCTTTTTACCCGCATCTTCAAACGGGAAATCCCGCAGCCGCTGTTGCGTTACGCCACGCAGATGATTCACCAGGAAAGCCTGTTTTTCGTCCTGCCGTTCTTTTTCATCACCACCACCTGGAACAGCAGCCAAGTGATTTTCACCGGTCTGCTGGCGGCCTCGGCACTGATCTCGATCATTGATCCGCTGTATTACAAATGGCTGGCGCCCCGGCGCTGGGCGTTCCTGGCGCTGCACACCCTAACGTTGTTTGCCGCCCTGCTCACCGCGTTGCCCATCATCCTGCACCTGACCACCGACCAGAGCTTCAAGCTGGCGCTGGGCATTGCCATGCTGTTGTCGTTCCCCAGCCTGGCTTCGATCTTTCCGATCCGCACCGTGCGCAACGCCCTGGCGATTCTGTGCATTACGGTGGGGATCGGCGCCGCCGGGTGGGTGCTGCGCTCCTGGGTGCCGCCGGCAACCTTGTGGATGACCGAGGTGGCGATCAGCACCCAGCTGGAGGACCGCACGCCGGGCGTCAGCCTGAAGGAAGTCAGCGCTGACCAGATCCGCGGCAACGGTCTGTATGCCTACACCGCTATCAACGCGCCCCGGGGCCTTGATGAGCGGATTTATCACGTCTGGCAATTCAACGGCAAAGAAGTGGACCGCATCGCCCTGGACATTCATGGTGGGCGCAAGGAAGGCTATCGCGCCTGGACCCACAAGCAGAACTTCCCGGAAAACCCCACGGGTAAATGGCAGGTGCGGGTGCTGACGGAAAATGGCCAGGTGATTGGTGTCTTGCGCTTCAAGGTCAGCGGTGCAATCGAGCCTGGGGCAAAATAATGCCGGTCGTGCTATTAGCTAGTATTTTTCGAGCCGAACGAGCATGGCGCTTATGACCCCTGACACGCTTGTTGGCAGTGCCCGACTGGATCGCTCTCACTCCCCGGCGCAGCTATGGATCAGCGGGGACTGGACACTGGCTCACTACACGCAGCTCAAGCGTTTGAGCGACTCGCTGCGCGGCCAGTACGACGACAACACCCTGATCGACCTCAATGGCTTGGGTGCCCTCGACACCGCCGGCGCCTCGTTGCTGGTGGAACTGCTGGGCGCCGAGCGGCTGGGCAAGACCGCCGAGCACCGCGACTGCACTTTGTCATCCGCCGATCGGGCACTGTTGCAGACGGTCTATTGCTCGCTGACCGACTTCTGCGTGCCGGTCAAAGAGCCGACGGTGAGTGTCGTGACCCAGTTGTTGACACGCATCGGTCGAGCCGTGGACAAGGTCTGGCAAGATACCCTGCAATTGCTCGGCTTTGTCGGCTTGATCCTTGAAACGCTGGCCCGGGGCCTGTTTCGCCCGAAACGCTGGCGCATTACCCCGATGGTGGTTCATATCGAACAGACGGGGCTGGACGCGGCCCCTATCGTCGCCCTGCTGACTTTTCTGGTGGGCGCGGTGGTGGCGTTTCTCGGGGCGACGGTGCTGGCCGATTTCGGCGCCAGTATTTTCACCGTGGACCTGGTGGCGTTCTCGTTTCTGCGCGAATTCGGGGTGTTGTTGACTGCGATTCTCATGGCAGGTCGCACCGCCAGCGCCTTCACCGCCCAGATCGGCTCAATGAAGGCCAACGAAGAGATCGACGCGATTCGTACCCTGGGCCTCGATCCCATCGAGTTGCTGGTGGTGCCGCGAGTGCTGGCCCTGTTGGTGGCGCTGCCGATGCTGACCTTTGTGGCCATGCTCTCGGGCATTGTCGGCGGCGGTGTGGTGTGTGCCCTGTCGCTGGATATTTCTCCGGCGATGTTCCTGACGCTGTTGCAGTCGGACATCGGCGTCCAGCATTTCGTGGTGGGAATGGTCAAGGCGCCGATCTTTGCCTTCCTGATTGCTGCGGTGGGATGCCTGGAAGGCTTCAAAGTCAGCGGCAGCGCCGAGTCTGTCGGGGCTCACACCACCTCGAGCGTGGTGCAGTCGATTTTTGTGGTGATCGTGCTCGACGCGGTGGCCGCGCTGTTTTTCATGGAGATGCAATGGTGAGTCGACCTTCCAGGCCGCCCACCGAGGCGGTGATACAGGTACGTGGCTTGTGCAATCGCTTTGGCCGGCAGAGCGTGCATGAAAACCTCGACCTGGACGTCTACAAGGGCGAGATCCTCGCCGTGGTCGGCGGTTCCGGTAGTGGCAAATCGGTGCTATTGCGCAGCATTGTCGGCTTGAACCGGCCCAGTGAAGGCACCGTGCGAGTGTTCGGCCAGGACCTGCCGAGCCTGCCCCAGGCCCAGCGTTCGCGAGTGGAACGTCGCTTTGGGGTGCTGTTTCAAAAAGGCGCGCTGTTTTCTTCGCTGACCGTGACAGAGAATGTCGCCCTGCCCCTGATCGAACACGCCGGGCTCAGCCGCGCCGATGCCGAGCATCTGGCGGCGGTAAAACTGGCATTGGCCGGGCTGCCGCTATCGGCAGCGGACAAATACCCCGCCTCGCTGTCCGGCGGCATGATCAAGCGTGCAGCCTTGGCCCGGGCGCTGGCCCTGGACCCGGACATTCTGTTTCTCGACGAACCCACCGCCGGCCTCGACCCCATCGGCGCGGCAGCGTTCGACCAATTGATCCTGACGCTTCGCGACGCCTTGGGCTTGAGCGTATTTTTGGTCACCCATGACCTGGACACGCTCTACACCATCACCGACCGGGTGGCGGTGCTGGCCCAGAAAAAAGTGCTGGTGGCCGACGTCATCGACAAAGTGTCGGAAACCGACGATGCGTGGATTCATGAATACTTCCACGGCCCTCGCGGCCGCGCGGCCTTGACGGCCGCGACACAATTGAACGAGGTCTGACATGGAAACCCGAGCCCATCATGTATTGATCGGCCTGTTCACCGTGATCGTGGTGGTCGGGGCCCTGCTGTTTGGGTTGTGGCTGGCCAAGTCCAGCGTGGACAGCGAGTTCAAGGATTACGAAGTGGTGTTCAACGAAGCGGTCAGCGGCTTGTCCAGAGGCAGCGCGGTGGAGTACAGCGGCATCAAGGTCGGGGACGTGGTCAATCTGCGCCTGGACCCCAACGACCCGCGCCGGGTACTGGCGCGGGTCCGGTTGAGTGCTGAAACACCGGTCAAGCAGGACACCCAGGCCAAACTGGCACTGACCGGCATCACCGGCACCTCGATTATCCAGCTCAGTGGCGGCACCCCCAACAGCCCGCCACTGACCGGGCCCGAGGGCGAGCCGCCAGTGATTATCGCAGCGCCCTCGCCCATCGCCCGCCTGCTGAACAACAGCGATGACCTGATGACCAGTATCAACCTGCTGCTGCATAACGCCAACGAGGTGTTTTCCTCGGACAATGTCCAGCGGCTGGGCAAGACCCTTGAACACTTGGAGCAAACCACCGGGGTCATCGCCGATCAACGCGGCGATATTCGCCAGGCCATGCAGCAACTGGCAGCTGTCGGCAAACAGGCCAGCGCCACACTGGAGCAGACGACGGCATTGATGCGCAGCGCCAACGGCCTGCTCAACGATCAGGGCAAGGGGGTCATGAGCAGCGCAGACCAGGCCATGCAATCGCTGGCCCGCAGCACCGCGACCCTCGATAAACTGCTCAACGACAATCGCGACGCGCTCAATAACGGCATGCAGGGGCTCAATGCCCTGTCGCCGGCCGTGCGGGAACTGCGCGACACCCTGAGCGCACTGCGGGGTATTTCCCGGCGCCTGGATGCCAACCCCAGCGGCTATTTGCTGGGCAGTGACAAGAACAAGGAATTCACGCCATGAAGCCGTTTGACCGGTTCGTCCGCCCTATCCTCTTGCTGGCAGGATGTGTCCTGGTTGGCGGTTGCTCGATTCTGCCCCAGGCCGAGCCTTCGGACATCTATCGCTTACCCGCCACTCAGGCCCCGATAACCCCGGGCACCCCTGTGAAATGGTCATTGCGCCTGGCCAGCCCGCAGGCCAGCGAAGTGCTCAACAGCCCTAAAATAGCGGTCATTCCCCACGGCAATCTGTTGAGCAGCTACGCCGCCTCCCGCTGGAGCGACCCGGCACCGGTGTTGCTGCGCAATCGCTTGCTCGATGGTTTCGCCCAGGATGGACGTGTCGGGCTATTGAGTGTCGCCGACAGCAACCTGCAAACGGATCTGGAGTTGGGTGGCCAATTGCAGGCCTTCCAGACCGAATATCAAGGTGCAGAGGCCAGCGTGGTGATTCGCCTGGACGCATTGCTGGTGCGGGGGTTTGACCAACGCATCCTTGCCAGTCGTCGTTTTGAAGTCCGCCAACCGTTGAGCGACGTGCAAGTGCCAGCCGTGGTGCAAGGTTTCGGCCAGGCCAGCGATCGACTGACGGCCGAGGTTGTGAACTGGACGGTGGAACAAGGCCAGCGCCTGGCGCTGCCGGCACACCCCTAAAGGCCCGGCATGGCCATCCGAGCCTGTGGCAAGGGGATTGGGCTCAACCAAAGAACCAGTAGCAAACGCCTATCGCCGCCACGACTCCGCTGAACTCGGCCAGCAGCGCGCAGCCCACCGCATGCCGCGCCCGCTGGATACCGACAGCGCCGAAGTACACCGCCAGCACATAGAAGGTGGTCTCGGTGCTGCCCTGAATGGTCGCGGCCACCAGCGCGGGGAAGCTGTCCACGCCGGACGTCTGCATGGTTTCGATCAACATCGCTCGGGCGGCGCTGCCGGAGAATGGCTTGACCATGGCAGTCGGCAAGGCGTCGACGAAACGGGTATCCCAGCCGGCCCACTGCACCAGGTGCCGGATCCCGTCCAGACCGAAGTCCAGCGCGCCCGAGGCCCGCAGCACGCCAACGGCGCATAACATGGCCACCAAGTACGGCAGCAACGTCTTGGCGACATCAAAGCCCTCCTTGGCGCCCTCAACGAAGGCTTCATAAACCTTGACCTTGCGCAGCGCGCCCACCACCAGAAACAGCATGATCAAGCCGAACAGCGTCAGGTTGCCGAGGACCGAAGACAGCCCGGCCAGCGCCGTAGCTGAGAGCGTCGCCAGCAGCGCCATGAAACCACCCAGTACCAACGCACCCGGAACCAGATAAGCCAGCACTACCGGGTCCCACAGGCGCAGGCGCTGCATGAAGGCCACCGACAGCAGCCCCACCAGGGTGGAGGCGCTGGTGGCGAGCAGGATCGGCAGGAATACCAGGGTCGGGTCCGGCGCCCCTTGCTGGGCGCGATACATGAAAATAGTCACCGGCAACAACGTCAGCGATGAGGCGTTGAGCACCAGGAACAGGATTTGTGCATTGCTGGCGATGGTCGGGCTGGGGTTCAAGTCCTGCAGGGCCCGCATGGCCTTCAGGCCGATCGGGGTCGCCGCGTTATCCAGCCCCAGGCCGTTGGCCGCGAAGTTGAGGGTAATCAGGCCAATCGCCGGATGGCCCGCCGGCACCTCCGGCATCAGCCGCAAAAACAAAGGCCCGAGCGCCTTGGCCAGCCAGTCGACAATACCGGCCTTTTCGGCGATGCGCAGAAACCCCAGCCACAGGGTCAAGGTGCCGAACAGCAGGACCATCACCTCCACCGACAGCTTGGCCATGGCGAAAATGCTTTCCACCATGGCGGCGAAGATCCCGGCATTACCGCCGATCAGCCACTGCGCCAGCGCCGACACGGCTGCCACGATAAAGAAGCCAAGCCACAGGCCATTGAGCATCGGTTAAGTCCCCCGGAAGATGCCGCGAATGATAGCGGGGCTGGCAGAAACGACAAACCCCGGATTTCTCCGGGGTTTGTTTGTTGCTTCAGGGGATCACAAAGATCCTTGTGTGTCAGCGGCTGGAAACTTCTCCCATCGGCAACGGCTCTTTGCTGCGCCAGTGGGGCAGGGAATTCCAGTAGCGCTGGCCCTTGGCATCGTCGTACATGCCTTCCCAGCGGGAAATGACCAGCACGGCCAGGGCATTGCCGATCACGTTCAGCGCGGTGCGGGCCATGTCCATGATGCGGTCGACACCGGCAATGAATGCCAGACCTTCCAGCGGAATACCGACACTGCCGAGGGTCGCCAACAGCACCACGAACGAAACACCCGGTACGCCGGCGATACCTTTGGAAGTCACCATCAAGGTCAGCACCAACAGCAATTGCTGGCTGATGGACAGATCAATGCCGTACAACTGAGCGATGAAAATCGCCGCGATGCTCTGGTAAAGAGTCGAACCGTCGAGGTTGAACGAATAACCGGTCGGCACCACGAAACTGCAAATCGCCTTCGGCGCGCCGTAGGCTTCCATCTTCTCGATCACCCGTGGCAACACGGTTTCGGAGCTGGCGGTGGAGTAGGCCAGCACCAGCTCATCCTTGAAGATGCGCATCAGTTTGATCACGGAGAAGCCGAACAGACGTGCAATCAGACCCAGCACCATAAAGGCGAAGAAGGCGATAGCGACGTAAACCAGGATCACCAGCTTCGCCAATGGCAAGAGCGAAGCGAAGCCGAAGTTGGCAACCGTCACCGCGATCAGGGCGAACACGCCGATCGGGGCGTATTGCATGATCATGTGGGTGACTTTGAACATGCTTTCCGACACGCCCTGGAACATCTTCACCAGGGGGTCACGCAGGTCCGATTGCAGGCTGGACAGACCCAGGCCGAACAATACGGAGAAGAAAATGATCGGTAGCATCTCGCCGCGAGCAACCGCCGCGAAGATGTTCGACGGGATCAGATTGAGGATGGTCTGGATGAGCGCATGTTCATGCTGCACCTCGGCGGCCGTGGCCTGGTACTTGGAAATATCCACCGTACCCAAAGTGCTCATGTCGATGCCGCTGCCCGGCTGGAAGAAATTGGCCAACAGCAAGCCGACGACAATGGCGATAGTGGTGACGATTTCGAAGTAGAGGATGGTCTTGAGGCCGATACGTCCGAGTTTCTTGGCGTCACCGACCCCGGCAATACCGACGATCAGCGAGGAAATCACAATCGGGATGACGATCATCTTGATCAGACGAATAAAGATATCGCCTGCCGGTTGCAGCACGTTGCTGATCCACCAGGCCTTCTCGGCACTGAAATGGTTGAGCAACGCGCCAATTGCAATCCCGAGCACCAGACCGATGAGGATCTGCCAGGCGAGGCTTAGTCTTGCCTTCTTCATATCTTTACCCTTACTTCAGTTGGACTCGGGCAACTGCCACAAACTGAACCACCCGATGGCGATACGAATGCGTGCCGCTGCCCCCAGATAAGGTCACCCCGAGTACGCACCACAGGCGCACTGGCAGGCGAAAAAAGGCGCAACTATTGCGATGCGAAGGTGGGGCGTCTAATGCCGTAAACGCCTACCCTATGCCGAATCGGCATGAAGCTTATGAAGTGAAACGTGGGTTTCCCTCAGTTCGAATACGCCATTTCGGCAGGCAAAAGCGCCGTGAACCGGCCATTTCAGCGCCACGGGCTTTTTTTCCCGTGTCGCCAAAAGCGCTCAAAGGCTGGAAGAAGGAAGCACTCTCGAAGGGGCGGACCGGGCGGATAAATCTCCGATGTACGGTCAGGCGCAGAGGAGTGGAGCGGCTTTGAAAAAACGCGAGCGATACGGGGAGGGTGACGCAGACACCAAGCTAGGCAACCGCTCTGGCATGAACTTTACAAGGCACGAAGCTCCAGGCAAGTTCGCCAGTCCTCATGACTGTGCGAACCTGCGTGGACGCTTTTTTCCTGACCCGGCCCTTGCGCAGGCACCCCTTGTGCCCGTAGGTCACTGCGCCCTTAGACGGGCAGAGCGTCCCGGCCCCCTGGTCATGCATCGGCCCTCTTCGGACTGTGCAGAGGAGAAAAGCACCGTGCTTTTCTCGCTTTTCAGAATCAGTACCAGTTTGGATCTTTCTTGAGTTGCTCCATTAACAGTTCTTGCATACCTTCATCGGGATTGCCGAGGAAACGGTAATCGGCATGGCGGGTTGGCGACTTGTCGGCCGGAAGTCCGGCAGGGACTTCAACCAGCAATGCATAAGCCTCGTCCTTGTCGAAACTGAAAGCGACGAACAAGCGCTTGCTGCGGCACGTCGCCTCGGTTTCGCACAACGGACCGACCAGGTATTTGTCGCCATCTTCCTCGACAGCATTCATCTGCTGCGAATCGCCTGACAGGTTCATCACCCATTCCGGTAGACGTTCTTCCTTTTTGACCACTTGCTGCCAAGTCTCGAGATATTGCGGGTCGGCCTTGAGCACCTGATTGACCCGCATCTGTCCGTCATTGGCAGCCATGGCCATGGTACCGCCGCCCAGCAGCAGGGCGGCGACCAGTCCTTTCAATGCGTTCATGGTCAGCCTCGACCGCGGCGGCCAAAGAAGAACGAAGCGATGAACATCACCAGGAACACGACAAAGAGAATCTTGGCGATGCCCGTGGCGGTGCCTGCGATACCACCGAAGCCCAGTACCGCGGCGATGATGGCAATGATCAGGAATGTAATTGCCCAGCTCAACATGGTGATTCTCCTTACGCTTTTCTATTTAGTGAGGGTCTTGCGGTGATGGTTCCGGTGCAGTGGACGACCGGTCCATCGAGTTAAAACACCCAGCGCTCCTGGCGAGGCATGTCGTTGGCAGGTTGAACCTGATCGACTTCCATCATTCGCATCGAGGCGGAAACATCCGAGAGGCTGCCAACAGCGCTGAAATGGGTTTGCGGGGCGCGCTGAATCGACAGCAGAGGCGCCTCAGGCTGTTGGCTCTGGTGCCAAAGCATCAACTGCTGGCCTGCTGCAAGTGTGATCAGCAGGGCCACTACAGCCCACAAACCCTGCTGAACATGCAAGGCAGAGATTCGAAACTGAGCAGCACGTTGACGATTCATCCTGAAATTCCTCCCACCCCGAGTGGTGATCTGGTTGAGGCGCCTTAACGCCACGTTGACCTGATCATTGCAGTCGGCATGCCAGAACGTTTATCGATATAAATATCTTTAAAATCAATTAGTTATAAACGTACCGAACAACAACCGAAGCGCATCCTGCACGATGGCCGCGTCAAGCGTCGTGCGTAATGCACGAACGGTGGGGACAGGCGCGATAGAATCTTTTTGAATTGCCCGTCGGAATTAGATGTCGGAAGGAGCAAGCCGTACCGTACGAGGCGGGTGCAGGAGCAAAAAAAGGATCCAAATCAATCTTTTAGGAGTGAGATACCCACATGTACGCTGACGGTGGGTAAGATCCCCTCAGAAACGACCATGCAACTTGCCCGATTTTTCTGACACTAACCAACATCATTCATTAAAGGAGCGTAGGAAAAATGGAATCCGCCACTGAGCATCAAGGCCGCATTCTGCTGGTAGACGACGAGTCCGCCATCCTGCGTACATTCCGTTATTGCCTGGAAGACGAAGGCTACAGCGTCGCCACCGCCAACAGCGCCGCCCAGGCCGACACCTTGCTGCAGCGGCAGGTGTTTGACCTGTGCTTTCTGGACTTGCGCCTGGGAGAAGACAACGGTCTTGATGTCCTGGCGCAAATGCGTATCCAGGCACCCTGGATGCGGGTGGTGATTGTCACCGCCCACTCGGCGGTCGACACAGCGGTCGATGCGATCCAGGCCGGCGCCGCCGATTATCTAGTCAAGCCGTGCAGCCCCGATCAACTGCGCCTGGCGACTGCCAAACAGTTGGAAGTACGCCAGTTGTCAGCGCGACTGGAAGCCCTGGAAGGGGAAGTGCGCAAACCCAATGACGGTCTCGATTCCCACAGCCCGGCGATGAAAGTCGTGCTCGAAACCGCTCGTCAGGTCGCCAGCACTGACGCCAACATTCTGATCCTTGGCGAGTCCGGCACCGGTAAGGGCGAACTGGCCCGCGCCATCCATGGCTGGAGCAAACGCGCGAAGAAGTCCTGCGTCACGATCAACTGCCCATCGTTGACCGCTGAATTGATGGAAAGCGAACTGTTCGGCCACAGTCGAGGTGCATTTACCGGCGCCAGTGAAAGCACGCTGGGACGGGTCAACCAGGCCGATGGCGGTACGCTTTTTCTCGACGAAATCGGCGATTTTCCCCTGACATTGCAGCCCAAGTTGCTGCGTTTCATTCAGGACAAAGAATACGAGCGGGTCGGCGACCCGGTGACCCGGCGTGCCGATGTGCGGATTCTCGCAGCGACTAACCTGAACCTTGAAGACATGGTGCGCGACGGGCGCTTTCGCGAAGACCTGCTGTACCGCCTAAATGTCATCACCCTGCATCTGCCACCGTTGCGCGAACGGGCCGAAGACATTCTGACGTTGGCTGATCGCTTCCTGGCCCGCTTCGTCAAGGAGTACGCCCGCCCGGCACGTGGCTTCAGCGACGAGGCTCGCGAAGCGCTACTAGGCTATCGCTGGCCTGGCAATATCAGGGAGCTGCGCAACGTGGTCGAGCGCGCCAGCATCATCTGCGCGCAGGAAAAAGTCGAAATCAGCCACTTGGGCATGGCTGAACAACCGGTCAACAATGCCCCGCGAATCGGCGCTGCGCTCAGCCTCGACGAACTGGAAAAAGCGCATATTGGCGCGGTGCTGGCCACGGCCGACACCCTTGATCAGGCCGCCAAGACCCTGGGTATCGACGCTTCCACGCTGTATCGCAAACGCAAGCAATACAACCTGTGAGCGTCATCTTATGAAACTGGCGATGAAGCTGCGCACACGGCTGTTTCTGAGTATCTCGGCGCTGATTACCGTGGCATTGCTGGGGCTGATGCTTGGCTTGGTCAGCGTGGTACAGATGTCCAATACCCAGGAACAATCGGTGCGCGACAACTTCATCCTGCTCGACTTGGGTCTCAAACTGCGGCAGAACCTCGGCGATCAGTTGATGATCATGCTGGATGACAAGCCCGATCTGGCAGCTCTGGAGGAATCCAAACGGCAATATTTCCAGTTGCTCGACGAGGGCATCGCCCACGAACAGGTACTGGACGATTCGCCAGACAGTTTCCGCCAGGCCAAGGCCGACTACATCGGTTTTCTCGAGGCTTTTACAGCTTCCCGCCAGCTACCGACCCAACTCACCGGTATCCAGAATCTCACCGAAAAATTCAACGTATTGCGCACGGGCTTGATTGACGGGTATCGGCGGGCCTTGAACAACATCAGCGATACCCAGAACAAAGCTCGCGAGCGCGCCTTTCTGATTTCCGGACTGTTGGGGCTGGTAGGGCTGGCGGTGCTGATCATCGGCTTCATCACTGCCCACGGCATTGCCCGGCGTTTCGGTGCGCCGATTGAGGCGTTGGCGGCGGCGGCGGATGATATCGGCCAGGGCAATTTCGAGGTGACGCTGCCGATCTCCTCGGCCGCCGAGTTGAACTTACTGACCCGTCGTTTCGGCATCATGGCCCAGGCGCTGCGCGAGCATCAGGCCACCAACGTGGATGAGCTGCTCGCCGGCCAGCAACGCTTGCAAGCGGTACTCGACAGCATCGACGACGGCTTGCTGATGATCGACCGCCAAGGCCGCCTGGAGCACCTCAACCCGGTGGCCCAGCGTCAATTGGGTTGGGACGAGGAGCGCTTGGGCCAGGGATTGGGCGAGGCGCTGGAACGCCCGGAGCTGGATGAGGAGCTGCAACTGGTTCTGCGCGGTGGAACGCTGGAGCGGGCGCCGGAGGATTTGAGCATCGAAGTGGATGGCGAGTCGCGCTTGCTGACCTATAGCCTCACCCCCGTGAGCCATACCCAGGGTCACATCCTCGGGGCGGTGATGGTGTTGCACGACGTCACCGAACAACGCGCTTTCGAAAGAGTGCGCAGTGAGTTCGTGTTGCGCGCGTCCCACGAGCTGCGTACGCCAGTGACTGGCATGCACATGGCGTTCGGCCTGTTGCAGGAGCGCGTGCATTTTCCTGAAGAATCGCGCGAAGCTGATCTGCTCAACACCGTCAACGAAGAAATGCAGCGCCTGATGCAGCTCATCAATGACCTGCTGAACTTCTCCCGCTACCAGAACGGCCTGCAAAAGCTGACGCTGGCACCTTGCTCCATCGAAGAACTGCTGGAGGCGGCCCGGCTGCGGTTTGCCGCACAAGCCCAGGCCAAGGGCATCCAATTGCTCGTGGCCATCCAGGGCCCCTTACCGCGCCTGCATGCCGACGCTGCGCAACTGGACCGGGTGCTGGATAACCTGATCGACAATGCCATGCGTCACACCGGCGACCACGGTCAGATCCGCCTGCAGGCCCGTCGCCACGGCGAGCGGGTGATTATCAGCGTCGAGGACAATGGTGAGGGCATTCCCTACGGCCAGCAGGGACGGATCTTCGAACCTTTCGTCCAGGTCGGTCGCAAGAAAGGCGGCGCAGGGCTGGGGCTGGCGCTGTGCAAGGAAATCGTCCAGCTCCACGGTGGGCGCATGGGCGTTTATTCACGACCGGGGCAGGGCACACAGTTCTATATGGCGCTGGCGGTCTGAGTCGGTTCAGGCCTCGTCGTCCATGCGTCGCCCCAGCAGGCGCCGGCCGCGGGTAATCAGCTCGATCAACTGCACGGCACTGAGCGCATGGGCAAACAGCCAACCCTGCCCGAAAGTCACGCCTTCGCTGCTCAGGTAAGACGCTTGGGCTTCATGCTCGATGCCCTCGGCAATCACCTTGAGCTCTAACGCGTGGGCCATGCGGATAATATGCGGGGCCACACCGCTGCTGGCGGCATCGTGCCCCAAGGCGTCGATGAAAGCTTTGTCGATTTTCAAACAGTCCACCGGCAAGGTCTGCAGGTAGGCGAGGCTGCAATAACCCGTGCCGAAATCATCGATCAACACTTGGTGCCCGACATCGCGCAGCGATTGCAGATTATCCCGGGCGACCAGGACATCGACCAATCCGCGTTCGGTCACTTCAAAGGCAATCTGGTGCGCCGACACCCGATGCAACGCCAGCAGGCGGGCGATCACTTCGCCGATACGTGGCACCATGACGTCGCACGCCGCCAGGTTCACCGAGATGTACAGCTGCGGATTGGCCCGCAGCAGCTGGCCCAACTGGTCGAACAGGCGTTGCAGCACGAAGTCTGTGATCTGACGGATCTGCCCGGTGTTCTCCGCCATCGGAATGAACAGGTCCGGGCTGGTGAGGGTGCCGTCCGGGCGCCGCCAGCGCAACAGGGCTTCAGCACCGACGCAATTGCGACTGCGCAGATCGAAGATCGGCTGGTACAGCACCTGCAATTCTCCGCGCCGGATGGCCCCGTGCAGTTCGGCGTCCATCGATTGGCGCTGACGCGCCAGCAGGAACACCTGGAAACCAATCCCCAGGCCCAGCATCAGGCTGATGGGCAGCAACCACCAGGCGTTCGAGGGAATATTTAAACCATTGCGTTGAGCAATCAGCACCAGTTGATATTCCGGGCTGTCGGTCTGCATCCGATAGATCAGGCGGTTCTGCGTCACTTGCAATGCATTGCGGCTTTTCGAGGGCCAAGGCTCCGTGGGCGGCCAGTATTGATCGGTACCCAGCACCGGTATCGCCCGCTGGCCCTGATCGAGCACCACCAACAGGCTGCTGCCGGGCGGCAAATCAACGACATCGGTCAGATGCCCGCGGGAAGTGGCAACGCGAAAATTGCCGCGACCCAGCATCAATGCCGCACGGTTTTCATCGGGCTCGGTGGTGGTATTGAGCCAGTAGCTGTAGGTCGGGCCCCGGATGTCAGGCGGTCGGATCACCGATAACCCGCTGCGGCGTGGGCGATTGGAACAAACCCCGCTGCTATCGATATATGCCGCTTCGTAAACAAAACGGTAGTTGAAGCTGACCTGCTGCAATGTCGCGATCATGTCGTCGTCGCATCTGCGCAACGGCTGGTTTTGCAGATCGTCGAGGCTTTCGCGCAATTGTCCGAAAAGTTGTTCGAGTCGCTGCAGAAAGCGCTCGCCCTGAGCATTCATCTGGTCGCTTTCACGCTGCTGGATTTGCTGTATCACGACAAACAGACTGGCCCCCAGCAACAGCACGGTACTCAGGACAGCCGCCATCATCGCCAAGAGAAACGGGCGATGGAGCCAGCTTTGCAGGGTTTCGCGGGCAGGCGTCATCATTGGTAATCCGAAAGTTACCAATGAGTTATAGCTTCTGATTTGGATTTAGCCCTGACCGTCGGACGGGCGTCATTATTTTGTCTGGTTGAGCACCTGCAGGATAGCCGCACTTTGCGCATCCGGCATGCCGTCGAACCGGGTCGGCCGGAAGCGCATCTGGAAGGCGGCAAGCACATGATGAGTGGCCACATCCCATTCGCCGGTGCGAGGCGTCGGGTAGCCGAACCGGGCCAACTCGGCCTGGAACCAACTGGCGTTCGGCACCTGCGCCGCGAAAACCGCCTGCTGGCGCATTACGGCCTGCTCGTCTGGCCAAATCCCCAGCCCCGCTTGCGCCAGGCGCTTCCAGGGAAACAGCGGCCCAGGATCAAGCTTGCGCATCGGGGCAATATCGCTATGCCCAATGATGTTGCGCGGGTTGATCCCATTACGCTGGGAGATGTCTTTGAGCAATGCGATCAAGGCCTGGACCTGAGCTTCGCTGTAGGGATACCAGAGGCGCCCGGTGGGCGTATCGACAAAACCGGGATTGACGATCTCAATGCCGATGGAGCTGGAATTGAGCCAGGTGCGGCCATCCCATTCACTGTCTCCGGCGTGCCAGGCGCGCCGGCCTTCATCCACCAGCTTGTAGACGGTCGCGCTTTTATCATCGCCGACCAGGTAATGCGCACTGACTTCGCCGTGGGTCAACAAAGCCAGGGACCGCTCCAGGGAAGCGGAAGTGTAATGCAGCACCACGAACTGGATACGGTTGTCATGATTGACGGAAGGGTGGCTGGTATCGAGCCTGGGGCCGCTGGCGCAACCGGCCAGAACCAGTAAGAAGGCAATGAGCGAAAATAATTTCATGGCAGGTGCATTACGCGCTGGAGGTAATGCAACAGTGTAACGTATCGCGTTGCGATGATCTGGCTCGTATAGCGGGATTCACAAAATGGAACAATTGCCTTCAGCTCCATTCCACTCGATTGCGCCCGGCATTTTTGGCTCTATAGAGCGCCTGATCGGCTCTTTTAAGCACCGAATCGCTGTGCTCCCCGGTTTTGAACGCGGTCATGCCCACGGACACGGTGATCGTGACCGGCTCACCCTTGAAGTGAAACGGGCAGGCCTCGATGGCTGCGCGCAGGGACTCGGCCAGTCTTGCCCCGACCGCCAGTGGCGTGTCGGGCACCAGCAGGACAAATTCCTCACCGCCAAAGCGGGCGATGAAATCGCTGCCACGTAAACGTCTGCGCAGCACCGAAGCGATGATCTTCAGCACCCGATCACCTGCCAGGTGGCCGTAGTTATCGTTGATGCGCTTGAAGTGATCCAGATCGAGCATGGCCAGTAGCAGACTGTTGCCGTGCCGCTGCCATTGGGCAACTTCTTGCTCGAGACGCTCGGACCAGGCGGCGCGGTTAGGCAGCCCAGTGAGCGGATCGATAAGCGCTTTTTGCCGCTGCTCTTCAAGATTATCCCGGACAACCTGGGCATCCTGCTCCATCAGCGCGACGCGCTCAGCCAGGCTTTTGAGGCGAGCCGATACTTCCTGCTCGCGCTGATCGCGCTGCTTCTGGTGCTGGTCCATCGTGCCAAGCAGGCCTTCAAGGTGGTTCTCCAGCACTTGCTTGAGACCTTCCAGGTCATCAGCTTCCTGCACGCTGCTTTGCAAGCCATCCACCTGCTCGCGAATCTGCGTGTCCATCTCCCGAGAGGCCGATTGGTTATCGGCATGGTCTTCACTGGCAGCCCGTAAACTGCTCTGGAAGGACTCCAGCCGATCATTGAGGCGCTGCAAGTACGCTTCGAATTCATGTTGGCCGGTGTCGGTAATTGCCAGCATGAGCACGGCAAGATCGTCGAGAATTGGCAGTAATTCATACCAGTTCAAGCCATTTTGCAGCCGTTCGCGCATGGCCTCGGCCTGGGGACGATGACGCTCGGGCAGGGTCAGGTCGCCCAGCAGGCCCAACAGGGTGTCTTCGATATGCCTGGCCACCGAACTGTAGGAAGGCTCCGGTGAGTCGGGCAGTTCATAATGGTCGCCCTCCAGATCAGACGCTGCCGGCTCGACGGCCGCCGAGGGTTCGACGGGCTCTTCCGGGAGGGGCAGCGCCTCGTCCGCTTGCGACGGCTCCTCGGGCATCAGCTCATCAGGGTTTTCAAGGGCGGGTACCTGCACTGCATTTTCCACAGGAATCCGCGCCGGCTCGGTAGTTGTATCCTGCTCGGGAGCTTCAACTTGTTCCAGAGTCGGCTCGCCAGCTTCGGATACCGGCGACGAAGAGGGTTCTGGATCAGGATCGAACATCGACGGAATGAACGCGACCGGTTCAGACGCCTCATCGACCGTTGCCGCGTGTCCTGCTAACACTGCCGGGGCAGGAGTTGGAGCTGGAGTTATGACGGGCGCAGTGTCAGTCACTAGCTGTGCCGGTGTCGGCGGTGCCGTTTCCAATACCGGCACCGCGCTGCGCTGGGCAGGTTCGTGCGGCTGGGGCGCGGCTTCTTCCTGGCCGTGGCCACCAAACAACCGTTGCAGCAGGCTCGGACGATTCGGTTCAGTGGGCGCTTCCAGCGCACTCAGCGCCTGGCCCTGCAAGCTGCTCAATTCACTGAGCAGCAAAGGAATCTCCCGAGCCTGGTCCACCCGGTCCTCCAACTGCTTGGAAAACCTTTTCAAAGGGCGGCTGACTTCCTTGGGCAGCGGCAAGGTTTGCAACTGAGCGACCAGGGAAGTCAATGCGGCGCTCACCTGTTCGACCCGAGTCTCGCGACGCTGCTCGGAATCGAGTACGGCTTTCTCCAGGCGGGGCAAAAGAGCGGCGAGGGCGGCATCCATGTCATCGGTGCGCACCACTTCGCGCATTTCTTTCATGCACTGATCAACCGCCCGGTCAGTGCCTTCGGCGGCCAGCGTACTGCGCACCAGGCCGCGGCGCAGCAAGTCGAGCCGGGCTGCCCAGCGGCGCTCGAGCTTTTCCTGCTGTTCGATGCTCTTGAAGTACTTCTCTCTCCAGCGTTCAGCTTCGTCGCTCATTCATGGGATCCGCGAGGGGGCAGGACTCACCGCAGGGAATGCATCCGCCGTGAGCGAACCCGGCAGACGAATTTCCACCGCGACAGGCAGGTGGTCGGAAATGGGGTGAGCCAGCACCTCGAACCGTTCGAGGGTCAAGGTGGGGCTCAGCAGAATATGGTCCAGGCAGCGCTGGGGGCGCCAGCTCGGAAACGTGGCTTCGACTTGTGGGGCGAGCAGACCGAGATCGCGCAGAGGCGAATTTTGCAGCAAGTCATTGGCATGGGTATTCATGTCACCCATCAATACCTGGTGCTTGTAGTCACCAATCAGCTCGCGGATGTAGGCCAGTTGCATCGTTCGGGTACGAGCCCCAAGGGCCAGATGCATCATGACCACGATCAACGCCTCCGGACCTTCGCCAAAGCGCGCCAGGATCGCACCGCGCCCCTTGGGACCGGGTAACGGGTGGTCTTCTATCGCCCACGGCCGCAGGCGGCTCAACACACCATTGCTGTGCTGGCCCAGGCGTCCGAGGTTACGATTGAGTTGTTGATACCAGTAGGGGAAAGCACCCAGTTGAGCCAGATGCTCCACCTGATTGACGTAGCCTGACCTCAGGCTTCCACCGTCGGCCTCTTGCAAGGCCACCAGGTCGAAGTCTCTCAGCAGGTCGCCGATCTTCTGCAGGTTAACGGCACGTCCGGTGTGCGGTAGCAGATGTTGCCAACCACGGGTCAGATAATGCCGGTAACGCTCGGTGCTGATGCCCACCTGAATATTGAAACTGAGCAGGCGCAGGCAGTTGTCGGCCGGCAGGCCCGTGGAGGCGATATGGTGCTCATTGACCCGCGGTTCATGCAGGCCAACGACGCGTTCGGTGCTCCAGCGGGCCATGGTCAGCGCCGCGCTTAGTTGGCGGCGGCCTTGGTTGCCGCTCGCTCTTTGGCAATCAGCTGGTCGGCCAGCTCAAGCGCCTGGTTCGCACCACCGGCCGAACCGATATCAAAGCGGTATTTGCCATTGACGACCATGGTGGGTACGCCGGTGATCTCGTATTTCTTGGCAAGTTCTTTGGCTTTGTTGATCTGGCCCTTGATGGCGAAGGAGTTGAAGGTATCCAGGAATTTTTCCTTGTCTACACCTTGGGTCGCCAGGAAGTTCGCCATGTCTTCTTTGTCGGTCAGCTTTTTGTGCTCATTCTGGATCGCGTTGAAAATGGCAGCGTGAACCTTGTGCTCGACGCCCATGGCTTCGAGGGTCAGGAACATCTGGCCGTGGGCGTCCCATGGGCCGCCGAACATGGCAGGGATGCGTACGAAGTTCACATCCGAAGGCAGTTTCTCGGCCCATGGGTTGATAACCGGTTCAAAAGCGTAGCAATGCGGGCAGCCGTACCAGAACAGCTCCACCACTTCGATCTTGCCAGGCACGGCCACTGGAACGGGATTGCTCAATTCGACGTAGGGGGCCTTCGATTCGTCGGCGTTGGCTTGGGCGGCCATGCCGAACAGGCTGACAGCGGCGAGCGCGGCGCTGATGATCAGATTACGCATGCTTTACTCCTGGATAATGAGGGGACCCCGCAAGGCCTTTTTTAAGACAGGCCGTGGAAGGTTCAAGTTCGCTAGTGTAACGGCAGCGGCCACAAAAAAGGGCGGCCAAAGCCACCCTTTTGATGTTCGCATCGACGGATTAATCGAGCGTTAACGTTGCAAGAGATGTAAACCCTCACAACGCCCTGCCAACGGTCTTAGTGCAGGCCCTGAATGTAGCTGGCCACCGCCGCGATCTCTTCGTCGCTCAGCTTGCGGGCAATGGTGCGCATCATCGCTTCGCCATCATTGGTACGACCGTCTGCTTCCTTGCGGAAATCAGTCAACTGCTTGGCAACGTATTGAGCGTGCTGGCCCCCAAGGTGAGGGAAGCCGGCCGCCGCGTTACCTTTGCCGTCAGGCGAGTGGCAACCGGTGCAGGCTGGAAGCCCCTTTTCCAGGTTGCCTCCGCGAAACAGCGCTTCACCACGTGCGACCAGATTAGGATCGGCGGCGCCAACGCTGCCCTTCTGGCTGGCGAAATAAGCCGCCATGTCCGCCAGGTCCTGATCGTTCAGGTTGGTCAGCAAGCCGTTCATTTCCAGCACGACACGCTTGCCGTCCTTGATGTCCTTCAACTGCTTGGTCAGGTAACGCTCGCCCTGGCCCGCCAGTTTCGGAAAGTTTGGTGCCATGCTGTTGCCATCCGGACCATGGCAGGCCCCACATACGGCGGCTTTCGCCTGGCCGGCGGCGGCATCGCCAGCGGCATGGGCTACGCCGGATATCCCCAATGTCAACAGCAGACTCACGATCAGTTTGTTCATCAGCTAATCCAACTACGGCTAAGGGTTAAAGAGTTTATGGACCGGGTTTACTCGCTCATCCACTGGATGATGGCTCGGTAATCCTCGGCACTGCAGTCCATGCACAAACCACGCGGCGGCATCGCCTTGAAACCCTGGGTCACGTGTTGCACCAGCGTCTCCATACCTTTCGCCAACCTCGGCGTCCAAGCTTCCTGATCACCCTTGCGGGGTGCCATGGGGAGTTGGCCGGAATGACAGGCACCACAAACACGGTTGTACACAGCTTCCGGATCCTGTGTAGCCTGAGCGCTGTAAAGCGGCATCAAGACACCGGCAGCTAGCAGCCATTTCGTCATAAAACGACCTTTTCAGGGTTGAGAGCGAGCTGCGTTCTAGTGCGCAATTTCAGTCGGTCGCTCCCGTGCGCTTCATCCTACGCTGGGACAAAGCGCACACAAAATCTGCGGCATTATATACTGGCGTCACTGAAACGGAAACGAACAGCTTGCCGCGTCCATTCCTGACGCCACCCACATCGGAAATCCCATGCAACTGAAGAACCCCATCCTCGGCCTGTGCCAACAGTCCACCTTCATGCTCAGCGCCGCCAAAGTCGATCAATGCCCCGACGATGAAGGCTTTGAAGTGGCTTTCGCCGGGCGTTCCAACGCTGGTAAATCCAGCGCACTGAACACCCTGACCCATGCAAGCCTGGCGCGCACCTCGAAAACCCCGGGTCGCACGCAGCTCTTGAACTTCTTCAAGCTAGACGATGAACGTCGTTTGGTCGACCTGCCCGGCTACGGCTATGCCAAGGTGCCGATTCCGCTGAAGCAGCATTGGCAGCGCCATTTGGAAGCCTATCTGGGCAGCCGCGAGAGCCTCAAGGGTCTGATTTTGATGATGGACATCCGTCATCCAATGACCGACTTCGACCTGCTGATGCTGGATTGGGCCGTGGCCAGCGGCATGCCGATGCACATTCTGCTGACCAAGGCAGACAAGCTGACCTACGGCGCGGCCAAGAATACGTTGCTCAAAGTGCAGTCGGAAATCCGCAAGGGGTGGGGTGAGGCGATCACCATCCAGTTGTTCTCGGCGCCCAAGCGCATGGGCCTGGAAGAGGCCTACACTGTATTGGCTGACTGGATGGAATTGGCAGACAAGGGCAGCGAAGAGGCGGAATAAGCCAACTCGCAGGCAAAAAAAACCCCGGACTTCTTATGGGGAGGGGGAAGTTCGGGGTCCAAGTTCCGGACCGCTAGGGCGGGGTCCAGATATCTGCCAACACTTAACACAACATAGGAGCATTGAAGGGCTTCACCAGCCTTTCAGAAACTCTGAGTAGCAATTCACGGTTTTAGTTCAGATTATTTTTGGAAATAACCTTAGGAATTTTCCGAACTAAAGACATCGCTCGCGGGTTTTCAGTGAGCCAATGTGGCGAGGGAGCTTGCTTCCTCGCCACGGGACTTACGCCAGCTTCAGAGCACTACGACTCAGTGCGCCTCGTCCCAGTTGTTTCCCACGCCCACTTCCACCAGGAGCGGCACATCCAGCGTGGCCGCGGCGCTCATGTGCTGGCGAATTTCCTCGCGCACCTGATCGACCAGGTCTTCACGCACCTCCAGCACCAATTCGTCGTGGACCTGCAGAATGACCTTGGCATCCAGTCCCGACGCAGTCAGCCAGCGATCCACCGCCACCATGGCTTTCTTGATGATATCTGCCGCGGTGCCTTGCATCGGCGCGTTGATGGCCGTGCGTTCTGCCCCTTTGCGCAACGCCGGGTTTTTCGCATTGATATCCGGCAGGTACAACCGGCGACCAAAAATGGTTTCGACATAACCCTGCTCGGCGGCCTGGGTGCGAGTGCGCTCCATGTAGGCCAGTACACCTGGGTAGCGGGCAAAGTAGCGGTCGATGTAAGCCTGGGACTGCTTGCGATCCACACCGATCTGCTTGGCCAGACCGAAAGCACTCATGCCGTAGATCAAACCGAAGTTGATCGCCTTGGCGCTGCGGCGCTGATCATGGGTGACAGCTTCCAACTCGACGCCGAACACCTCGGCAGCGGTGGCCCGGTGCACATCCAAGTCATTGCGAAACGCGTGGAGCAGGCCTTCATCCTTGGCCAGGTGCGCCATGATCCGCAGTTCGATCTGCGAGTAGTCCGCCGCCAGCAGCTTGTAGCCTTTCGGCGCAACGAATGCCTGACGAATCCTGCGGCCTTCGGCGGTGCGAATCGGAATGTTCTGCAGGTTGGGGTCGATCGAGGACAGTCGCCCGGTAGCGGCGACAGCTTGCTGATAATTAGTATGGACGCGGCCCGTGCGGCTGTTGATCTGCTCCGGCAGACGGTCGGTGTAGGTGCTCTTTAGCTTGCTCAGCGAGCGATACTGCATCAACACCTTGGGCAGCGGATAATCCTGCTCGGCCAGCTCGGCCAGCACCGCTTCGGCGGTAGACGCCTGGCCCTTGGCGGTTTTACTGAGCACCGGCAAGCCGAGTTTTTCGTAGAGGATCACCCCCAGTTGCTTGGGTGAGCCCAGGTTGAACTCCTCCCCGGCGATGGCAAATGCCTCACGCTCCAAGGCCACCAGCTTCTCGCCCAACTCGACACTCTGCACCCCCAGCAGGTTGGCATCGACCAGCGCACCCTGGCGCTCAATCCGCGCCAGGACCGGCATCAGCGGCATTTCGATTTCGTTGAGCACCTTGCCCAGACTGGGCGTGGCGGCCAGTCTTTCCTGCAGCGCCTGATGCAGACGGAACGTCACGTCCGCGTCTTCGGCGGCGTAAGGGCCGGCCAGTTCGAGGGAGATCTGGTCGAAAGTAAGCTGTTTGACGCCTTTCCCAGCGATGTCCTGGAAATCGGTCTTGCTTTGGCCCAGGTACTTGAGCGCCAGGCTGTCCATGTCGTGGCGGGTCGCCGTGGAGTCCAGCACATAGGACTCAAGCATGGTGTCAAAGGCGACGCCTTGAACCAGGATGCCGTTGTCCTGGTCACCACCGATGGCGCAGTTGGCCAGGATGTTGGTTTCAAACTTGGCATGCTGGCCGACCTTGAGCTTGTTCGGGTTTTCCAGCAGCGGCTTGAGAGCCCTGAGTACTGTGTCGCGGTCCAGTTGCTCCGGCACGCCCATGTAGGAGTGGGTCAGTGGGATGTAGGCTGCTTCAAACGGGGCGACGGCAAACGATAATCCCACCAGTTGCGAATGCTGGGCATCGCCGCCGTTGGTTTCGGTGACGAAGGCAAACAGCGGCGCTTTGTCCAGTTTGGCCAGCCACGCCTCGAAGCGCGCCTGATCGAGGATGACCTCATACCGGGCCTCGGCAGCGCCGGGCTGTTCTTCCGTGACTTCGACGATCTCCTGACCGGCACGCTTGGCATCGCGCTGGTTTTCTTCAAACCAGCTCTTGAACTCCAGCAGCGTGTACAGCTCGGCGAGTTTCTCGTGATCCGGCTGGCCCATTTTCAGGTCGTCGAGACCGACATCCAACGGCACGTCGGTCTTGATGGTCGCCAGCTCGTAGGAGAGGAGGGCCATTTCCTTGTGTTCTTCGAGTTTGGCGGCGAGGGTCTTGGCGCCACGAATCGGCAAGGTGGCGACGATGTCCAGTTGCGCATACAGCTCCGTCAGGCCGCCATTGACGCCCACTAGCAGGCCGGAGGCGGTCTTCGGCCCGATGCCCGGAACACCGGGGATGTTGTCGGAAGAATCGCCCATCAGCGCCAGATAATCGATGATCTGCTCCGGAGCGACGCCAAATTTCTCCTTCACGCCAGCCACGTCCAGCGCGCTACCGGTCATGGTGTTGACCAAGGTAATGTGCCCGTCGACCAATTGCGCCATGTCTTTGTCGCCAGTGGAGATCACCACCGGACGGTCGGCTGCGGCGCTGCTGCGGGCCAGGGTGCCGATCACGTCATCGGCTTCGACGTTGTCCACGCACAGCAGCGGGAAGCCCAAGGCCTTGACGCTGGCATGCAGCGGCTCGATCTGCACGCGCATGTCGTCGGGCATGCTGGGGCGGTTAGCCTTGTATTCGGCGTACAGCTCATCGCGAAAGGTCCCACCCTTGGCATCGAACACCACGGCGAACGGGCTGTCCGGATACTGCTTGCGCAGGCTCTTGAGCATGTTCAGCACGCCCTTGACCGCGCCCGTCGGCAGGCCTTTGGAGGTGGTCAGCGGTGGTAGCGCGTGAAAGGCGCGATAGAGGTAAGAAGAACCGTCCACCAGGACGAGGGGGGCTTGGCTCATGAGCAGGATCAACCTTTTCGGCGGGTCCGGGGCTAGAATAGCGGGACCGTTGACGACAAAGGGACAAGGTTATCATGCGTACACTAAATCGCCTGTTACTGGCTGGCTTGTTTGCAATCACCCCGCTGGCCGTCATGGCGGCGGACGACGCACCCTCGGCGGACCCGGATGTCACCATCCGCACCGAAGGCGATAGAACCATTCAGGAGTACCGGCAAAACGGCTTTCTGTACGCGATCAAGGTCACGCCCAAAAACGGCAAGCCTTATTTCCTGGTACGTGCCGATGGCAGCGACGGGAATTTCATCCGCTCGGATCAGCCGGATATGCTGATTCCATCGTGGAAAATCTTCGAGTGGTAATACCGCTCTCGACTTCAACCGGCGCTCGCTGATGGGCGCCCGTACTGGCAGTTTTTAACCATGTCTGTGTTCACTCCCCTGGCTCGGCCCGAGCTGGAAACCTTTCTCGCCCCTTATGGGCTCGGCCGCCTGCTTGATTTCCAGGGGATCGCCGCCGGCAGCGAAAACACCAATTTTTTTATCAGCCTGGAGCAGGGTGAATTTGTCCTGACCCTGGTGGAGCGCGGCCCGGTGCAGGAAATGCCGTTCTTCATCGAGCTGCTGGATGTACTGCATGACGCCGACCTGCCGGTGCCTTACGCCTTGCGTACCACCGACGGCGTTGCACTGCGAGAACTGGCCGGCAAGCCGGCGCTGCTGCAACCGCGCCTGGCCGGCAAGCACATCAAGCAGGCCAACGCACAGCATTGCGCCCAGGTGGGGGAGTTGCTGGCCCATCTGCACCTGGCGACCAAGGACAACATGATCAAGCGCAAGACCGATCGCGGCCTGGACTGGATGCAGGAGGAGGGTGCGAAGCTGTTGACGCACCTCGATACCGAACCCCGTCGGTTGCTGGAAGCTGCGCTGGATGAAATCGCGCAACAAAAGGTAAAAATCCTGGCACTGCCCCGGGCCAACATCCACGCGGACCTGTTCCGCGACAATGCGATGTTCGAGGGTACGCACCTGACCGGGTTGATCGACTTCTACAACGCCTGCTCCGGACCAATGCTGTATGACGTTGCCATCGCCCTGAACGACTGGTGTTCGGATGACAACGGTGTACTCGATGGCCCACGGACACGGGCCTTGTTGGGGGCTTATGCGGCGCTGCGTCCATTCACGGCAGCCGAAGCCGAGTCATGGCCGACGATGCTGCGCGTGGCCTGCGTGCGGTTTTGGCTGTCGCGGCTGATCGCCGCCGAATCGTTTGCCGGACAGGACGTGTTGATTCACGACCCGATGGAGTTTCAGCAGCGCTTGGCGCAGCGGCAGACGGTCAGCGCGATGTTGCCGCTCGCCCTCTGACAGCAAGCAGATCTGAATGCCTTTGTGGCGAGGGGATTTATCCCCGCTGGGCTGCGCAGCAGCCCTTTGCTTTCGGTCTGACGGACTGCGGTGGCAGATATTTCTTGGGGCCGCTTCGCGCCCCAACGGGGATAAATCCCCTCGCCACAGGTTTGCGTTATAGCGACTCCAGGCACCCCGCCAGATCATTCCCCAGCTTCTCCAGCAACTGCTCATACCCTTGCGCCGTCGCCGGGGTGTAGCCGCCCAGCGCATCCAGTTCCGCCAGTTTCACCGGCAACCCGGCCACCAGGGTTTCGGCCAGGCGCGGGCGCAGGGGCGGTTCGCTGAAGACGCATGTCTTGCCCACGGTCTGCAAGCGATTGCGCATTGCCGCCACATGCTGGGCACCCGGCTGGACTTCGGCGGCCACGGCAAACACCCCGGCGTGCTTGAGGCCGTAGTGGTCTTCGAAATAGTCGAACGCCTCGTGGAACACAAAATACGGCTTGCCCGCGACCCCGGCCAGACGGCTCTTCAAACGCCCATCCAACGCATCAAGACGCTGGTTAAAGCCCTTGAGGTTGCTTTGATAGCGGCTGGCATTGGCCGGATCGGCCGCGCTCAGGTCGGCAGCCATTCTGGCGGCAATCACCCGCGCATTGATGGGCGAGAGCCACAAGTGAGCATCAATGGTGCCGGGTCGATGGTCGTGATCATGCTCATCGGCGCCATGCTCATCCTCGGCGTGGGAATGACTGTCCTGGGCGAAGTGACGCAACGTGAGCCCCGGTACGTCCTGCACCGCGACGGACGGCAACGTACGACCATTCAGCACACGCGGCAGGAAGCTTTCCATGTCGGGGCCAATCCAGTAGAGCAAATCCACCGACTGCACCTTCCGTACGTCGGATGGCCGCAAGGCGTAATGGTGAGGCGAGGCACCAGGCGGCAACAGCACCTCTGGAACGGCCACGCCGTCCTGCACGGCGGCGGCAATCAGTTGCAATGGCTTGATGCTGGTAAGCACTTTGACTTCGGCCTGGGCCGGGCCGATCAGTAGAAAACTGGCGACAAAAGCGACAAAGATCGAAAAATTTCGGGACACGATGACCACTCGAAGAGGCGAGAACGGGTAACATAATAACGTCTCTCACTAAAATCGTCGCTGCCCATGCCTATTACGCCCCTTGCCAGTCGTCCCCATGATCACTCTCACTGCGTGCACACTGCGCTGTCCGAGGCCGACGCCATCTGCGCACGCCAAGGGTTGCGCCTGACCGCTTTGCGTCGACGCGTGCTGGAGCTGGTCTGGCAAAGCCACAAGCCGCTGGGCGCCTACGACATACTCGCAGTGCTCAGTGAGCAGGACGGCCGCCGCGCCGCGCCGCCCACGGTTTATCGAGCGCTGGATTTCCTGCTGGAAAATGGCCTGGTGCATCGCATCTCGTCGTTGAACGCTTTCGTCGGCTGCAATCACCCGGAGCACGCCCACCAGGGCCAGTTCCTGATCTGTCGCGAATGCCACGCAGCCATCGAGTTGGAGCAGAAGTCCATCAGCGATGCCATCGTTGCCAGCGCCAAAGAAGTGGGTTTCGTGGTGGATACCCAGACCGTCGAAGTGGTCGGGCTCTGCTCCGGTTGCCAGGGGGCCTGATGAGCAATGCGTTGATCCGTCTCGAGCACGTAGCCGTGACGTTCGCCGGCCAGAGCGTGCTGGATAACATCCACCTGAGCGTCGAGCCGGGGCAGATCGTCACCCTGATCGGCCCCAACGGCGCCGGCAAGACAACCCTGGTGCGTGCCGTGCTGGGGTTGCTCAAGCCCGACAGCGGCACCGTCTGGCGCAAGCCGAAGCTGCGGGTCGGTTATATGCCGCAAAAGCTTCATGTCGACCCGACGCTGCCCCTGTCGGTACTGCGCTTCTTGCGCCTGGTGCCTGGCGTGGATCGTGAACGGGCCCTGGCGGCGCTCAACGAAGTCGGTGCCGAGCAGGTAATCGATAGCCCGGTACAAAGTGTTTCCGGCGGTGAAATGCAGCGCGTTTTGCTGGCTCGCGCGCTGCTGCGCGAGCCAGAGCTGCTGGTGCTCGACGAGCCCGTGCAAGGGGTCGACGTGGCCGGTCAGGCCGAGCTGTACAGCCTGATCACCCGCCTGCGCGACCGTCATGGCTGCGGCGTGCTGATGGTTTCCCACGACCTTCACCTGGTCATGAGCACCACCGACCAGGTGGTCTGCCTCAATCGCCACGTCTGCTGTTCCGGGCATCCCGAGCAGGTCAGCGGCGATCCGGCATTCGTCGAACTGTTCGGAAAGAACGCACAAAGCCTGGCGATTTATCACCACCATCACGACCATGCCCATGACCTGCATGGTTCGGTGGTCAGCGACTCATCTGTTTCTACCCATGTTCATGGAGATGGCTGCAAGCATGGCTGATTTTCTGTTGTACGCCCTGCTCGCAGGCCTGGCCCTCGCGATGGTGGCCGGCCCCCTGGGCTCGTTCGTGGTCTGGCGGCGCATGGCCTATTTCGGCGATACCTTGTCCCACGCGGCCTTGCTGGGCGTGGCCCTGGGCTTTTTGCTGGATGTCAGCCCTGCCGTGGCGGTGACCGTCGGCTGCCTGTTGCTGGCGGTGCTGCTGGTGACGCTGCAACAGCGTCAACCGCTGGCGTCCGACACGCTGCTGGGCATTCTGGCGCCCAGCACCCTGTCTCTCGGGCTGGTGGTACTAAGCTTCATGCATGACGTGCGAATTGATCTGATGGCCTACCTGTTTGGCGATCTGCTTGCCATCAGCCCCATGGATCTTTCGTGGATTCTGGGTGGCAGCGCGGCCGTCCTTCTGCTGCTGGTAGCGCTCTGGCGCCCGTTGCTGGCGGTTACTGTGCATGAAGAACTGGCGCGGGTCGAAGGCTTGCCCGTGGTGGGTTTGCGGCTGGCGTTGATGCTGTTGATTGCGGTGGTCATTGCCGTGGCGATGAAAATCGTCGGTGTGTTGCTGATTACTTCTTTGCTGATTATCCCGGCGGCCGCAGCACAGCGGCACGCCCGCTCCCCGGAGCAGATGGCCCTGGGTGCAAGCCTGCTGGGCATGCTCGCAGTGTGCGGTGGGCTGGCGCTGTCGTGGTTCAAGGACACCCCGGCCGGGCCGTCGATTGTGGTCAGCGCCGCCGCGCTATTTCTGCTGAGTTTTGTCCTGCCCCGTCGAGGGGTGTAGACTTGCTCGCTTTTTGCGCAAATAGAGAGTCGCAGGAATGAAGCCGTTCGCCTCCCGTTATCTGCTCCTTGTCGCATTTTCCCTGCTGCTGGGCGCCTGCCAGAGTTCGCCACCGGTCGCCGAAGCCCCCGATACCCGAGGCCCGGCCATCGCGCAGTTTGAACAGAGCCTGGCCGGCAATGAGCTGGCCACCGCTGAAGATCAACTGGCCGCACTGCAAGCCCAGACGCCCGAGGATCCGACGCTGGAACCCTATCAGCGGCGCCTGGCCGAGGCGTATTTGCGCCGCAGCCAGATCGATCTGCAAAAAGGCGACGTCAATGCCGCCGCCACCGCACTGAGCCGTGCCCGCGCCTTGATGCCCAAAGCGCCAGCGCTCACCGGTGAGGTCAACAGCGAAATTGCCGAAGCCCGCAAGGCCGAGCTGGAAAAAGCCGAGGCCGCCCTCAAGGCCGCCGAAGCCAAACCGGTTGCCAAAGTGATCGACCCGAGTGCTGAGAGCACGACAGTTGCGCTGAATATCGGCGATATCCAGAAAATGCGTCGACAACTGGATGCCATTGCCGCCGACGTGGTGAATTTTCAATGTGACGTCAGTATCCAGGCGCCGCGCACTGACGATTATCCTTGGCTGGCTACGCTGCTGACCAAGCGGGTCAAGAAACTGGACCCAGGGTTTGATTTGAAACTGCAAAAGCAGATTTTGCGCAGCGTTCCGGCGCAGATGGTTCTGACTCCGCGCAGGCCTTGAAAGCATCGCGAGCAGGCTCGCTCCCACATGAGTTTTTATGATCGACACAAAACCACTGTGGGAGCGAGCCCGCTCGCGATAGCGTCCTACCAGCGACAAAGCGCTTTCAGACTACCCTCAAGCCGGAATCGCCTTGGCCTTAGGCTCCCGCGCCCACACCCGATGCTGGGCAATCGCGTCGAAGAACGTCTGGAACTTGCCAGCATCCGCGTCAGGAATCAGCCCCGCATCCGCCTCCAGCTTCAACAACACCAGCAGTTGCCGCGCTTCACCATTGAGGGCGATGGCCTTCAGGTGCTTGTAGGCCTCCAACACGTAATGCAACGCCACACCGTCCGCACTCAAGGCCTTGATCGACTCCGCACCACCCGGTACGAACACTGCGTCAAAGGCAATGGATGGCAACCCTTCCATGGACGCATCCACCGGCAGCGCCTGCCCATCGGCGGTAGTGACCGGGGCAGAGGTTGGCCCCAGCACTTTGGCGTGAGCACCCTCGGCTTCCAGGGCCTGCTTGAACGCGTCGATAATTGCCCCATCGACGCCGTCGGCCACCAGAACAGCCACCTTGCGCGTCTTGATGTCCCCGGACAGCAGGTTCGCCTGACTCAAGGCGGGGGATTGCTCCAGCGAAGGTTTCGGTACATCCACGGTGCAGGTGGTTGGCGCTGGCAGCCCAAGGTTTTTCGCCACCCGCGCGGCCAGTTCCAGATCGATGTTGGCCAATATCTCGTTGACCTGCCGCGCCCGAATAAACTCCCGATCCACCTTGCCCAATTCGAAGCTATAGGCGGCGATGATGTGTTCCTGTTCGTGGGGGCTCATGCTCTTGTAGAACAGCCGGGCCTGGGAAAAGTGATCGCCAAACGACTCGCTGCGTTGACGGATCTTGTGGGCATCGATGCGCTCTGGATAACTTTCGAAGCCGCCGTCCGCAGGACCTGGCGGGGTTTCCTTCGGCCAGCCGCCATCGATAGAGTTCGGCTCGTAGGAAGCGCGTCCCTTGTCGATGGTGGTGCGGTGCATGGCGTCACGCTGGCCGTTGTGCACCGGGGTAATCGCCCGGTTGATCGGCAACTCATGAAAATTCGGCCCACCGAGTCGGCTGATTTGCGTATCGGTGTAGGAGAACAGCCGGCCCTGCAGCAACGGGTCGTTGGAAAAGTCGATACCCGGCACGATATGCCCAGGGCAGAAGGCGACTTGCTCGACCTCGGCGAAAAAATTGTCCGGATTACGGTTGAGCACCATCTTGCCCAACGGCGTGATGGGCACGAGTTCTTCCGGGATGATCTTGGTGGGGTCGAGGAGGTCGAAGTCGAACTTATGCTCGTCTTCTTCGGCGACAATTTGTACGCCGAATTCCCATTCCGGGTAGTCCCCCATCTCAATCGATTCCCAAAGATCGCGACGATGGTAGTCAGTATCTTTACCGGCGAGCTTCTGCGCTTCGTCCCACACCAGCGAACAGGTGCCAACGGTGGGGCGCCAGTGGAATTTGACGAAGCTGCTCCGTCCCTCAGCGTTGATCATGCGGAAGGTGTGTACGCCAAAACCCTGCATGGACCGCAGGCTCTTGGGAATGGCCCTGTCAGACATGGCCCAGATCACCATATGGGCTGACTCCGGCACCAGCGAGACAAAATCCCAAAAGGTATCGTGGGCCGAGCCGCCCGTAGGAATTTCATTGTGGGGTTCGGGTTTCACCGCATGGACGAAGTCTGGAAACTTCACCGCATCCTGAATAAAAAACACCGGCATATTGTTGCCCACCAGGTCGAAGTTGCCTTCGTCGGTAAAGAACTTCACCGCAAAGCCACGCACATCTCGCACGGTGTCGCCGGATCCCCGCGGGCCCTGCACCGTGGAAAAACGCACGAACACCGGGGTTTTCTTACTCGGATCCTGTAGGAAACCAGCCTTGGTCAGCGCGGAATGCGCTTCATAGCATTGAAAGTAACCATGGGCACCAGTGCCGCGGGCGTGGACGATGCGCTCAGGGATGCGCTCATGGTCAAAGTGCGTGATCTTCTCACGCATGATGAAGTCTTCCAGCAGCGAGGGGCCACGGGCCCCGACCCGCAGGGTGTTCTGGTTATCGGCGATTTTCACCCCCTGATTGGTGCGCAAAGCCTGTTCGGTGGCGTCGGAGCGAAATTGCTCCAGGCTCTCGAGCTTGGCGTTGGTGTTGCCGCGATCCAGGGTGTCGGTCCCGGCCAGTTGGCTCTTGTTGACCGTGGGCTTTTTGGTACTCATCAGGCATAACTCCTCTTTGCGATCCCGGAGGCCAGGACTCTTGAGTTCGATACCGCAGGTTCCATACCCGGGCATTTTCGAGTGGCTTAATGAGTGACCGATGCCGTTTGGCCGTGTTCCTTTTTTATGGCCTTTGATCGCCTTATTGCCAAATGGCTGATTCAATCGCAAATAAATGCTAAGAACCTCTATACGGACAGGCTAAAATGCGCGCCCGGCTAACCGCTGATCCTTTTCCAACGCGCCCCACAAGGTTCGCTACGTGATCGAGTTTCAAAACGTTTTTAAAACCTACCGGGTTGCCGGTAGGGATATCCCCGCCCTGCACCCGACCAGTCTGACGATTGAGAACGGTCAGGTCTTCGGCCTGATTGGCCATTCCGGTGCGGGAAAAAGTACCCTGCTGCGCCTGATCAATCGCCTGGAAGACACCAGCGGCGGCAAGATCATCGTCGACGGCGAGGAAGTCACCGCCCTGGACGCCAGCGGCCTACGGCGTTTCCGTCAGCAGGTCGGGATGATTTTCCAGCACTTCAATTTGCTGGCGTCCAAGACCGTGGCCGACAACGTGGCACTGCCACTGACGCTGGCAGGCGAATTGTCCCGCAGCGAAATCGACCAACGCGTCGCCGAATTGCTGGCGCGGGTGGGCTTGTCCGACCACGCCAAGAAGTACCCGGCACAGTTGTCCGGTGGTCAGAAGCAGCGCGTCGGCATCGCCCGCGCCCTGGCGACCAAGCCCAAGATCCTGCTGTGCGACGAAGCCACCAGCGCACTGGACCCGCAAACCACCGCATCGGTGTTGCAACTGCTGGCGGAAATCAACCGCGAGCTGAAGCTGACCATCGTGCTGATCACCCATGAAATGGACGTGATCCGTCGCGTCTGCGATGAAGTGGCGGTGATGGACGCCGGCGTGATCGTCGAGCAGGGGCCCGTGGCCGAGGTGTTCTTGCATCCCAAACACCCGACCACCAAGCGTTTCGTCCAGGAAGACGAACAGATCGACGAAAGCGAACAGCGCGACGACTTCGCCCACGTACCGGGGCGCATCGTGCGTCTGACGTTCCAGGGCGAAGCGACCTACGCGCCATTGCTCGGCACCGTCGCCCGGGAAACCGGCGTGGACTACAGCATTCTGGCGGGTCGTATCGACCGCATCAAAGACACCCCCTACGGACAACTGACCCTCGCCGTCACCGGCGGTGACATGGAGGCCGCGTTCGCCCGCTTCACCGCGGCTGACGTCCACATGGAGGTGCTGCGCTGATGGAACTGTTGAATTCATTCTTCGCCAACATCGATTGGCTGGAAATCTGGTTGGCGACTGGCGACACCTTCCTGATGCTCTTCGGTTCGCTGTTGTTTACCGTGCTGCTCGGCCTGCCGCTGGGGGTGCTGCTGTTCCTCTGCAGCCCGCGCCAGCTGCTCGAAGCCCGGGGCGTTTATGCGCTGCTGTCGCTGATCGTCAACATCCTGCGTTCGCTGCCATTCATCATCCTGTTGATCGTGATGATTCCGTTCACGGTATTGATCACCGGCACCTCCCTGGGCGTGGCCGGCGCGATTCCGCCATTGGTGGTCGGCGCGACACCATTCTTCGCCCGCCTGGTGGAAACCGCCTTGCGCGAAGTCGATCGCGGCATCATCGAAGCGACCCAGGCCATGGGCGCGACGACCCGGCAGATCATCGTCAACGCCTTGCTGCCGGAAGCCCGCCCGGGCATTTTTGCCGCGATTACGGTGACAGCGATTACGCTAGTGTCCTACACGGCCATGGCCGGTGTGGTCGGTGCCGGTGGTTTGGGTGACCTGGCAATCCGTTTCGGCTACCAGCGTTTCCAGACCGATGTGATGGTGGTCACGGTGGTCTTGCTGCTGGTGCTGGTCCAGGTCCTGCAAACCGTGGGCGACAAACTGGTTGTGCATTTCTCTAGAAAATAAGGCCTCGCGGCCAATAAACCATGAGCCGGCCATTCGCTGGCAGGCGCCGAGAGCGGGCGCCTAAAAAGGAGTTAGCTGAATGAAAAAATTACTGGTTGCCTTCGCTGCCGCCGCAGCATTTTCCGCCCACGCCGCCGACACCCTGACCGTCGCGGCGACGCCGGTGCCGCACGCGGAAATCCTCGAATTCGTCAAACCGGCGCTGGCCAAAGAAGGCGTGGACCTCAAGGTCAAAGTCTTCACCGACTACATCCAGCCGAACGTACAAGTCGCCGAAAAGCGCCTGGACGCCAACTTCTTCCAGCACCAGCCGTACCTGGATGAGTTCAACAAGGCCAAGGGCACCCACCTGGTGAGCGTGACCGGCGTGCACCTGGAACCTTTGGGCGCGTACTCCAGCAAGTTCAAGGCACTGGCAGAAGTGCCAGGCGGTGCCAACGTGGTCATCCCCAACGACGCCACCAACGGCGGCCGTGCGCTGTTGCTGCTGGCAAAGCACGGGGTGATCACGCTGAAGGATTCCAACAACATCCTGTCGACTACTAAAGACATTGTTGAGAACCCGAAGGATTTGAAATTCCGTGAGCTGGAAGCCGCGACCATTCCGCGGGTGCTGACCCAGGTGGATCTGGCGTTGATCAATACCAACTATGCGTTGGAGGCGAAGCTTGATCCTTCCAAGGATGCGTTGGTGATTGAAGGTAGCGACTCGCCGTATGTGAATATTCTGGTTGCCCGTGAGGATGACAAGGACAGTGAGGCGATGAAGAAGCTGGCGGCGGCGCTGCATACGCCGGAAGTGAAGGCTTTTATTCTTGAGAAGTACAAAGGGGCGGTTTTGCCGGCGTTTTGAGCTGATCGGGTGGTGAAGAAACGGGGCTGCGTGGGAATGCAGGCCCGTTTTTTGGTTTGGAATGTCGATGGGATGGTGGGCAGGAAGTTTACTTCCACTCAATGAGATGAGTAGATCAAGCTTCTTTGATTTATCTTCTATCACAGCCTGGGTGGTAAGACTAATGGGGCTTATCGGCCAGTCTGTCTTAACAGCCCAAACGGCCAGATGCGGGCGATTTGCCCGCTAAATTAATCTTTCGCTTGTTGCGCCGGTCGCGCATAGTTACGCGGGTGGTGGAAAAATTCCATACCAGGCACTTGCAACCCAAAATACACCTGATGTAAGACCCGTTAGTCCAGCCGTTACTCTGGTGAATTTATCCGGCGCTCGTATATTATCTCCTGGCTTTGGAGGTGAAAAATACTCACTACCGACACAGATAATAGCAAGTATAGCCAATAAGCCTGCTCCGAGATTTAGCCAAGCTCCGGTTACACTTGAGGGAGGAAATGATTTAAAACAGACCAAAATTAACGCAAAAGAAGATAAAGCAATTGAAAGCAACGCTACTTTTTTTGAGCTTCTCATATGCGATCCTTGCGACATCGTTTATTGCCGTTCGAAATGAGGCAAAATATAAATACAATTTTCCCCACCATAATCTACCTGTTCCATTTTCATTGCTAATCAGAAATCGGACAGGGCAACATTTTTCCAAATTATTCAATTATCGGTTTATAGACCATTTTTCTATTTGCTTGTACCCCACATACAGAAGTAGCCCCACGAAGGTCGAAGTGAGAAAAGCAATCCAGATAAACCAAGTTGCCCTTCGGGCAGCCTCATAGAAGCTCATCGTATCTGTGTAGTCGCGCTGATTCAAAATAATATTTGATAAAAGATTAGTCGCAAGACCAGCCGTGAAGAATGGAATAACATAAAGTGCTACTTGATACTCACTTTTTAAATCTCTATCACTAATAGTGTCCTCTGGCAAAACATTAAAAATAGACTGTACCAAGCCTAAAAAAAGTGCCGCCAATAGCAGTAAGGTAATTGCAACTGCAACATCTAACCACTTTGGCGTTTTTGGATCACGTATAAGAAACATTAAGGATACGGAGCAGACACCCACACCAACAGTTGCATATACATGAAACGCATTGACTGAACCCCACGACATTTTGTACTCCCTATGTAATTTATCGATATTTACGCAGCCAAATAACTCACGCAGAATATCGGCTGCTTTGCGTTTAGCTTTAGTCCGAAACACCAAAAAATTCAATAAGTTTAACACCGCAAACCATCGCGACTCCGGCTTACTTTATTTTGAGGGTAGTCCCTGTCGGAGCTTACTTGATTTGGACAAGGACCCTGCAAACATGATGGTCTTCGAATTTAGTAGTCAAAAGCATCCTCGGCATTAAATAATGCTCTACGGATCTTAGAAGAAGCAAACAGTCCTGAGATTGTCGAGGCTGCGTGGCTGGCGCGGGCTGAGCCTCGGCAACTTTAGGAAAGTTACAGTACGCTGGTTGCCGGCCCGAAGCGGAAACGCTCTTTTTTGGCCGAAAATAGCTTCTCACAATCGCCCCTCCTCGTAGGTTAACGCTCCTTCATGCGAAGGTGAAAAAGGCGCGACACTCAGCTGAAAAAGGGGTGGCAGCTGTACGCAGGTTAGTAGACCGGGGACTAAGGGGCTAGACGGGTTTGCAATTGGGGGGTGAAGTGGGTGATACGGTTTTGTCTGTAAGAATTTTTCGGGGTGGGTGGGGCTGCTTTGCAGCCCAGCGGGAGCAAGCTCCCTCGCCACGAATATTTGACCGGCTTGGAGATGCCCGCTCGCTCGATACGTGATGGTTGCTTGTCTTTCGGTCCGAAAAAGGTGGGGAACGACGACGCAGGGGAGTGTCAGATTTTTTGTGTGCGGGCCGGTGACGGCCTGCCGTTAGGCAGACCTTCATTTACCACGTCGGCCTGATGAACCGGTCCCCATACAGGATCGCGAACTGATTCATGGCACTTTTCCAGTCGTGGGCCGCACTGCCCCAGTTTGCCGTGATATTGCGCAAGCCCAGCCAGATTAATTTGGTGGCAGCATCATCGGTTGGGAAGTGTCCCCTCGTTTTGATGATCTTTCGCAGTTGAGCGTTGATGCTCTCGATTGCGTTGGTCGTGTAAATCACTTTCCGGATGGCGGGTGGGAAGACAAAAAACGGGATAACTCGATCCCAGGCGCGTCGCCAAGCAGCGACGACGGTCGGGTACTGTTTGCCCCAAGGCCCATTTTCGAACGAGTCCAAAGCCGCTTCGGCGGCCTCGGCGTTGATCGCTTGATAGATCGGTTTGAGAGCCTTGGCCAGTTCCCGACGTTTGTCCCAGGCTGCATAGTCGAGGCTGTTGCGGATCAGATGCACGATGCAGGTTTGCAACGTCGTCTCAGGAAACACCGCGCTCAGGGCTTCTGGCATGCCTTTGAGGCCATCGGTCACGGCAATCAACACGTCTTCGACGCCGCGTGTCTTGAGGTCATTGAAGACCTTCATCCAGAACTTGGCGCCTTCCGTTGTCTCGATCCAGATGCCCAAGATATCGCGGGTTCCGTCCGGTAGTACGCCCAAGGCCAAGTAGATGGCCTTATTGCGGACCAGACCTTCTTCCCTGATTTTGACCCGCAGCGCGTCGAAGAAGATGACCGGGTACATCGGCTCAAGCGGTCGCTGCTGCCAAGCGCCGATCTCTTCCATCACCGCGTCGGTGACTGAGCTAATGAAGTCGTGCGAAACGTCTGTGCCGTACTGTTCCAGGAGAAACGCTCTGATCTCGCGAACCGTCATGCCCCGGGCGTACATGGCGATGATCTTGTCGTCGAAACCGGTGTAACGGCGCTCGTGTTTGGGGATCAAAATGGGCGAAAAACTGCCATCCCGGTCGCGTGGGATATCCAGCCGCAGCGGACCATCTCCGGTCAAAACGGTTTTTCCACTCTTGCCATTGCGCTGATTAGTTTCATCCTCCGGGCGCTGCCGAGGCGTCCTCGATGGCTTCCGCTGTCATCAGCCCCTCACCAAACTGCTCAAGCAGCTCTTTTGGGATTTTGGGCAGGTCACGCTGGGGTTTCTTTTTGGTTGGCATACATGCACCTCTTACTCATGTTATGCCCGAACACAAAATTTCTGACACTCCCCGACGCAGCCTTTTTCAGCGATCACTTGCTCCCGAACCCCTATCAGCATTTGCCCATTGTTCGGGCCGAATGAACCATAGGATCCGCTTCATTGTTCTACAACCCTCATGATAAATTCCTCACCGCGACCTCTAATGGATAGAGGGCAGTCAGGGAGTGAAGTGAGTGATCAAGTCTTTGTTGGTTGGGACATTGCTGGCAATGGCATCAGCATCGGCATCTGCGATGAGTTGCGATAACCCTAGAAACGCCTATGACAGGACCTATTGCGCGTCGCTGAAAATGGTTCAGTCGGATCAGGAAATCAACGAGCAATACAAGAAGACGATGAGTGCCCTGACCCCGGATCAAAAGAAAAAGGTGAAAGCCGCTCAAATCCAGTGGATCAAAATTCGTGACAACGCCTGTTCCAACGATGGCCTGCTCTACCTGGACTGTGCCAATGAGAAGACCGAGGCGCGTATCGTCATACTCAAGGCTGTCGAGCGCGAGTGCCGTGCTGCCGGTTGCGACGACGCCAAGCTGTCGCAAGTCGAGTAACCCGTAAACAATGGGCACCTCGGGCTTGCTCTCGCTCATTCAGCATTGCGCGCCATCCCTTTTCTGCCAAGGGCAGCTGACATCTATCGCTAAGAAGAAGCGATAGGACAAACGAATAGTCGTACCCCACGAAAACCCGACGTAACGCGTCGGGTTTTTCTTTGGCGGGTTCACCCGCTATCGCGAAGGGGATGCTTCGCAGCCAGCGGGAGCAAGCTCCCTCGCCACGGGGTTTTGGCTCAATCGGGGCCGTGGGTGTAATTCAGTTGTTTGCGTTGGTGGCAGGGTGCCACAATCGTTCTTTTTCAGTTGCGTCACGATCAGGTGGATCACATGCATGGCCCAAGATCTCGGAATGACCAGGCGCTTTTCATAGCCGAGCAGGTGCGAACTGACCGATTGCAGCAACTGTTTCGCCAATCCGTGTCTGCGGTTTTTGGTAGCTACCTCGCTGCCATCATGCTGAGTTGGCTGTGCTGGGATCGTTTTGAACACAACGTCATCTTTTGGTGGCTGGCCATATTGACCGGATCGACGTTGTTGCGCATCTCGCTGTTTATTGCCTATGTTCGCAGCGACGAAAGTGAGCGCACGCCTGAACGCTGGGAGCGCAAATACTGGATCACGCTCGTGTCGTCCGCCAGCGTCTGGGGCGGCGGCGCATTAGCGGTCATGCCGGCAGACGATCTCTTGTCGCAGGCACTGGTCATGCTCTTTACCGTCGGAATGTCCGTCAGCGCGGTGTCTTGCTACTCCGCTTACCGCGACATGACCCTGGTCTCCATTGGCCTGGTCCTATTGCCGTGCACCGCCTGGCTGCTGTTTCAACCGTCGCCGATTCAAGTGGGCATCGCCCTGTCGATCTTGGTGTTCGCAGCATTTGCGGCCCGCGCTACACACAAAATGTCCCAGGCACTGGAAACCGCTTTTCGACTCACCCGTGAAATGGAACAGGCGAACAGCATTTCAACCCGTGCCGCCCAAACCGATGAACTGACGGGCCTGAAGAGTCGGCGGGCCTTTTTCGAGCATGCCCAGCAGCTTTATGACGAATGTAAGACCAACCGGTTGGGGTTGTGCGCGGTCATGTTGGACATGGATCACTTCAAGCACATCAACGACACCTACGGCCATCAGGTCGGGGATCAGGTTTTGCGCAAGATGGGGGCGGTCATCAGTTCGTCGTTTCGGGCGACGGACATTCACGGCCGGCTGGGTGGGGAAGAGTTCGCCATTCTGCTTCCGGACACTTCCATCGAAGTCGCTACCCAGATTGCAGAACAGCTCATTGATACGATTGCAGGATTGATGATCGAACCTGTTCACAGCATATCAGCGAGCCTCGGCGTCGCGTCTACGGAGGCCTGTAATAAGGATCTTCACAGCTTGATGAACGATGCGGATAAGGCCCTGTATCGGGCGAAGGCGCTGGGGCGCAACCGAGTGGCTGTTGCTTAGTCGGATTGGCTTTGCCTCATCAGTCGGAATTGATCGTGTCCACACACTGCGTCACCTTCCATAAGCGGAACGCGGAGCGCCCCTGGCGGCATTCCCACGCGGGAGCGTGGGAATGATCGAGAAACCCCGAACGCCCTCTCTTCGAAGGCCTGCAATTGCGCGGGCACTGACTCCCTGACACCTACCTTCCCCTTGGCTCACCCCGCCGCGGGTGATGCTGCGCTGTCCGAAAATAAATTCTTTTGCAGATCAATTGCTTAATTCAATTTTGATAATTTTTTGAAAATTTATCTTGCGCGCAAAGTATTTGAGCGTTAACTTTATCTCAACTGGTTAGCGCACAAACATTTAGCGCATACTAGAACTGAAAATCGATCAGCCCATTCAGCAAGAGGAAACACCATGAACGTTCTCTATACCGCAGTCGCAACCTCCACCGGTGGCCGTGATGGCCGTGCTGTTTCCAGCGACAAGATTCTCGACGTGAAACTGGCCACACCAAAATCCCTGGGCGGCGCCGGTGGTGAAGCCACCAACCCTGAGCAGTTGTTCGCCGCCGGCTACTCGGCTTGCTTCATCGGCGCACTGAAGTTTGTCGCCAGCCAGAGCAAACGCAGCATTCCTGCCGACGCCTCGATCACGGCACACGTCGGCATCGGCCAGATCCCAGGCGGTTTCGGTCTGGACATCGACCTGCACATCAGCCTGCCAGGTCTGGATCAAGCCGAAGCTCAAGCGCTGGTCGACGCGGCTCACCAGGTTTGCCCGTACTCCAACGCGACACGCGGCAACGTCGACGTCCGTTTGCACGTCACCGTCTAACTCACTTCATCTACGAATAAAAAGGATCAAGACATGAACACTTTCAGCAAAACGCTCGTTGGCTCGCTTCTCGCACTGGCGCTCGGCAATGCATTCGCAACTTCTTTTGTTCAACCTACGGTCGCGGAGGGTGGTTCGGATCGGTTGATCGAAAAACGTGTAGCCGAAGGCGGGTCGGATCGACTGATCGAAAAACGTGTCGCTGAAGGCGGCTCGGATCGGTTGATCGAAAAACGTGTAGCCGAAGGCGGCTCGGATCGGCTGATCGAAAAACGTGTTGCTGAAGGCGGTTCGGATCGGCTGATCGAGAACCGCGTGGCCGAAGGCGGCTCGGATCGCCTGATGGAAAACAGAGTGGGCTGAACAATCCCTTCACCGCTCCGAAAATCGGTTGAATCAACCCATGTTGCTGCCAGAACAAAAAACGCCGCTTATCTCTCATGAGTAAGCGGCGTTTTTTTGCAATGTGTCATGGGATTCTAAACGATGCTATCCACCACCCCCCCATCAACACGCAGCGCCGCTCCGGTGGTGGCCGAGGCCTGCTCCGAGCTGGCATAAATGATCATGTTGGCAACCTCCTCGACGCGTGCCGCGCGCTGGATGATCGAGGTGCTGCGGTGGTGGTTGACGAAGTCTGCCGCGACCTTTTCCAGGCTTTCCCCCGTGCGCTCGACGTCTGCCTTGAGCATCTGGGCAACCCCTTCGGAAAGCGTCGGCCCAGGCAGCACCGAATTCACTGTAACGCCCGTGCCGGCAAGGCGCTTGGCCAAGCCGCGAGCAATGGAAAGCTGTGCGGTCTTGGTGAACCCGTAATGGATCATGTCGGCAGGAATATTCAGGCCAGATTCCGACGAGACAAACACAATCCGCCCCCAACCGCGCTCGACCATGCCCGGCGCGTACGCCCTGGAAACACGCACGCCCGACATCACGTTGGTTTCGAAGAAACGCTGCCATTCGCTGTCTGGTGTTTCGAAGAAATCCTGCTGTTTGAAAATGCCGAGATTGTTGATGACGATATCGAAGCGCGGGTACTTCGTGATCAATGCCTGGCAGCCCGGCTCGTTGCTGAGGTCGCCAACGAAACCGTCGGCCCTTGAGGCAAGATCGCCCAAGCGCTGCAACGCATCTTCCACGCTCCTCTCGCTGCGACCGTTGATGACCACTTGGGCACCGGCTTCGAGAAAGCCTTTGGCTGTGGCGAAACCGATACCGCTGGTGGATCCGGTGACTAAGACGTGACGGCCGGTGAAGTCGATTTTCATGGGAGGGACTCCTTGATGAATGGACTGGAGGGGCTGTGCGATATTTTTGGCTGGAGGATAGTTTAACGGGGTTAGAGATAGATCTTCGAGAGTCTCGAATCGTCGTTCATCCAGCGCTTTCGATTCGCAGGGGGTTAATCATGGACGCGATTGGGGATTTGCGCCTCTTTGTGCGCACTGTTGAGATGGACAGCCTGAGCACTGTGGTGCGCAAGCGAAAGGAAAAAGGGAAGAATTTTCTGTCCGGCAATAAATCAGTCTTTTTTTAGCTGACAACGCGGCACTGTCGTTGCTTAATTGGTTATGCTTAAATTAAGAAAAGTGCAAGAAAGACATGGAAGGTAAAATGAGAAAACCTCGCATATTTTTGGCTTCTTCTGTTGAAGGACTTGATGTAGCCAATGCTATCAATGAGAGCCTCGACTACGATGCTGAAATTGTCCACTGGAAGGATGGCTTTAGTTTATCGAGTTATACAATAGATAGCTTAATGGAAAAGTCTCGAACAGTGGATTTCGCTATTTTTGTCTTCACTCCGGATGATGTATCGACTATCCGTGAGCAGAGTCATCTCGTGGTAAGAGATAACGTACTTTTCGAATTAGGTCTCTTCATTGGTAGCTTAACAAAAGAACGTTGCTTTATTATCAAACCCCGAGGTATTAACCTTCACTTTCCGACGGATCTACTGGGGTTAACTCCTGCTGACTTCGAGGGGAATCGTTCAGATAATGACCTAACGCAAGCAGTCAATGCACCGTGTAATAAGGTGAAAAAGGAGATAGTTCGACTTGGCTTGGCATCGGAAGATGTTGCTATTATCAAAGCTCGCACCAAAAAAACAGGATTTGACTATAAGATCGGAACTACTGAGCTACGCCTGTTATTAGAGGTATTTGAAAAAGGTTTGCACAACGTAGAAGGAGTTGTATCAAGCGAGCTATTCAATGGATCTAACCCGAACGAATTTTACTCCATTGCAATCGTCAAGTTAGAACGTTTAGGGCTTATCGAGAAGTCTATATGCAATGATAATATGTACGAGTATTATACGTACTCCGTTACGCCTGACGGGCTCGATTATATCCTTGCAAATGAGGTAGAAGTTAAAGCAGCAAAAAAGCCAGAACCGACAAAAAAAGATATCAACCCTTCGGCAAAGGACTTTGATGCGTTTGACGATGATATTCCTTTCTAATCAATATTGGTTTATAGCTGCGCCAAGGATGTAACATGGATCTCGAAAGTATTTACGATAAGCTGGTGAAGCTGATAAACGAAATTGACGATCTGGAAGCCGTGGACGTGAAGGCTCAACAGCTTAAACCAGGTTTATACCCACGACCATCTTAAAATATCGTTTAGGGAAATGCAATAAGAATGGTAAATGCTGGGACATAGAAAATCTTAGAGACAACCTTGTTAGGATGCCATTGCCCGAGAATTTTAACATTCCTTATGACTCGTCTATTCCGCGTTGGAACAATAATGCCGTTAGGCCCTTACATACCCATGTCGTATTTACTTTTTCATCGGTAGGCAATGTCCTGCGTCCCGGCAGTCTTGTAGCAACACTTGAAGCTCATCATCTTTAGTGACTCTGATAGCGCCATCCAGCAGCAACTCCCATTTCGAGCTAAGTGCCTCGCCGCGCCAGTAGCGTTCGGCCGCCGTTGGGTCGCCTGTTTCAAAAAGCTGATCGTAGAAACTTGCATCAGCCTTGAATAAGTTGATTTTCTGTTCAATGGCAACAGATACGATATGTCGGGAGCCAGAGAACATTTCTTGCAGCAGGGCACGACCATGAGGCCCATCCTCAGCTACCCAAATGCAGCCCAGTCGGGAGGGCGCTTCCGGAGCGACACGTCGTCGTACCTCCTCCATCAGTAACTCGGTTTCGTAAATCTTAATCAGGCGGTCTTTTTCCTCCCCCAGCCACCCTCGTCGGGAGCCGTACCCATCCGTAATCGTCATTTCTCTACTGAGCATGAAGCCTTTCATAAACGTTGCAGTACGTGGCGTTACTGCTGACCGGAACTCAGCCTCTTGAATAGAGGCGAAATTTAGGTCTTCAACGCGCACATGGCTTACACCGACGCCCTCGTCAACTAACGCAATACAGCTCGGAGACATGATCAAAGGTTTGAGCGCAAGGTTATTGCAGGTCATGAAGTCGACCGGATCGAACGCATGAATAAGCATCACTCTCTCGCTTGCAGACCTATGGAAGGGGGAACTTGATAGTCCATTTTACTTTACGCGAGCCTGATCATCGCAGACAGTGCCTAGCGTTGTAGATGATTCAAGAGGATTTTCCTCATTTTGCAAGTGAAACCTCATCTAATCTAACTCTAGGTATAGTCGCAAGGTGGATTAACTGGGGATGTTACACTTCACGCCCCTCATAGGTCGCTGCTCCTCGACCGATGCGACAGTCGGGAGCAGCGACACGAGAAAGCAAACCTGACACAAGATGCCGGGTTTATTTTACTGGGACGATGTTTACCTGCTATCCCGGTTCAATATTATCCAACGCCCGGTTCGCCAGCAATGAACTCAGTTCGATCAGTTGCTGGATGCCAAGGGCAACGTGACGGCGGGAGCCCTCCAATTCGAAGGCCAGGTCGTTGACCATTGCATCGGCTGAAGCCAGGGTTTCGCTGAGGTTGGCCAGGAGGCTTTCGTTGTCGATGTCTTTGACGACGGTGAATATCTGGCCTGGTTGGGCCGTGTCTTCAGGCTTCTTTGGTGAGAGGTAGAAATCGAGAGCGCGATTGGCGGCTTCGTCAAGCTTTTGGGTTTTGGATTTGGAGCGCTGCGGCGCTTGGTCCGTTTCCGGAGGGTTTGGAGTTATTTTGAACATACGCTGGAATCCTCGAGTTAGGCCGCGACCTCTTCCCTACTAAAAGAAGGGGTGGCGGCTGTACGCAGGTTAGTAGACCGGGGATTCCAGCATTGCCGGCGCGCCGAAGCGCCCTGCGCACAGTCACCATAAAGGACAGGAATTGGGATGCCTGCCTGAGTGGAGAACTCATGCTCTTGCGGGAAAACCACGGGCTACTAAACCCGACCACTGATGGGCAGTGGCAGGGAAACGATAGAGCCCGGGTGCAAGGCGCACAAGCGGACGGATTCTGGCGTAGTTGTAGGCAACGGCGCAAGGATGCGTGGGTTGGTGGAAGGGTGGCGGTGGGGGAATAAACGAGGCTTTGGATTGCCTTGGGATTTGGGGCTAGAGGGGTTGGTTTTGCTTGGTGGGGTAGTGGCTAGTGCGGGTTGTCTGTAGGAATGATTGGGGCTGCTGCGCAGCCCAGCGGGAGCAAGCTCCCTCGCCACAGGGGAGTGCCGTTCGATTGAATCTATCCGTTCAGATGATTTATCTGACAGGGCGAGGGTGCTTGTTTTCGATCAGTCTCTCAGGAAGCCGACCACACGGCCAGTTCATAGCCATCCGGGTCGATAAAGTGGAAACGTCGGCCACCCGGGAAAGCGAACACTTCACGACTGATGATCGCCCCTGCGGCTTCGAGCCTGAGTTGGGTACGCTCAAGGTCATCGGCGTACAGGATGATCAACGGGCCACCCGGGCGTACAGGTTCACCGGTCGTGAAACCACCGGTCAGGCGACCGTCGCTGAATTCGGTGTAGGTCGGGCCGTAGTCGACGAAACTCCAGCCGAATGCGCTTGCATAGAAGGCTTTGCTTCGGGCGATGTCGCTGACATTGAACTCGATGTTATCGATCTGGCGGTCATTACCTCGAATGCCCATTGACGCGTCCTTGGCTGATTGGGAAGAGGCAAGCTTAGGGCATTCGGCTCTCAACACTCCAAAATTTATCGCGCCTTCAACGACGGTTGCGGTGACAGTTCGTTAGATAAAACGAACCCTTGGTTGGGGCTGCTGCGCAGCCCAGCGGGGATAAATCCCCTCGCCACAGGAGGGGGAGTCGGTTGATTCAGCGGCCGCCGTCAGGGCGCAATCGCGAGCAGGCTCGCTCCCACAGTTTTTCCGGGTTGTTCACAAACATCGCATCCATCACAAATCCCTGTGGGAGCTGAGCTTGCTCGCGATTGCGGTGGGTCTGCTTGCATTGATGTTGCATGTGCTGCCGTCATCGCGAGCAAGCTCGGCTCCCACGTGGGTTTTTGGGGTCCCAGATCCTGCATTCACCACAAATCCTGTGTCGCTCATATGAAGCAACAGGCCTTCAATACCACCGCGCCTCGCCTGGTGGGCGTTTCTTGAAGCGTTTCATGCTCCACATGTACTGGCTCGGGTAGGCACGCACGTAACGCTCTACCACTTTGCTCATGGCGGCGCAGGCGGTTTCGGTGTCGGTGCTGTACATGGCGTCTGGCGCGGCTTCGAGGATGACTTTGTAGCCGGAGCCGTCCGGCAGGCGCAGGGCGTGGAGGAAGACGCCGACCGCTTTGCCGCCGGCGAGCATGTTCGGTACGAACTTGCTGGTCAGGGCCTGGGTGGCGAAGAAGGGCACGAAGATGCCCGCGGATTCGGACGGCTCTGGGTCGGCGGGGATGCCCACCTGGCCGCCCTTGCGGACCTCTTTGATGACGCTGAGGATGCCTTCTTTGGTGGAGGCAGCAACTTTGTTGCCCAACTGTACCCGCTGCTTTTGCAGCAATTCATCCACCGCCTTGAGCTTGGGCGGGCGGTAGAAAATGATCGGTTTGCACTGGCTGCAATAGAAGTGGTTGAGCACTTCCCAGTTGCCCAGGTGGCTGGTGATGCCGACCACGCCTTTGCCGGAGGCCAGTGCGTCTTTCAGCACCTCCAGGCCTTCAACTTCGCGCACCAGTTCAAGAGAGCGTTGCGCCGGCCAGATCCAGGCGCAGGCACTTTCGGTCAGGGATTTGCCGATGTCCTTGAGGCTCTGGCCCACCAGGCGTTCGCGCTCCGCCGGGTCCATCTCGGGAAAGCACTTGGCGAGGTTGATCCGCACCACGTCGCGAGAGCGGTTGGGCAGCTTCCACATGAGCCAGCCAATGGCCGAACCCGACGCCTGCACTGCGCGCCAGGGCAGTAGCGCAAACAACCGCAGAGCGCCGACCAGCAAGGCGCCTTTCAACTTATCCACAGGTCACTCCTGAATTCATGGGCGTGTTGCGAGGGGGCTATTCTAACCACCGTTTGCCAGCTCGGCGTAACGGTCGCAGTCCTGGGTGTGGTCCATGACCATGCCCGAGGCCTGCATCAAGGCGTAACAAATGGTCGGCCCGACGAAGGTGAACCCGGCTTTTTTCAGGCCCTTGCTCATGGCAATGGCCTGGGGCGTGATGGCCGGCACTTCGGAGCGGTCCTTGAAGTGGTTGATGACCGGCTTGTCGTCCACGAACGACCAGAGGAACGCCACCGGATCCTCCAGGGACAGCCAGGCTTGGGCATTGCGCCGGGCGGCCTTGAGCTTGAGGCGGTTGCGGATGATGCCGGGGTCGAGCATCAGGTCTTCGATTTCCGCGTCGCTCATCTGCGCCACCCGCTGTACGTCAAAGCCGAACAGCACTTGCCGGTAGCGCTCGCGCTTGCGCAAAACGGTGATCCAGGACAGCCCGGCCTGGAACCCTTCGAGCAAAAGCAACTCGAACAAACCCTGCGCATCGCGCAGCGGCGTGCCCCACTCCTGATCGTGATAAGCCATGTACAACGGATCGTCAGAACACCAAAAGCAGCGTGGCATAAGGCTCCAGGGGGCGTGCGCACGAACGAATCGGGTATACTCCCGCTCTTTAAATCGCAGCCCAAGAAACAGGTGAATTTCGTGAGCCAGCCTACGCCAGCCGTGCGTACCTTCCAAGACTTGATCCTCGCCCTCCAGCAATACTGGGCCGAGCAAGGTTGCGTGGTACTTCAGCCCTACGATATGGAAGTAGGCGCCGGCACTTTCCACACTGCCACGTTTCTGCGTGCCATCGGCCCGGAAACCTGGAACGCCGCTTATGTGCAGCCCAGCCGCCGCCCGACTGACGGCCGCTATGGCGAAAACCCGAACCGTCTGCAGCACTACTACCAGTTCCAGGTGGTCCTGAAACCGAACCCGGAAAACTTCCAGGAACTGTACCTGGGCTCGCTCAAGCACGTGGGCCTCGACCCGCTGGTGCACGACATTCGTTTCGTTGAAGACAACTGGGAATCGCCAACCCTGGGCGCCTGGGGCCTGGGCTGGGAAGTCTGGCTCAACGGCATGGAAGTGACTCAGTTCACTTACTTCCAGCAGGCCGGCGGCATCGAGTGCTACCCGGTGACCGGCGAAATCACTTACGGCCTGGAACGCCTGGCCATGTACCTGCAAGGTGTGGATTCGGTCTACGACCTGGTGTGGGCTGACGGCCCGTTCGGCAAGGTGACTTATGGCGACGTGTTCCACCAGAACGAAGTGGAGCAATCGACCTACAACTTTGAACACGCCAACGTCGAGAAGCTGTTCGAACTGTTCGATTTCTATGAAAGCGAAGCCAAGCGCCTGATCGAACTGGACCAGCCGCTGCCGTTGCCGAGCTACGAAATGGTGTTGAAGGCGTCCCATACCTTCAACCTGCTGGACGCACGCCGGGCGATTTCCGTGACCGCGCGCCAGCAATACATCCTGCGTGTACGCACCCTGGCGCGTTCCGTTGCGCAAGCCTACCTGCTGGCCCGTGCCAAACTGGGCTTCCCGATGGCGACCCCGGATTTGCGTGATGAAGTGTTGGCTAAGCTGGAGGCTGCACAATGAGTGCTCAAGATTTTCTGGTTGAACTGGGCACCGAAGAACTGCCACCCAAAGCCCTGAACACCCTGGCCGATGCGTTCCTGGCCGGTATCGAGAAAGGCCTGCAAGCCGCTGGCCTGAATTTCGAAGCCAAGCAGGTCTACGCCGCGCCGCGTCGTTTGGCCGTGCTGATCACCGCCCTGGCGACCCAGCAGCCAGACCGCAGCATCAACCTCGACGGCCCGCCACGCCAGGCCGCGTTCGATGCCGACGGCAATCCGACCCAGGCTGCCCTGGGTTTCGCCAAGAAGTGTGGCGTAGACCTGAGCGAAATCGACCAGAGCGGGCCGAAACTGCGCTATAGCCAGAGCATCAAGGGCAAGCCGACCGCCAGCCTGTTGCCGACCATCGTTGAAGACTCCCTCAATGACTTGCCGATTCCCAAGCGTATGCGCTGGGCCGCGCGCAAGGAAGAGTTCGTGCGTCCGACCCAATGGCTGGTGATGCTGCTCGGTGACCAGGTCATCGATTGCACGATTCTGGCGCAGAAGGCCGGTCGCGATTCCCGCGGCCATCGCTTCCATCATCCGCAGAGCGTGCGCATCACCTCGCCGGCCAATTACCTGGCCGACCTGCGTGCGGCCTACGTGTTGGCCGACGCCAACGAGCGCCGCGAACTGATCAGCAAGCGCACTGAAGAGCTGGCCACCCAGCAGGAAGGCACCGCCATCGTGCCGCCAAACCTGTTGGACGAAGTGACCGCGCTGGTGGAATGGCCGGTGCCGCTGGTGTGCTCGTTCGAGGAACGTTTCCTTGAAGTGCCCCAGGAAGCGCTGATCACCACCATGCAGGACAACCAGAAATACTTCTGCCTGCTCGACGCCGAAGGCAAGTTGCTGCCGCGCTTCATCACGGTGGCCAACATCGAAAGCAAGGACCCGCAGCAGATCATCGCCGGTAACGAGAAAGTCGTTCGCCCGCGCCTGACCGACGCCGAGTTCTTCTTCAAGCAAGACAAGAAACAGCCCCTGGAAAGCTTCAACGAACGCCTGCAGAACGTGGTGTTCCAGGAAAAACTCGGCAGCGTCTACGACAAGGCCGAGCGCGTGTCGAAACTGGCCGCCTTCATCGCTCCACGCATCGGCGGCGACGCCCAGCGCGCGGCGCGGGCCGGCATCCTGTCCAAGTGCGACCTGTCCACCGAAATGGTCGGTGAGTTCCCGGAGATGCAAGGTATCGCCGGTTACTACTACGCCCTCAATGACGGCGAACCGCAAGACGTAGCCCTGGCGCTGAACGAGCAGTACATGCCGCGCGGTGCCGGTGCTGAACTGCCGACTACCTTGACCGGTGCGGCCGTGGCCATCGCCGACAAGCTCGACACCCTGGTGGGCATCTTCGGCATTGGCATGCTGCCCACTGGCAGCAAAGACCCGTATGCCTTGCGTCGTGCGGCGTTGGGCGTGCTGCGGATCCTGATCGACAAGCAACTGGACCTGGACCTGAACGACGCCGTGGCATTCGCCGTCGACGCGTTCGGCAGCAAGGTCAAATCTGCCGGCCTGGCCGATGCCGTACTGGAATTCATCTTCGACCGCCTGCGTGCGCGCTATGAAGACGAAGGCGTCGATGTGGCCACCTATCTGTCGGTACGCGCCCTGAAGCCGGGTTCGGCCTTGGACTTCGACCAGCGCGTACAAGCGGTGCAGGCTTTCCGCCAATTGCCGGAAGCGGCAGCGCTGGCGGCGGTGAACAAGCGGGTGTCGAATCTGTTGAGCAAGGTCGAGCCAACCATTTTCAGCGTACCTGAGGCGCGTTACTTTGATAACGCCGTGGAGTTCTCTCTTAACTCGGCTATCCAGCAGGCGTCTACGTCCGTGCAGCCACTTATGGAAAAGCGCGAGTATGCCGAAGCGCTGGCACGCCTGGCAGCACTGCGCGATCCTGTCGATGCGTTCTTTGAAGCCGTGATGGTGAATGCGGACAACGAAGACGTTCGCAAGAACCGTTATGCACTGCTGGCACGCCTGCGGGGCCTGTTCCTCAATATTGCCGACATTTCCATGCTGGGTTGAGGGGCTGCTGTTGAAACTGCTGATTCTCGATCGGGACGGAGTGATCAATCACGACTCCGACGCTTACATCAAATCGGTGCAGGAGTGGTTGCCACTCCCCGGTTCGATCGAAGCCATTGCGCAGTTAAGCAAGGCCGGCTGGACGGTGGCGGTTGCCACCAACCAGTCGGGCATTGCCCGCGGTTACTACGACCTGGCGGTCCTTGAGGCCATGCATGAGCGCTTGCGCGAATTAGTGGCCGAGCAGGGTGGTGAAGTCGGGCTGATTGTCTATTGCCCACACGGGCCGGACGAAGGTTGCGATTGCCGCAAGCCCAAGCCCGGCATGCTGAAAACCATCGCCGCGCATTACAACGTAGCGCTGGCGGGTGTGTGGTTCGTCGGCGACAGCCTCGGTGACCTGGAGGCGGCCAAGGCCGTCGATTGTCAGCCAGTTTTAGTGAAGACCGGGAAAGGCGAGAAGACTTTGGGCAAGACCCTGCCGGTGGGCACCTTGATTTTTGAAGACTTGGCGGCGATTGCCGCTGAACTTATCCACAATTAGAGCTCCCAAGACATCCTGATCAAGGACTGTTCGGGAAGCGCTTAAACAGTCGGGCACTGCCCGCAACGGTAAATGCCGCTATGTCGATATTGCAGGCCATCAGAACCTTCCTCTTTTACCTGCTGCTGGGCACCAGTTCCTTGCTGTGGTGCTCCTTGAGTTTTTTTGTCGCGCCCTTCATGTCGTTCAGGACGCGCTACCGTTTTATCAATGTGTACTGGTGCCGTTGCGCGCTGTGGCTGAGCAAGGTTTTTCTGGGGATACGGTATGAAGTAAAAGGCGCCGAAAACGTGCCTGACCGGCCGTGCGTGATCCAGTCCAACCATCAGAGCACCTGGGAGACGTTCTTCCTGTCGGCTTACTTCGAGCCCCTGAGCCAAGTGCTCAAACGTGAACTGCTGTTTGTACCGTTCTTCGGTTGGGCCATGGCAATGCTGCGCCCCATCGCCATTGACCGGGACAACCCCAAGGTTGCTCTCAAGCAGGTGGCGAAAAAAGGCGATGAGCTGCTCAAGGACAAGGTTTGGGTGCTGATCTTTCCGGAGGGCACGCGTGTTCCCTACGGGACCATCGGAAAATTTTCGCGCAGTGGTAGCGCTTTGGCGGTAAACGCTGACCTGCCGGTGCTGCCGATTGCACACAATGCCGGTAAGTTCTGGCCCAAGGGTGGCTGGCTCCGGACCCCGGGCGTCATCACCGTGGTGATCGGCCAACCGATGTATGCCGAAGGTAGCGGGCCTCGCGCCATTGCCGAGCTTAATGAGCGCGTACAAGCCTGGAATGAACAGACACAACGGGAAATGGGTTCGCTTCCTCCCGGCCCTGTCGCAGAAGTGTCCACGGAACAAGCTGCTGTTTGATATCTGTGGATAACCTGTGTACCGTTTTTTCGAAAACCGTTACTTTTGTGTTTTATGTCTTTGTTTTTAATACATATTTCATAAACACATAAAACCCGCCTTCAGGTGCATAAGTTTTTATAGCAGCAAAAGATCGTCCCAAGGCTCGGGCCGCGTTCGGATGATCTTTTACTCTGCCAACAACGGAAATCGCAGGCTGAACGTTGTACCTTTACCTACCACGCTATGGCATTCGATTTTCCCCTCGTGATGGTCAACCACGGCCTTGACCATCGATAACCCCAAGCCAATGCCATCGACCCCTTGGGCCGACGAAAACCGGCGGTACTGACTGAACAGGTCCGGCAGTTCTTCGGCACTGATGCCCTTGCCTTGGTCGGCGACGTTGCAGATCAACCACCCCGACGTGCAATGAACCTGCAGCGAAATGCAGGCGTCGGGCGTGCTGTACTTGATGGCATTTTCCAGCAGATTGAACAGGGCACGGGTCAGCAACGGTTGATCCGCCCTCACCATCGCCTCTTCATCCTCTATTTCATGAGTCAACTGGATGCGTTTTACCTGGGCAATCGGCAGTGCTTGGTCAAGTACATCCAGCACCAGCATGGCGAACAGCGTCGGCTGGAATTGGTAAGCCTCGGATTCGGCCTTGGCCAGTTGCACGAAGCCGTCGGTCAATTCCAGGGCGCGGCGCACCTGGCGCTCGATCTGATCGAAGAGCGGATTATTCGCCCCCGTCTGATGCCGCTGCACATCCAGCAGCGCCAGGATCGCTGAGTGGGGCGCGCGCAAATCATGGGATAAAAAACGCAACATGACGCTGCGCTGCTCTTCGGCTTCGCGTTCCGCACTCAGGTCGATGAGGCTCAGTAACCAGCCAATCGGCGCCTCACCATCAACAGGCAAGAGCGGTGCGCGTTCCAGACGCAGGCTGCGCTCCCGGCTGTCGCGAAACTCCACCAGTGGCAATGTGGATAACCGGTGAGGCTGCCCACGTTCCAATCCTGGGTAACCTAGCTGTGCGAGATGTTCCAATACATCACCCCCCGCCAAGCCATGGCCGAAGAGATCACGAGCCTTGCGGTTACCGAGCAATATTCTGCCTTGGGGATCACTGATCATTGTGGCCACGGGCAGGTATTCGAGGCCATCGGCAATAAAACGGCGGGTGTCCCGGGTTCGCCCCATGGCTTGTTCCAGAGCCATGATCTGGCCCTGCAAGCGGTCGCTGCCGGTGTAGGGGGCACGACGCCGTTCGGGGAACACCTTGGGTTCCGCATCCAGGCGCGCCAGCTCCCAGCCAAAGTAGGCCAGCACTACGCTCAGGCGCCGCCAATTCCAGATCAGATAACCAAACACGATGCCCAGCACGCTCGCCATGGGCGACCACCACCAGCCTTCAGCTGCGAGTACAACACTGATCAGCAGGGCCATGCTCATGCCACCCACTGTCGTCCATAGCGCCAGGCGAGGGCGCAGCAATAGCAAGCCCAGCACGACGGCGACCACAAACACCGACAACAACGCCGCCCCTGGTCCGTGGCGAGTTGGCTGGGTACTGAACGACAACAGCGCGGTGAGCGGCAACAAAACAAGACTTATCCACAACCATTCCCGTACCAATTGGCGAAACATGCGTTGGACTTGGGTCGGTTCACGGCTTTCACGACGACGCTGGTTGCTCATAAGCACCCTGACAGAACATAGGAACGGGGGATTTTTTCATGGTGGTCGCGTGTCGCACCAGCAGGCTGAAGACCAAAGACTATAGCGGACTCGATAGGTGGCGCGCTGCTACCTTTCCCTGCGCGTCATGAGCCGGTATTGTCACTGCCAGCGACAGGGGACCTGCAACCCGACAACTTATCGGTTCGTCGAGGCTACATCGGGCGAGTGGAATATTTGTTCAGATTGCATGGCCACCCTGGTGATGTCCGTTACTCTCGAGATCAAGGAATCGCATCCCATGCGTGTCGCCATACTGGATGACGAACCGGCCGAGCTGCGCCGGGTGGAACAGACACTGCAACAGCTCCCCGGCAGGGGCGAGCAAGCCTGGACCTTGCACAGTTTTGAGCGCGGCGAAGACCTGTTGCGGCAACTGCGCCGGGAAACCTTCGACCTGTTGATCCTCGACTGGCAATTGCCCGACATCAGCGGGTTGTCGCTGCTGCGCTGGACGCGCGAGCACATGGACTCGCCGCCGGCCGCCATCATGCTCACCAGCCGCGACGGCGAGCACGATGTGGTCCAGGCCCTCAATGCCGGAGCCGACGACTACGTGAGCAAACCCTTCAGGCCCAACGAACTCAAGGCCCGGGTCACCGCCGTGTTGCGGCGCCATAACCTGCAGCGCGCTCCAGCCAGCGACGTGCTGGTATTCAACGACCTGGAATTCGACGATGCCGAACTCACCGTCACCCGCGCCGGCATACCCATCAGCCTCACCGAACGAGAGTACCGTCTGGCCCGCTGCCTGTTCGCCAACCTGGGCCGCCCACTGTCCCGGGAATATTTCTACGAACGCTTCTGGACCCACGAGGAAATGACCTCGTCCCGCCCCCTCGATACCCACATCTACCGCCTGCGCAACAAGCTTGGGCTGACGGCGGATCGGGGTTGGCAGTTGCTGACGATTTATGGGTATGGGTATCGGTTGGAGAGTGTGGCGGCGGGGAGTGAGGCTTCGGTGGCGAGTTAGGACCCTCGAGCGAAAAAAAGGCCAACGCATATGCGTTGGCCTTTTTCGTTGGGGCAGGGTGGCTGGACAATTGGATCAGAAATCCAGGTTAGACACCGCCAACGCATTACTCTCGATGAAGTCACGACGAGGCTCGACCGCATCACCCATCAGGGTGTTGAAGATCTGGTCTGCGCCAATGGCATCTTCGATGGTGACTTTCAGCATCCGGCGCGAGCCCGGGTCCATGGTGGTTTCCCACAGCTGGTCCGGGTTCATTTCACCCAGCCCTTTATAGCGCTGGATGGTGTGGCGCTTGGTGCTTTCGGCCATCAGCCACTCAAGGGCTTCCTTGAACTCGGTGACGGCTTTCTTGCGCTCACCACGCTGGATGTACGCGCCTTCGTCCAACAGGGTGCTCAGTTGCGCGCCCAGGGAGACGACGGTCTTGTAGTCGTTGCTGCCGAAGAAGTCGCGGTTGAAGGTGACGTAGTTCGACAGGCCGTGGGAGATCAGTTCGACCTCTGGCAGCCAGACGTTACGCTCACGGTCTTCACGCAGGCTGGCTTTGTACACCAGGCCAGACTTCTCTACGGTGCGCAGACGAACCTCGTACTGGGCCAGCCAATCCTGCATTGCAGCGTGATCGGACAGCTGTTCCATGCTGACAGCCGGCAGGTAGATGAAGTGCTCGGTCAGCTCCTGTGGGTACAGGCGCGACAGGCGCTTGAGGGTCTTCATCACCAGGCGGAAGTCGTTAACCAGGCGCTCGAGAGCTTCGCCGGAAATGCCTGGGGCCTCTTCGTTCAGGTGCAGGCTCGCATCTTCCAGGGCCGACTGCGTCATGTACTCTTCCATGGCGTCGTCGTCTTTGATGTATTGCTCTTGCTTGCCTTTCTTGACCTTGTACAGCGGAGGCTGGGCGATATAGATGTAGCCGCGCTCGATCAGCTCCGGCAACTGACGGAAGAAGAACGTCAGCAACAGGGTGCGGATGTGCGAACCGTCGACGTCGGCGTCGGTCATGATGATGATGTTGTGATAACGCAGCTTGTCGATGTTGTACTCATCGCGGCCGATGCCACAGCCCAACGCAGTGATGAGCGTGCCGACTTCCTGGGAGGAGATCATCTTGTCGAAGCGCGCTTTCTCGACGTTCAGGATCTTGCCCTTGAGCGGCAGGATGGCCTGGGTGCGGCGGTTGCGGCCCTGCTTGGCGGAACCGCCAGCAGAGTCACCTTCCACGAGGTACAGTTCGGACAGGGCAGGGTCCTTTTCCTGGCAGTCGGCCAGTTTGCCCGGCAGGCCGGCGATGTCCAGCGCGCCTTTGCGGCGGGTCATCTCACGGGCCTTGCGCGCGGCTTCACGGGCGCGGGCGGCGTCGATCATCTTGCCGACCACCAGCTTGGCTTCGTTGGGGTTTTCCAACAGGAAGTCGGAGAAGTACTTGCCCATTTCCTGTTCGACCGCGGTCTTCACTTCGGAAGACACCAACTTGTCCTTGGTTTGGGAACTGAACTTCGGATCCGGCACTTTCACCGAAATGATCGCCGTCAGGCCTTCACGGGCATCGTCACCGGTGGTGGCGACTTTATGCTTCTTCGCCAGGCCTTCCTGTTCGATGTAGTTGTTCAGGTTACGGGTCAGCGCCGAACGGAAACCCACCAGGTGAGTACCGCCATCGCGCTGTGGAATGTTGTTGGTGAAGCACAACAGGTTCTCGTTGAAGCTGTCGTTCCACTGCAGGGCGATTTCCACGCCAATGCCATCTTCGCGCTGGACGTTGAAGTGGAACACCTGGTTGACCGCAGTCTTGTTGGTGTTCAGGTATTCAACGAATGCACGCAGACCGCCTTCGTACTTGAACAGCTCTTCCTTGCCGCTGCGCTCATCCTTGAGGACGATGCCGACACCGGAGTTGAGGAAGGACAATTCACGAATCCGCTTGGCCAGGATGTCCCAGCTGAAGTGGATGTTCTTGAAGGTTTCGCTGGAAGCCTTGAAGTGAATCTGGGTGCCGGTGGTTTCACTGTCGCCTACGATGGCCATCGGCGCCTGAGGCACACCGTGAACGTAGGTTTGTTCCCAGATCTTGCCACTGCGGCGAACAGTAAGGACAAGCTCTTCGGACAGTGCGTTCACAACCGATACACCTACGCCGTGCAGACCGCCGGAAACCTTGTAGGAGTTGTCATCGAACTTACCGCCGGCGTGCAGCACGGTCATGATGACCTCGGCTGCGGAAACGCCTTCTTCCTTGTGTACGTCTACCGGGATGCCACGACCGTTGTCACGAACAGTGATGGACTCATCCGGGTGGATGATGATGCTGATGTCATCGCAATGGCCGGCGAGGGCTTCGTCGATGGAGTTGTCAACCACCTCGAACACCATGTGGTGCAGACCGCTGCCATCGTCGGTGTCACCAATGTACATACCGGGACGTTTGCGTACGGCATCCAGGCCTTTCAGCACTTTAATGCTCGTTGAGTCGTACGTATTTTCTTCGCTCAATGCCTTCACTCCCGATGGTCGTGGGTCTGGGTGATACGGCCCTGTTCCACGTGGAACAGAGCGACTGGCGTTTCCGTCTGCCAGCCTTCCCTCAATAATTCGTGATCTACACAGGTGATAAAAACCTGGCAGCGTAAGTCTTCCAGCAAGCGGCAGAGTGCGCGGCGGTGGGCTTCGTCCAATTCGGACGGCAAGTCATCCACCAGATAAATACACTGACCGCGTCGCGCCTGGCTGACCAAATGGCCCTGGGCAATACGCAATGCGCACACCACCAATTTCTGCTGCCCCCGGGACAAGATGTCCGCGGCATTATGTGCGCCCAATCTAAGGCGCAAGTCAGCGCGTTGCGGTCCAGCCTGGGTATGGCCCATCTGCTGGTCCCGCTGCAGCGAGCCAGCCAGCACGGTGCTCAGTTCCCGGTCCTTGTCCCAGCCTCGGTAATAGCTGAGCGTCAGGCCCTCAAGCTCAACCAGTTCGCTCAAGGTCTGCTCGAAGACCGGTTTCAAGGCTTTGATGTAAGCGCGGCGGTATTCATCTATTTCAGCGCTGGCCTGGCACAGTTCCCTGTCCCAAACCGCTTGCGAAACGGCGTCAAGTGTACCATGCCGCAGCCAGGAATTTCGCTGGCGCAGCGCCTTCTGCAAGCGCTGCCAAGTGGCCATGAAACGCGGTTCCACGTGGAACACGCCCCAGTCGAGAAACTGTCGACGAATCTTCGGCGCGCCCTCCAGCAATCGGAAACTGTCCGGGTTGATCAACTGCAACGGCAGGATCTCCGCCAGTTGCGCGGCGCTGCGGGCATTCTGCCCATCGATGCGGATCTGGAATTCGCCTTGCCGGTCCCGTGATATCCCCAAGGCACTATGACCGCCTTGCGCCAACTCCACCTGTCCGAACACGGTGCAGGCCAACTGATCGTATTGGATGACCGGTAACAGACGGGTGCTGCGAAATGAACGAGCAAGCCCCAGCAGGTGAACAGCTTCCAGAACGCTGGTTTTGCCGCTGCCGTTAGCGCCGTAAAGGATATTGATGCGGGGGGAGGGGGAGAAGGTCACCGGGTGCAGATTGCGCACCGCGGTGACCGAGACGCGACTTAAGGACATCTAGCTTCTGCTGGGCATGATTACAGACGCATCGGCATGACAACGTAGGCCGAGTCGTCGTTATCGGACTCCTGCACCAGCGCACTGCTGTTGGAGTCCGACAGGATCAGACGCACTTGCTCAGTGGTCATCACGCCCAGTACGTCGAGCAGGTAGCTGACGTTGAAGCCGATTTCCAGAGAGCCGCCGTTGTATTCAACGCCCACTTCTTCTTCCGCTTCTTCCTGCTCAGGGTTGTTCGCCTGGATTTTCAGCTGACCATTGGCCAGTTGCAGACGAATGCCGCGGTACTTCTCGTTGGACAGGATCGCGGTACGGCTGAACGCCTCGCGCAGCGCCTGGCGGTCACCCAGGACCAGTTTGTCACCGCCTTTTGGCAGCACGCGCTCGTAGTCAGGGAACTTGCCATCGACCAGCTTCGAGGTGAAGGTGAACTCACCCGTGGTGGCGCGGATATGGTGCTGGCCCAATACGATGCTGACATTGCCGTCCGGCTCGGTCAGCAGGCGCGCCAATTCCAGGATACCTTTGCGCGGGACGATGACTTGGTGGCGGTCTGGCTGACCGATATCGGCCTGCATCGAGCACATGGCCAAACGGTGACCGTCGGTGGCGACGGCACGGATGATACCGGCGGACACTTCCAGGAGCATGCCGTTGAGGTAGTAACGCACGTCCTGCTGCGCCATGGCGAAGCTGGTGCGTTCGATCAAACGGCGCAATTTGCTTTGCTCGAGGCTGCAAGTCAGCGAGCCAGGGCCTTCTTCCACAGTCGGGAAATCGTTGGCCGGCAGCGTCGACAAGGTGAAACGGCTGCGACCGGCCTTGACCACGAGCTTCTGCTCATCGACCTTGATATCGATCAGCGCATCGTTGGGCAGGCTTTTGCAGATATCCATCAGCTTGCGCGCCGGCACGGTGATGGAACCCGGATCGGCCGGTTCTTCAAGCTGTACACGACCGACCAGCTCGACTTCCAGGTCGGTACCGGTCAGCGATAATTGCTGGCCTTCGACAACCAGCAGCACGTTGGAAAGTACCGGCAAGGTCTGGCGGCGTTCGACGACGCCTGCGACCAGTTGCAGGGGTTTCAACAGGGCTTCGCGTTGAATGGTGAAATGCATGGTCTAGTCCCTTGCCTTAATAAGCTGCGCTGGTGGTCATCAAGTGGTCAGTGTTCGCAGCAGGTTCTTGTAGTCCTCGCGGATGTCCGCGTCGGATTCCTTAAGTTCGTTGATCTTACGACAGGCGTGCAACACCGTGGTGTGGTCGCGTCCGCCAAACACGTCGCCGATTTCCGGAAGACTGTGGTTGGTCAGCTCCTTGGACAAGGCCATCGCCACCTGACGCGGGCGAGCCACCGAACGCGAACGGCGTTTGGAAAGCAGGTCGGATATCTTGATTTTGTAGTATTCAGCGACAGTGCGCTGAATGTTATCCACAGAAACCAGTTTGTCCTGGAGCGCTAACAAATCCTTCAAGGACTCGCGAATCAACTCGATGGTGATGTCCCGGCCCATGAAGTGCGAATGAGCGATGACCCGCTTGAGGGCACCTTCGAGCTCGCGGACGTTCGAGCGGATACGCTGGGCAATGAAGAATGCGGCGTCGTGAGGCAGTTCGACCTTGGCCTGATCAGCCTTCTTCATCAGGATCGCCACCCGGGTTTCCAGCTCCGGCGGCTCGACGGCAACCGTCAGGCCCCAGCCAAAACGCGACTTGAGACGTTCTTCAAGACCTTCAATTTCTTTCGGGTAGCGGTCACTGGTAAGAATGACCTGCTGCCCGCCTTCAAGCAACGCATTGAAGGTATGGAAGAACTCTTCCTGGGAGCGTTCCTTGCGGGCGAAGAACTGAATGTCGTCGATCAGCAAAGCATCCACCGAACGGTAGAAACGCTTGAACTCGTTGATCGCGTTCAGTTGCAGCGCCTTGACCATGTCGGCCACGAAACGCTCGGAATGCAGGTACACGACCTTGGCATTCGGGTTCTTCTTTAATAAGTGGTTACCCACCGCGTGCATCAAGTGTGTTTTACCCAAGCCTACGCCACCATAAAGGAAGAGCGGGTTGTAGCCATGCTTGGGGTTGTCCGCGACCTGCCAGGCTGCCGCTCGCGCCAGTTGGTTGGACTTGCCTTCAACAAAGTTCTCGAAGGTGAAGGTGCGGTTCAGGTAACTGGTGTGCTTGAGCGCGCCTTCGACCTGGACGGTGCGTTGTTCAGCGCGCACCGGAGCTTGTTGGGAGCTGGCCCCGGCCATTGGGTCGAAGCTGTCCCGTGAGGGCTCCTCGCTGACTTCGGCCACTTTTTGTGCATTACGCTTGCTCGGTGCTGGCGTGGGGGCCGGTGCGGCATGGTTAACCGGCGCAGCGACAGCCTGGGCCTGGGAGGCCGCAGCGGCTAACGGGGCGTTGGGGGCCGCGCGCGGAGTCGAGCTGCGTTTGCTGCCTATTAATAAGGACAGCGCAGGCGCCATGCCATTGCCATGCTCATCAAGCAGCTCAAGGACCCGCCCCAGGTACTTTTCGTTGACCCAGTCAAGAACGAAACGGTTCGGTGCGTAGACGCGCAACTCGTCGCCTTCGGCTTCGACCTGTAGCGGACGGATCCAAGTGTTGAATTGTTGGGCAGGCAGCTCATCGCGCAAAAGCTCCACGCACTGCTGCCAAAGTTCCACTGACACGGATATCCCCTAAGTTGAAAGCCGGTGAGGCAAAAACAAGCGGCCATTGTAGCGAGCGGACGTCCACTTATCCACATGCAGGTTGCTCATCCACCATGATTTATCAATGCCTTAACCTAGAGCAAGACGACAGGCGGTCGGTGGATAAGCTCTGTGGATAACCTCCCCTAAGGTCGTTGCACAAGTGGGGGTTGAACTCGGTGGATAACCGTCCTGTGGATAACTGGCCATTCCACACACAGCTTATCCGACAGCGCAGCACAGGCTGAACACCGCTTTCCCCTGTAGTTGTCATTCTCTGTACATGGCGTAATACAAGGGCTCTGCATGGTTATCCACAGACACATGCCAGCCTTGCTTTTATAAGCTTTACAGAAAAGCTTTAAATAATTCCCTTCTTTTTATTTCTATATCTGGAGGTCTGAGATGAAGCCGCTATCCAGGCGGGACATCTATTTCAAGTAAACGCTGGTTGGAAATTGACCTAGAGGCTTGCTTTCTCTAGAATCCCCGGTCTCTTAAAACGGGGGCCATTCCGGCCCGTTGTGGACGAACCCAGGTAACACGACATGAAACGTACTTTCCAACCAAGCACTATCAAACGCGCTCGTACCCACGGTTTCCGTGCTCGCATGGCTACCAAGAACGGTCGTGCCGTCCTGTCGCGTCGCCGCGCCAAAGGTCGTGCGCGTCTGGCAGTTTGATAATCCGGCACTGGAGGTGAGTCAGGACTTCAGTCGGGAAAAGCGTCTGCTTACACCCCGGCATTTCAAGGCAGTCTTTGACTCCCCTACCGGCAAGGTTCCGGGGAAAAATCTCCTGCTCCTTGCGCGCAGCAACGATCTCGATCACCCCCGACTAGGGCTGGTTATCGGGAAAAAGAGCGTCAAGCTCTCCGTTGAGCGCAATCGCCTCAAACGTCTGATGCGCGAATCGTTTCGCCTGAACCAGGATTCACTGGTCGGTTGGGACATTGTTATCGTCGCGCGCAAAGGTTTGGGTGACGTAGAAAACCCCGAATTGATTCAGCATTTCGGCAAACTCTGGAAGCGCTTGGCTCGTAACAAGCCTGCACCGCCAGCAGTCAACACCGAAACTGTAGGGGTAGACAGTCCCGATGCGTAAACTGGCACTCGTTCCGATCCAGTTTTATCGCTACGCCATTAGTCCCCTGATGGCCAGTCACTGTCGTTTCTACCCCAGTTGTTCTTGCTACGCGTATGAAGCCATAGAAAATCATGGCCTTCTGCGCGGTGGCTGGCTGACCTTTCGTCGTTTAGGTCGCTGTCATCCGTGGAATCCCGGCGGTTATGACCCGGTTCCGCCTATCCCTACCTCCCGTTCTTCTTCGATGGCCGAGTAATCATGGATATCAAACGCACGATCCTGATCGTCGCCCTGGCAATCGTGTCCTACGTAATGGTTCTTAAATGGAACCAGGACTATGGCCAGGCTGCCCTGCCGACTCAGAATGTTGCAGCCAGCAATACCGCACCGAGCTTGCCGGACACCACCACTGGCAATAATACCGCCAGCAATGACGACATCCCGCGCGCGGCAAACGATACCACTGCTCCTGCCGAAGCCCCTGTGGCTGCAAGCAAGGATCTGATCCAGATCAAGACGGACGTGCTTGAGCTGGCAATCGATCCACAAGGTGGTGACGTTGCTCAGTTGAAGCTGCCGTTGTATCCGCGCCGCCAGGACCATCCAGAAATTCCATTCCAGTTGTTCGATAACGGCAATGAGCGGACCTATCTGGCCCAAAGTGGTCTGATCGGCACCAACGGCCCGGATGCAAACCCGGCCGGCCGCCCGGTTTACTCCTCCGAGAAGAAGACTTATCAACTGGCTGACGGTCAGGACCAATTGGTCGTGGATCTGAAGTTCAGCAAGGACGGCGTCAATTACATCAAGCGTTTCACTTTGAAACGTGGCCTGTATGACGTGACCGTTTCCTACCTGATCGATAACCAGAGCGCACAACCCTGGTCCGGTGCGATGTTCGCGCAGCTCAAGCGTGACGCCAGCGATGATCCTTCCTCCAGCACCGCCACCGGTACCGCGACTTACTTGGGCGCTGCCCTGTGGACAAGTTCGGAGCCTTACAAAAAAGTGTCCATGAAAGATATGGACAAGGCGCAGCTCAAGGAAACCGTACAAGGTGGCTGGGTTGCCTGGTTGCAGCACTATTTTGTAACCGCCTGGATCCCGCAGAAAGGCGAGAACAACGTCGTCCAGACGCGTAAAGACAGCAAAGGCAACTACATCGTCGGTTATACCGGCCCGGCATTGATCGCTGCACCTGGTGCAACCGTCGAAACCAGCGCCATTTTGTATGCCGGTCCAAAAAGCCAAGCGGTGTTGAAAGAGTTGTCCCCAGGTCTGGAACTGACCGTGGACTACGGGTTCCTGTGGTTTATTGCCCAGCCAATCTTCTGGCTGCTGCAACATATCCACAGCATCGTCGGTAACTGGGGCTGGTCGATCATCTTCCTGACCATGCTGATCAAGGGGATCTTCTTCCCATTGTCGGCTGCCAGCTACAAATCCATGGCTCGCATGCGCGCAGTGGCACCGAAACTGGCCGCCCTGAAAGAACAACATGGCGATGACCGGCAGAAAATGTCCCAGGCCATGATGGAGCTGTACAAGAAAGAGAAGATCAACCCGTTGGGTGGTTGCTTGCCGATTCTTGTCCAAATGCCTGTGTTCCTGGCGCTGTACTGGGTGCTGCTGGAAAGCGTGGAGATGCGTCAGGCACCGTTCATGCTGTGGATTACCGACCTGTCGATCAAGGATCCGTTCTTCATCCTGCCGATCATCATGGGCGCAACCATGTTCATTCAGCAGCAGCTGAACCCAACGCCTCCGGACCCTATGCAGGCGAAGGTCATGAAGATGATGCCGATCATCTTCACCTTCTTCTTCCTGTGGTTCCCTGCGGGCCTGGTGCTGTACTGGGTTGTGAACAACGTGTTGTCGATTACCCAGCAGTGGTACATCACGCGTAAGATCGAAGCGGCTACGAAAAAAGCCGAGGCGTAACTTGCTCTGTGGATAACCACACAAAACGCCCCCTAGTGGGGCGTTTTGCTATCTGCCACTTTTGTCTGGATACCGGTTTATGAGCGCACCTCGTGAAACCATCGCCGCCGTTGCAACTGCCCAAGGTCGCGGCGGAGTCGGCATTGTCCGTATTTCGGGACCTTTGGCCAGCGTTGCGGCCAAGGCCATCAGCGGTCGAGAACTCAAACCGCGGTTTGCTCACTACGGCCCTTTTTTCAGTGATGACCAGCAAGTGCTCGATGAAGGCCTGGCTTTGTATTTTCCCGGTCCCAACTCGTTTACCGGCGAAGATGTGCTGGAACTGCAAGGCCATGGCGGTCCGATCGTCCTGGACATGTTGCTCAAGCGTTGCCTTGAACTGGGGTGTCGTCTTGCACGGCCAGGCGAGTTCAGCGAACGCGCATTCCTCAATGACAAGCTCGACCTGGCCCAGGCCGAAGCCATCGCTGATTTGATCGAAGCCAGTTCCGCACAGGCTGCGCGCAATGCGTTGCGTTCCCTGCAGGGTGCTTTTTCCCAGCGTGTGCATAACCTCACCGAGCAACTGATCGGCCTGCGGATCTACGTCGAGGCCGCGATCGACTTTCCTGAGGAAGAAATCGACTTTCTCGCCGATGGTCACGTGCTGAGCATGCTCGATAAAGTCCGCGATGAGTTATCCACAGTACTGCGCGAAGCCGGGCAAGGTGCCCTGTTGCGCGATGGTATGACGGTGGTGATCGCCGGAAGGCCAAATGCCGGCAAATCCAGCCTCCTCAACGCCTTGGCAGGCCGTGAGGCCGCGATTGTCACCGAGATCGCCGGCACCACCCGGGATATTCTGCGCGAACATATCCACATCGATGGCATGCCCCTGCATGTGGTCGACACGGCCGGCCTGCGCAATACCGACGACCATGTGGAAAAAATAGGCGTGGAGCGTGCGCTCAAAGCCATTGGCGAGGCTGACCGCGTGTTATTGGTGGTCGATGCTACGGCCCCGGAAGCGGATGATCCTTTCGCTTTGTGGCCAGAGTTTCTGGAAACCCGGCCTGACCCTTCGAAAGTCACGCTGATTCGTAACAAGGCCGACCTGACCGGGGAACCCGTGACCCTGGAGGTCAGTGCTGATGGCCACGTCACCATTAGCCTCAGCGCGAAATCCGCGGATATGGGACTGGAGTTGCTGCGCGAACATTTGAAGGCCTGCATGGGTTACGAGCAGACATCGGAAAGCAGCTTCAGCGCCCGCCGTCGGCACCTTGAGGCGTTGCGCCATGCCAGCGCGGCGCTGGAGCACGGTCGCGCGCAACTGACCCTCGCCGGCGCCGGTGAGCTACTGGCCGAAGATTTACGTCAGGCCCAGCAATCTCTCGGGGAAATTACCGGGGCCTTCAGCTCTGATGACCTGCTGGGTCGAATCTTCTCCAGCTTCTGCATCGGTAAATAACCCAATCCCTCAAGAACCGGGCTGCTATCGACCCTATAACGAGTCCATCCAGCCGGTTTTCTCCCCTTTTCTGGAACAATTGCCCTGCATGGCGGCTTGACTGTGGGCGGTGTCTGGATCAAAAGCCAGTTTTTCGAGGGATTAGGCCCTGTGAATAACTGGCCCTGAGCTCAGTTGATAAACCCCCTTCAAAACTGAAGATAACGGCCTCTGTGGATAACCATCCCATTCATCCACAGGCTTACACCGGTTATCCAACCCCCTCAGCCCCACATGGACACAGGGTTTTGAATCTCTGTACATATTGAATATAAAGGCCTTCAGAGCTTTATCCACAGAAATGCTGGTCAGTAAGAATAAACATAAAAACAAAGGTTTTATAAATTTCTTTCTTTTTAATTTCTTTAACCTCGACTTCTCCACAGCTGGTTAAATTTTGTGCAAAGGGTTCTTTAGGAAAGGGGAAGTCCCTATACTTGCCGACCTGGCTCGAAAAACGCCCAAAGCCAGGCTCAAACCTATTTTCCGAATTACCTGAATTAAGCAGGCACGAGGTGCGTGGTGGATTTCCCTTCCCGTTTTGAAGTGATCGTCATCGGCGGCGGTCATGCCGGTACCGAGGCAGCACTTGCATCAGCACGCATGGGGGCTAAAACCCTGTTGCTGACGCATAACGTGGAAACCCTCGGCGCCATGAGCTGCAACCCTGCCATTGGCGGGATCGGCAAAAGCCACCTGGTCAAGGAAATCGATGCCCTTGGCGGCGCGATGGCCATGGCCACCGATCAGGGTGGTATCCAATTTCGCGTATTGAACAGCCGCAAAGGCCCGGCCGTGCGGGCTACTCGTGCCCAGGCCGACCGTGTCCTGTACAAGGCCGCTGTCCGCGAAATCCTGGAAAACCAGCCGAACCTGTGGATATTTCAACAGGCAGCCGATGATCTGATCGTCGAGCAGGACCAGGTGCGCGGTGTTGTCACCCAGATGGGCCTGCGCTTCTTCGCTGATTCTGTGGTGCTGACCACCGGGACCTTCCTCGGTGGACTTATCCACATCGGCATGCAGAACTATTCCGGCGGTCGCGCAGGTGATCCCCCCTCAATCGCACTGGCTCAGCGTTTGCGTGAGCTGCCGTTGCGTGTCGGTCGCCTGAAAACCGGTACGCCACCGCGCATCGATGGCCGGTCTGTGGATTTCTCGGTGATGACCGAGCAGCCGGGCGATACGCCGATTCCGGTCATGTCGTTCATGGGCTCCAAAGCGCAGCACCCAAAACAGGTGAGCTGCTGGATCACCCATACCAACGCCCGCACTCACGAAATCATTGCTGCCAACCTGGATCGCTCGCCCATGTATTCTGGCGTGATCGAAGGTATCGGCCCGCGTTATTGCCCGTCGATCGAAGACAAGATCCATCGTTTTGCCGACAAGGAAAGCCATCAGGTCTTCATCGAACCCGAAGGCCTGACGACGCACGAGCTGTACCCAAACGGGATTTCCACCTCTCTGCCGTTTGACGTGCAACTGCAGATCGTCCAATCGATTCGCGGCATGGAAAACGCCCACATCGTTCGTCCGGGTTATGCCATCGAATACGATTACTTCGACCCGCGGGATCTGAAGTACAGCCTGGAAACCAAAGTCATCGGCGGCCTGTTCTTTGCCGGACAAATCAACGGCACCACCGGTTACGAAGAAGCCGGTGCCCAAGGCCTGCTGGCTGGCGCCAACGCCGCGCTGCGCGCCCAGGGCAAAGACAGTTGGTGCCCGCGCCGCGATGAGGCGTATATCGGTGTGCTTGTGGATGATTTGATTACCCTGGGTACCCAGGAGCCATATCGGATGTTTACCTCCCGTGCCGAATACCGCCTGATCCTGCGTGAAGACAACGCTGACCTGCGCCTGACCGAAAAAGGTCGTGAGCTGGGGCTGGTCGATGACGTTCGCTGGGCTGCGTTCTGCAAGAAACGCGAGAGTATCGAGCTGGAAGAACAGCGGCTGAAAAGCACTTGGGTTCGTCCCGGTACCGAGCAGGGCGATGCCATCGCGACCAAATTCGGCACACCGCTGACCCACGAATACAACTTGCTCAACTTGTTGAGCCGCCCTGAAATCGATTATGCCGGGCTGGTGGAAGTGACCGGTCAAGGCGCGCAGGATCCGCAAGTGGCCGAACAGGTTGAGATCAAGACCAAATACGCCGGCTACATCGACCGTCAACAGGACGAAATCGCCCGACTGCGCGCCAGTGAAGATACGAAACTGCCTGTGGATATCGATTACACGGGCATTTCCGGGTTGTCGAAGGAAATCCAGAGCAAGCTCGGTGCTACTCGCCCTGAGACCCTGGGCCAGGCTTCGCGCATCCCCGGTGTGACCCCGGCGGCGATTTCCCTGTTGATGATTCATTTGAAAAAACGCGGCGCGGGCCGTCAGTTGGAGCAAAGCGCTTGAGTTCGATGGTCACCTCGCAACACGCCGAAGAGTTATCCACAGGTGCCCGTCAGCTCGGCGTCAGCCTGACCGAAGCCCAGCACGCGCAACTGCTGGGCTATCTGGCCCTGTTGATCAAATGGAACAAGGCCTACAACCTGACCGCCGTGCGTGATCCGGATGAAATGGTTTCGCGGCATCTGCTCGACAGCCTCAGCGTCATGTCTTTCATCGAAGACGGTCGCTGGCTCGATGTCGGCAGTGGCGGTGGCATGCCGGGCATCCCGCTGGCGATCCTGTTTCCTGGCTCGCAAGTGACCTGCCTGGACAGCAACGGCAAGAAAACCCGCTTCCTGACCCAGGTCAAACTCGAACTCAAACTGGATAACCTGCAAGTTATCCACAGCCGTGTCGAAGCGTTCCAGCCTGCCCAGCCCTTCAACGGGATAATCTCCCGGGCATTCAGCAGCATGGAGAACTTCAGCAACTGGACTCGCCACCTGGGCGATGCCGATACGCGCTGGCTGGCAATGAAGGGCGTTCATCCGGCCGATGAGCTGGTAGCATTGCCGGCGGACTTCCACCTCGATAGCGAACACGCCCTGGCCGTACCCGGTTGCCAAGGCCAACGCCATCTGCTGATACTGCGCCGCACGGCATGATTGGGAATACAAGCAACAATGGCTAAGGTATTCGCGATAGCGAACCAGAAGGGTGGTGTGGGTAAAACCACCACCTGTATCAACCTCGCAGCATCCCTGGTCGCGACCAAGCGCCGGGTGTTGCTGATCGATCTCGATCCACAGGGCAACGCCACCATGGGTAGCGGTGTGGATAAACATGGCCTGGAAAACTCCATTTACGATGTCCTGATCGGCGAATGCGATCTGGGCCAGGCCATGCATTTCTCCGAACACGGCGGTTATCAACTGCTGCCGGCCAACCGTGACCTGACGGCGGCCGAAGTGGTTCTGCTGGAAATGCAGATGAAGGAAAGCCGCTTGCGCAGCGCCTTGGCGCCGATTCGGGAAAATTACGATTACATCCTGATCGACTGCCCACCGTCGCTTTCGATGCTGACCCTCAACGCCCTGGTGGCCGCCGATGGGGTGATTATCCCCATGCAGTGCGAGTACTTCGCCCTCGAAGGGTTAAGCGACCTTGTGGATAACATCAAGCGCATTGCCGAACTGCTGAACCCGGAGCTGAAAGTCGAGGGCCTGCTGCGGACGATGTATGACCCGCGCCTGAGCCTGATGAACGACGTATCGGCCCAGCTCAAGGAACACTTCGGCGAGCAGCTCTACGACACGGTCATTCCGCGTAACATCCGTTTGGCCGAAGCGCCGAGCTACGGTATGCCGGCCCTGGCCTACGACAAACAATCCCGGGGTGCGTTGGCCTACCTGGCCCTGGCGGGCGAGATGGTTCGCCGTCAGCGCCGAAACCCACGCACCGCTGCTGCCCAGCCAACTTAAGGAAACCCCATGGCCGTCAAGAAACGAGGTCTCGGACGTGGACTGGATGCACTGCTCAGTGGTCCCACTGTCAGTTCGCTGGAAGAGCAGGCCGTACAAGTCGATCAGCGCGAGCTGCAACACTTGCCCCTGGACCTGATCCAGCGCGGCAAGTATCAGCCGCGTCGGGACATGGATCCGCAGGCGCTGGAAGAGCTCGCCCAGTCGATCAAGAGCCAGGGCGTGATGCAGCCGATTGTGGTTCGGCCGATCGCCAACGGGCGCTTCGAGATCATCGCCGGCGAACGCCGCTGGCGCGCCAGCCAGCAGGCCGGCCAGGAAACCATTCCGGCGATGGTCCGCGATGTACCGGATGAAACCGCCATCGCCATGGCGCTGATCGAGAATATCCAGCGCGAAGACCTCAACCCGATCGAAGAGGCTGTGGCCCTGCAGCGTTTGCAGCAGGAATTCCAGTTGACTCAACAGCAGGTCGCCGAGGCGGTAGGTAAATCCCGCGTGACCGTGGCTAACCTGTTGCGCCTGATTGCGTTGCCGGAAGTCATCAAGACCATGCTGTCCCATGGTGATCTGGAGATGGGGCACGCCCGGGCATTGCTCGGTTTGCCGGAAAATCAACAGGTTGAAGGGGCGCGACACGTTGTCGCACGAGGTCTGACCGTGCGCCAGACCGAGGCACTGGTTCGTCAGTGGCTCAGTGGTAAACCGGCCCCTGTCGAAGCACCGAAAACCGATCCGGATATCGCACGCCTGGAACAGCGCCTGGCCGAGCGCCTAGGCTCTGCGGTGCAGATTCGCCACGGCAAGAAGGGCAAAGGGCAATTGGTGATCGGTTATAACTCCCTCGATGAGCTGCAAGGTGTCCTTGCGCACATTCGCTGAAACAATTGCTCTTGTAGCGCGCAGTCGGAAATCACTACCTGGCAGTTGAATAGGGGCAGAACCGCCCCTATACTCTGCGCGCATTTTGTCGGCACAAATTATGCCAAGTTATTGAATTATGGCGGCCGATCATTGGAGAGCAAAAGCGATGGAAACACGCACGCCAAACCGCTTGCCGTTCCATCGTCTGGCTGTTTTCCCGGTGTTGATGACCCAATTCGTCGTTGTACTGATCGCTGCTTTGGCGCTCTGGCAATGGAAGGGAGTCGTCGCCGGATACTCAGGGCTTTGCGGAGGCCTGATAGCCTTGCTTCCCAATATTTATTTCGCTCACAGGGCATTTCGGTTTTCCGGCGCCCGAGCAGCCCAAGCCATCGTCCGGTCTTTTTATGCCGGTGAGGCGGGGAAACTGATTTTGACGGCAGTGCTGTTTGCATTGACGTTCGCAGGTGTGAAGCCACTGGCGCCGCTGGCTGTATTCAGCGTCTTCGTGCTGACCCAACTGGTTAGCTGGTTCGCTCCCCTGCTAATGAGAACAAGACTTTCGAGACCTTAGGGCGTTTGAGGCAACCATGGCAGAGACAACCGCTTCGGGCTATATCCAGCACCACTTGCAGAACCTGACCTTCGGGCAGCTACCCAATGGCGGCTGGGGCTTTGCTCACACCGCAGCAGAAGCCAAGGAAATGGGCTTCTGGGCCTTCCACGTCGATACCCTCGGCTGGTCGGTCGCACTGGGTCTGATCTTCGTGCTTCTTTTCCGCATGGCGGCGAAGAAGGCGACTTCCGGTCAGCCTGGTGCACTGCAGAACTTCGTTGAAGTATTGGTCGAATTCGTCGATGGCAGCGTGAAAGACAGCTTCCATGGCCGTAGCCCGGTAATCGCACCGCTGGCACTGACCATCTTCGTCTGGGTGTTCCTGATGAACGCCATCGACCTGGTACCGGTCGACTGGATTCCTCAGCTGGCCATCCTGATCTCCGGCGATTCGCACATCCCGTTCCGCGCCGTGTCGACTACCGACCCGAACGCGACCCTGGGCATGGCGTTCTCGGTTTTCGCACTGATCATTTTCTACAGCATCAAGGTCAAGGGCATCGGCGGTTTCATCGGCGAACTGACCCTGCACCCGTTCGGCAGCAAGAACATTTTCGTTCAGGCCCTGCTGATCCCGGTGAACTTCCTTCTGGAGTTCGTGACCCTGATCGCCAAACCGATCTCCCTGGCCCTGCGTCTGTTCGGCAACATGTATGCCGGCGAGCTGGTGTTCATCCTGATCGCCGTGATGTTCGGCAGCGGTCTGCTCTGGCTCAGCGGCCTGGGTGTAGTTCTGCAGTGGGCGTGGGCTGTGTTCCACATCCTGATCATCACCCTGCAGGCGTTCATCTTCATGATGCTGACCATCGTCTACCTGTCGATGGCGCACGAAGAAAACCATTAAGGCCAGTCTCGACTAGTCTGATGTCCTTCCCGGTCACACGGGAAGGGGCCCGAACGGGCTTGATGAAACGATTTGTTTTACCGCTTTAATCTAAAAAACCTAAACCATACGACGTAAAAGTCGGGAGGAAAGATGGAAACTGTAGTTGGTCTAACCGCTATCGCTGTTGCACTGTTGATCGGCCTGGGCGCACTGGGTACCGCAATTGGTTTCGGCCTGCTGGGCGGCAAGTTCCTGGAAGGCGCCGCGCGTCAGCCAGAAATGGTTCCAATGCTGCAAGTTAAAATGTTCATCGTGGCTGGTCTGCTCGACGCCGTGACCATGATCGGTGTTGGTATCGCTCTGTTCTTCACCTTTGCGAACCCGTTCGTTGGTCAAATCGCTGGCTGATTACTCGGATGTCTCGAGTAGATTGGTGTGATGGACAACGTAACTGCGAGGTGTTGGCGTGAACATTAATGCGACCCTGATTGGCCAGTCCGTTGCGTTCCTGATTTTTGTACTGTTCTGCATGAAGTTCGTATGGCCTCCGGTCATTGCGGCATTGCACGAACGTCAAAAGAAGATCGCGGATGGTCTGGACGCTGCCAGCCGTGCAGCTCGCGACCTGGAGTTGGCCCATGAGAAAGTGGGTCAGCAACTGCGCGAAGCGAAAGCTCAGGCAGCTGAAATCATCGAGCAAGCCAAGAAACGCGGTACCCAGATTGTCGACGAAGCCCGTGAACAGGCTCGCGTCGAAGCTGACCGTGTGAAGGCTCAGGCTCAAGCCGAGATCGAACAGGAACTGAACAGTGTCAAAGACGCCCTGCGTGCCCAAGTGGGTAGCCTGGCCGTTAGCGGTGCTTCGAAGATCCTGGGTGCCACAATCGATCAAAACGCGCACGCAGGGCTGGTTGACAAACTGGCTCGCGAAATCATCTAAGCGAGGGCGATCATGGCAGAACTGACCACGTTGGCCCGACCTTACGCTAAGGCGGCCTTCGAGCACGCTCAGGCCCACCAGCAACTGGCCAATTGGTCAGCCATGCTCGGCCTGGCAGCAGCGGTGTCACAAGACGACACCATGCAGCGCGTGCTCAAGGCCCCGCGACTGACGAGCGCAGAAAAGGCCGCCACGTTCATTGACGTGTGCGGCGACAAGTTCGATGCCAAGGCACAGAATTTCATTCACGTCGTTGCCGAAAACGACCGTCTCCCGCTTCTGCCGGAGATCGCCGCTCTTTTCGACCTGTACAAGGCCGAGCAAGAGAAGTCGGTAGACGTGGAAGTGACCAGTGCTTTTGCATTGAACCAAGAACAGCAAGACAAACTCGCCAAGGTTCTCAGTGCACGACTCAACCGGGAAGTGCGTCTGGACGTTACGGAAGACCCTGCCTTGATTGGTGGTGTCGTTATCCGCGCCGGTGACCTGGTTATCGATGGCTCGATTCGCGGCAAAATCGCGAAACTTGCCGAAGCATTGAAATCTTGAGTTTGAAGGGGCAGCAGAGCAATGCAGCAACTCAATCCTTCCGAAATAAGTGAAATTATCAAGGGCCGCATCGACAAGCTCGATGTGACCTCCCAAGCCCGTAACGAAGGCACTGTCGTCAGCGTATCTGACGGCATCGTGCGGATTCACGGTCTGGCCGACGTCATGTACGGCGAAATGATCGAGTTTCCGGGCGGCGTCTACGGTATGGCCCTCAACCTGGAGCAAGACTCTGTAGGTGCCGTGGTATTGGGCGCGTACACGTCTCTGGCTGAAGGCATGAGCGCCAAGTGCACCGGCCGCATCCTCGAAGTTCCGGTTGGTAAGGAACTGCTGGGTCGCGTAGTCGACGCACTGGGTAACCCAGTTGACGGCAAAGGTCCGCTGAACAACACCGAGACCGATGCGGTCGAGAAAGTTGCTCCAGGCGTGATCTGGCGTAAGTCGGTAGACCAGCCTGTACAGACTGGCTACAAGGCTGTCGATGCCATGATCCCTGTCGGCCGTGGCCAGCGTGAGCTGATCATTGGTGACCGTCAGATCGGTAAGACCGCTCTGGCAATCGACGCGATCATCAACCAGAAGAACAGCGGCATTTTCTGCGTCTACGTGGCAATCGGTCAGAAGCAATCGACCATCGCCAACGTGGTTCGCAAGCTGGAAGAAAACGGCGCCCTGGCCAACACGATCATCGTGGCTGCCAGTGCTTCGGAATCTCCTGCGCTGCAGTTCCTGGCACCGTACTCCGGTTGCACCATGGGCGAATACTTCCGCGACCGCGGTGAAGACGCGCTGATCGTTTATGACGATCTGTCCAAGCAGGCAGTGGCTTACCGCCAGATCTCCCTGCTGCTGCGCCGTCCACCAGGCCGTGAAGCTTACCCAGGCGACGTGTTCTATCTCCACTCCCGTCTGCTGGAGCGCGCATCCCGCGTTTCGGAAGAGTACGTAGAGAAGTTCACCAACGGCGCAGTGACCGGCAAAACCGGTTCCCTGACCGCACTGCCGATCATCGAAACCCAGGCTGGCGACGTTTCCGCGTTCGTTCCGACCAACGTGATTTCCATCACCGACGGTCAGATCTTCCTGGAATCGGCCATGTTCAACTCCGGGATCCGTCCTGCTGTGAACGCCGGTGTTTCGGTATCCCGTGTGGGTGGTGCCGCTCAGACCAAGATCATCAAGAAGCTCTCCGGTGGTATCCGTACCGCTCTGGCTCAGTACCGTGAACTGGCGGCATTCGCCCAATTCGCGTCTGACCTGGACGAAGCGACCCGTAAGCAACTTGAGCATGGTCAGCGCGTTACCGAGCTGATGAAGCAGAAGCAATACGCTCCGATGTCGATTGCTGACATGGCGTTGTCGCTGTATGCCGCTGAACGTGGGTTCCTGACTGACGTCGAAATCGCCAAGGTCGGCAGCTTTGAACAAGCGCTGATTGCTTACTTCAACCGCGATCACGCCGATTTGATGGCGAAGATCAACGTGAAGGGTGACTTCAATGACGAAATCGACGCTGGCATGAAAGCCGGTATCGAGAAGTTCAAGGCCACCCAAACCTGGTAAGCCGCAGCGGGAGTCGCAAGGCTCCCGCTTGCTAACCTGATAGGTGTTACATGGCAGGCGCAAAAGAGATTCGCAGTAAGATTGCGAGCATCAAAAGCACGCAAAAGATTACCAGCGCCATGGAAAAAGTGGCGGTCAGCAAAATGCGCAAGGCACAAATGCGCATGGCTGCTAGCCGTCCCTACGCGGAGCGCATCCGCCAGGTAATTGGTCATCTGGCCAACGCCAACCCGGAATATCGCCACCCGTTCATGATCGAGCGCGCCATCAAGCGCGTCGGTTACGTTGTGGTGAGCAGTGACCGTGGTCTGTGCGGTGGCTTGAACACCAACCTGTTCAAGGCCCTGGTCAAGGACATGGCTGTAAACCGTGAACAAGGCGTCGAGATCGATCTGTGCGTGATTGGTAGCAAGGGTGCGGCTTTTTTCCGCAACTTCGGCGGTAACGTCGTTGCAGCTATCAGCCACCTGGGTGAAGAGCCGTCGATCAATGATCTGATCGGCAGCGTCAAGGTGATGCTGGATGCTTACCTGGAAGGCCGTATTGACCGCCTGTCCGTGGTATCCAACAAGTTCATCAACACCATGACGCAACAGCCTACCGTGGAGCAGTTGATTCCACTGGTGGCGACCCCGGAACAGGAACTCAAGCACCACTGGGACTACCTCTACGAACCGGATGCCAAAGAGCTGCTTGACGGCTTGATGGTCCGCTACGTGGAGTCGCAGGTTTACCAGGCGGTGGTCGAGAACAACGCAGCTGAACAAGCGGCGCGGATGATCGCGATGAAGAACGCTACCGACAACGCCGGTGATCTGATCAGTGATTTGCAGCTGATCTACAACAAGGCGCGTCAGGCTGCGATCACCCAAGAGATCTCGGAAATCGTCGGCGGCGCTGCCGCGGTTTAACGGTTCAAATATTCAGAGGATCCAGCTATGAGTAGCGGACGTATCGTTCAAATCATCGGCGCCGTTATCGACGTGGAATTTCCACGCGACAGCGTACCGAGCATCTACAACGCGCTGAAAGTACAAGGCGCGGAAACCACTCTGGAAGTTCAGCAGCAGCTGGGCGACGGCGTGGTTCGTACCATTGCGATGGGTTCCACCGAAGGCTTGAAGCGCGGTCTGGACGTGATCGACTCTGGCGCTGCCATCTCCGTACCGGTCGGTAAAGCGACCCTGGGCCGGATCATGGACGTACTGGGCAACCCGATCGACGAAGCTGGCCCGATCGCCACCGAAGAGCGCTGGGGCATTCACCGTCCTGCGCCATCCTTCGCTGAACAGGCAGGCGGCAACGACCTGCTGGAAACCGGCATCAAGGTTATCGACCTGGTTTGCCCGTTCGCCAAGGGCGGTAAAGTCGGTCTGTTCGGTGGTGCCGGTGTGGGCAAGACCGTAAACATGATGGAACTGATCCGTAACATCGCCATCGAGCACAGCGGTTATTCCGTGTTCGCCGGTGTGGGTGAGCGTACTCGTGAGGGTAACGACTTCTACCACGAGATGAAGGATTCCAACGTTCTGGACAAAGTGGCACTGGTTTACGGTCAGATGAACGAGCCGCCGGGAAACCGTCTGCGCGTAGCTCTGACCGGCCTGACCATGGCCGAGAAGTTCCGTGACGAAGGTAACGACGTACTGTTGTTCGTCGACAACATCTACCGTTACACCCTGGCCGGTACTGAAGTATCCGCACTGCTGGGCCGTATGCCTTCGGCAGTAGGTTACCAGCCGACCCTGGCTGAAGAGATGGGCGTTCTGCAAGAACGTATCACTTCGACCAAGGAAGGTTCGATCACCTCGATCCAGGCGGTATACGTACCGGCGGACGACTTGACCGACCCGTCGCCAGCGACCACCTTCGCCCACTTGGACGCCACCGTCGTTCTGTCCCGTGACATCGCTTCCCTGGGTATCTACCCAGCGGTAGATCCACTGGATTCGACTTCGCGTCAGCTGGACCCGAACGTGATCGGCCAAGAGCACTACGACACCGCTCGCGGCGTTCAGTATGTGCTGCAGCGCTACAAAGAGCTGAAGGACATCATTGCGATCCTGGGTATGGACGAGCTGTCGGAAACCGACAAGCAGTTGGTATCCCGCGCTCGTAAGATCCAGCGCTTCTTGTCGCAGCCGTTCTTCGTGGCTGAAGTCTTCACCGGTGCCTCGGGTAAATACGTTTCCCTGAAAGACACCATTGCTGGCTTCAAAGGCATCCTCAACGGTGACTACGACCACCTGCCAGAACAAGCGTTCTACATGGTCGGCGGCATCGAAGAAGCGATCGAGAAAGCCAAGAAACTGTAATCCCGGCGCCCGGCAACGGGCGCTAATTTAGGTTGAGGCAATCAGATGGCTATGACAGTCCATTGCGATATCGTCAGTGCGGAAGGGGAAATCTTCTCCGGTCTGGTCGAGTTTGTGGTTGCGCACGGTGAGCTGGGTGATCTTGGTATCGCCCTGGGTCACGCACCGCTGATCACCAGCTTGAAGCCAGGTCCGATTACTCTGACCAAGCAGGGCGGGGAAAGGGAGGTGTTCTACATCTCCGGCGGTTTCCTCGAGGTTCAGCCGAACATGGTCAAGGTCCTTGCCGACACCGTGCAACGTGCCGCCGACCTGGACGAGGCCTCTGCTCAGGAAGCCGTCAAGGCTGCCGAGAAGGCTTTGCACGAGCGGGGCGCGGAGTTCGACTACGGTTCTGCTGCCGCACGTCTGGCCGAGGCCGCAGCTCAGCTGCGCACCGTCCAGCAGATCCGCAAGAAGTTCGGCGGCTAAGCCGTCTGCTTTCTGTGCGATTGATTAAAAAGGGTAGCCTCGGCTACCCTTTTTTCTTTTCCCGATACTTATCATCTGGTCGCAGCCGCTGACCACCCAGGATTGGTAGCCAGTCATGTCTCTCGAAATCGTTATCCTCGCGGCGGGTCAAGGCACTCGCATGCGTTCGGCGCTGCCCAAGGTATTGCACCCGGTGGCCGGCAACTCCATGCTCGGTCATGTTATCCACAGCGCCCGGCAACTTGATCCACAGCGCATTCACGTGGTGATCGGCCACGGGGCGGATGCTGTGCGTGAGCGCCTGGCGGCGGATGACCTTAATTTTGTCCTGCAGGATAAACAACTGGGGACCGGCCACGCGGTGGCCCAGGCGGTGCCATTTATTACCGCTGATACGGTACTGATTCTCTACGGCGACGTTCCGCTGATTGAAGTCGATACCTTGCAGCGTCTGCTCAAGCACGCTGCTCCCCAGCAATTGGGCCTGTTGACCGTCGAGCTGGACGACCCCACTGGTTACGGCCGCATTGTGCGCAACGCCGACGGCCAGGTAACAGCGATTGTCGAGCAAAAGGACGCCAACGAAACCCAGCGCGCGATCACCGAAGGCAACACCGGGATCCTTGCCGTGCCGGCTGAGCGACTGGGCGACTGGATGAGTCGTTTGTCGAACAACAATGCCCAGGGCGAGTACTACCTGACCGATGTGATTGCCATGGCTGTCAACGATGGGCTGGTGGTCGCCACCGAGCAGCCGCTGGATGCCATGGAAGTGCAGGGCGCCAACGATCGCCGGCAACTGGCTGAACTGGAGCGTCACTATCAATTGCGCGCCGCCCGCCGCCTGATGGCGCAGGGCGTGACCCTGCGCGACCCGGCCCGTTTCGACGTGCGCGGTGAAGTCAGCGTCGGCCGCGATGTGGTCATCGACATCAACGTTATCCTCGAAGGCAAGGTCATCATTGAGGACGACGTGGTCATTGGCCCGAACTGTGTGATCAAGGACAGCACCCTGCGCAAAGGAGTGGTGATCAAGGCCAACAGTCACCTCGAGGGCGCCGTGATGGGCGAAGGCAGCGACGCTGGCCCATTTGCTCGCCTGCGTCCGGGTACCGTGCTGGAAGCCCGCGCCCATGTGGGTAACTTCGTCGAGCTCAAGAATGCCCACATGGGCGAAGGCGCCAAGGCCGGTCACCTGACCTATCTGGGTGACGCTGAAATCGGTGCACGCACCAACATTGGCGCCGGCACCATCACCTGCAATTACGACGGTGCCAATAAGTATCAGACGACTATTGGTGAGGACGTGTTCATCGGCTCCAATAATTCGCTGGTTGCACCGGTGACCATCGGTGATGGATCAAATACCGCAGCAGGTTCAACCATCAATCAGGATGTGGATAAGTCCCAACTGGCTGTGGCCCGTGCGCGGCAGCGCAACATCGATGGCTGGAAGCGCCCGGTAAAGATCAAGAAAAGCTAAGTTATCCACACATCCTCTGTGGCAGCGGGCTTGCTCGCGAAAGTGGTGTATCAGGTAAAGCAGTACCCGCCTGACACGCCGCTTTCGCGAGCAAGCCCGCTCCCACATTGTGTTTATGATTTCTGAATTTTTCTTCCCTCGCCTTGACGATTTCGCTGCAATAGGTTTTGATTACTTACGTTATCTTTCGAATCGAAACTTATCCTTATGTCCAAGCGCAACACACCACAGCGCCGCCACAACATCCTTGCCTTGCTTCAAGAGCAGGGCGAAGTCAGTGTTGATGAGTTGGCCAAGCGCTTCGAAACCTCGGAAGTTACGATTCGCAAGGATCTCGCCGCGTTGGAAACCAATGGTTTGCTGCTACGTCGTTACGGTGGCGCGGTGCCCATGCCGCAGGAACTGGTCGCCGATAACGGGCAAGCCGTCTCCAAATACAAACAAGCCATTGCCCGGGCCGCCGTGAAGCGGGTCCGCGAACATGCGCGGATCATCATCGACAGCGGCAGCACCACCGCGGCGATGATTCCTCAGCTCGGTCTGCAGCCGGGGTTGGTGGTGATGACCAACTCCCTGCATGTCGCCAGTGCCCTGAGCGAGCTGGAGCATGAACCGGTGCTGTTGATGACCGGTGGCACCTGGGATCCTCATTCCGAGTCGTTCCAGGGCCAGGTCGCGGAGCAGGTCCTGCGTTCCTACGATTTCGACCAGTTGTTTATCGGTGCCGACGGCATCGATCTGGTCCGAGGCACCACCACCTTTAACGAACTGCTGGGCCTGAGCCGTGTGATGGCTGAGGTTGCCCGCGAAGTGATCGTGATGGTGGAGGCCGACAAGATCGGCCGAAAAATCCCTAACCTGGAACTGCCGTGGAGCAGCGTCCATACCCTCATTACCGATGATCGCCTGCCCGTGGAGGCCCGCGATCAGATTCAGGCTCGTGGGATCCATGTGATCTGCGCGTCTGTCAGCCAGGAGAAATAGCATGTGTGGAATTGTCGGCGCCGTTGCTGAACGCAACATCACTGCAATCTTGCTCGAAGGCCTCAAGCGCCTCGAATACCGCGGTTATGACAGCGCCGGTGTGGCGGTGTTTACCAACGACAAGAAGCTTGAGCGCATGCGACGCCCAGGCAAAGTCAGTGAGCTGGAACAAGCGCTGGACGCCGAGCCGCTGGTGGGGCGCCTGGGCATTGCCCACACCCGCTGGGCCACTCATGGCGCGCCGTGCGAGCGTAACGCCCACCCGCATTTCTCCGACAACCTGGCGGTCGTGCACAACGGCATTATTGAGAATCACGAAGCGCTACGTGAGCAACTCAAGGCACTCGGCTATGTGTTCACCTCCGATACTGACACCGAAGTCATTGCCCACCTGCTTAATCACAAGCTCAAGGAGTTGATGGACCTGACTGCGGCGCTCAAGGCCACCGTCAAGGAGCTGCACGGTGCCTATGGCTTGGCGGTGATCAGTGCCGAACAGCCGGATCGACTGGTTGCTGCCCGCAGCGGCAGCCCATTGGTGATCGGTCTGGGCCTGGGGGAAAATTTCCTGGCTTCCGATCAGTTGGCGCTGCGTCAGGTCACTGACCGCTTCATGTACCTGGAAGAAGGCGATATCGCCGAAATTCGCCGCGACAGCGTGCAGATCTGGAACATCGACGGAAAAGACGTGGAGCGCGAGACCGTTCAATACCGTGACGGCGCCGAAGCCGCCGACAAGGGGGAGTTCCGCCACTTCATGCTCAAGGAAATCCACGAACAACCGGCTGTGGTGCAACGCACCCTGGAAGGCCGCATGAGCCAGAGCCAGGTGCTGGTCCAGGCGTTCGGGCCACAGGCCGCCGAGCTGTTCGCCAAGGTTCGCAACGTGCAGATCGTTGCCTGTGGCACCAGCTACCACGCCGGGATGGTGGCTCGTTACTGGCTGGAAGAGTTGGCCGGTATTCCGTGCCAGGTCGAAGTCGCCAGCGAATTCCGCTACCGCAAAGTGGTGGTGCAACCCGACACCCTGTTCGTGACCATTTCCCAGTCCGGTGAAACCGCAGACACCTTGGCTGCCCTGCGTAACGCCAAGGAGTTAGGGTTCCTCGCCAGCCTGGCGATCTGCAACGTCGGCATCAGCTCGTTGGTCCGCGAATCCGACCTGACCCTGCTGACCCAGGCCGGCCGTGAAATCGGTGTGGCTTCGACCAAGGCGTTCACCACGCAGTTGGTGGGCCTGCTGTTGCTGACCCTGTCCCTCGGACAGGTGCGCGGGACCCTGGGAGAGGGTGTCGAGGCAACATTAGTGGAAGAGCTGCGCCGCCTGCCGACCCGCCTGGGCGAAGCCTTGGCGATGGACAGCACGGTGGAAAAAATCGCCGAGCTGTTCGCCGAGAAGAACCACACCCTGTTCCTAGGTCGTGGCGCGCAGTTCCCGGTGGCGATGGAAGGCGCCTTGAAGCTCAAGGAGATCTCCTACATCCATGCCGAAGCCTACCCGGCCGGCGAGCTCAAGCACGGCCCCCTCGCCCTGGTGGACAACGATATGCCCGTGGTTACCGTGGCGCCGAACAACGAGCTGCTGGAAAAGCTCAAGTCCAACCTGCAGGAAGTACGCGCCCGTGGCGGCCAGCTGATTGTCTTTGCGGACGAGAAGGCCGGCATGACCAATGGTGAAGGTACTCACGTGGTGCACATGCCGCACATCCACGACATCCTGTCGCCGATTCTCTACACGATCCCGCTGCAGTTGTTGTCGTACTACGTCGCCGTACTCAAGGGTACTGATGTCGACCAGCCACGAAACCTGGCCAAGTCCGTGACAGTGGAGTAAGCCTTGGCAGCCGGGGTTGCGGAGGTGGATTCGTCTCCTCTGCACCCTGGCGTCACCGACTGCTGCCCTTCGCATCTCGACTCCTGAGGGGCATCGCTGAGCCGCCGCTCGTCCGATCTTCCCCCGCGCATTTCTCCTCATGAGCGTAAACATGAGGCCACGTCTTCCTCCTCGCACCGATTCAACAAATATCCGCGTTGACAAAAATTATTTTAGGTGACGATAATCGGCCAAGTCGTACGACAACGTATGACATAAAATAATAAAATCGACGCAGGCTCTGCTATGCCATTCGCTCCGACGGCTCATCAGCATCGCTCTCTGCCCGTTCTGCATAACAGTGCAGGGGCGCATCTCTTCCCGTTTTCGCATTCCCGCCAGGCGGCTCACGGCTTTTCAGCCAGTAAAATCTGTTCGCCTGGGCAAACCCCTTTGCATCGTTCGCCTCGAGCCGCGCTCCCGTCTGGCATTGCCACTGCGCGCAGGGTGATCACGCACCCGATTCATCCTCGTCACACCCAACGCCCTAGCAACACCTTCTACGGCAGCATCTCTGGAGAAAAATAATGAAAAAAACACTATGCGCCTCTCTCATCGCGTCCTTCTTGACCCTTACGGCCGGAACGGCCGTTGCCGCTGATGCGAGCGACTGGCCGACACGTCCGGTGCAGGTGGTGGTTATTGCCAACGCCGGCGGCGATACCGACTTCAACGCACGGATGATGGCCAAGTACTTCACCAAGCTGACCGGCAAGTCCATGGTCGTTACCAACATGGCCGGCGGGGGCGGCACCATCGCTGCCGACGCGGTCAAGAGCGCGGCGCCAGATGGCAACACCATTCTGTTCACCCACACCGGTCAGATGATCGTTAACGAAGTGGCAGGGTTGTCGGAAGATCGCTTCGATGCGTTCGATGTCTCCTGCATCGCTGGCGTCGATAAAGGCGCTGTGTTTGTCTCTGCCAAAAGCTCGGGCATCGACACCCTCGATCAGTTGATTTCACAGGCCAAGGCCAAGCCAGGCACCATCACCTACGGCACCGAGATGGGTAACTTCTCGCACCTGCAAGGCTTGATGTTCGAGAAGCTCGCCGGCGTCAAACTGAAGATGGTCGACAGCGGCACCGTTTCGGAAAAAGTGGTGGCCTTGCTGGGCAAGCGCATTGACCTGGGTGCTATCAGCTATGGTTCGGTTCAGGACTACATTGCCAGCGGCAAGATGACTGCTCTGGGACAGCCAAACGCAGAGCGCAACGCGCTGCTGGGCGACGTCAAGACGTTTAAGGAGCAGGGTGTGGATCTGGTCCTGGACAAGCCTTACATCGTGGCTTTCCCGAAAGGCACAGACCCGGCCATCGTCAAGAAAATGGCTGACACCATGAAGAAAATCACCGAAGAACCTGAATACGCTGAAGAACTCAAGAAATCGTTCAAGCAGCCTGTCAGCTTCCAGGGCACCGAAGAAGCCATTGCTACGCTGACCAAAACCCGTGACGACTTCATGCAGTTCAAGGACGAAATGCGTAAAGCCAAGTAAATCCTGGGAAACAGGAGGGGGCGCTTACCGTATTGGCCAGCGCCCCTTTGCTCGGCCCTTCAAGTGAAAGAGGATCCTGTATGGATACCTACAAAAGAAATGAATTGTTCGCCGGTCTGGCGATGCTCGGTGCCGGTGTGGCGTACATGTTGTTGACCGCCAATCTGCCGCGTCGCAGTTTCGTCGACGCCGCCTTTGTGCCCTGGATTCTTTCCGGCGCGCTGTGCCTGTTGGGCGTGTTGCAATTGCTGGCCTGGAAAAAGCTGCCCCAGCAACGTGCCGAATCCAGCGAGCCCGCCGAAGCAACGGAGTCGATCGATTACCCGACCGTTATCAAATCCATCGCGCTGGTGACGCTCTATACCGCACTGCTGGAAATCGTCGGTTTCGCGATCATGACCACGCTTTACCTCTACGCTCAGTTCATCGTGTTGACCCCCGCGGACCAGAAGGTCAAGCACCTGCGTTATGCCGTGATTGCGGTCGTTTCGGCGGCATTGATTTTTGTGATCTTCCGTGAGGGCTTCGATTTGATGCTGCCCGTCGGTCTATTGGATTTCTAGGGGACGGTGATGATTGAGCTCCTGCAACAAGGCTTTGGTGCCGTATTCTCGCCCTACGTATTTGTCCTGATCACCCTCGGCGTTGCAGTGGGGATCGTCTTCGGTGCGGTGCCCGGTCTTTCGGCCACCATGGCCATCGCCCTGTGCTTGCCGCTGACCTATTCGATGGGCCCGGCCACTGGCCTGTCACTGCTGGTTGCGCTCTTTGTCGGCGCTACCTCGGGAGGGCTGATTTCAGCGATATTGCTCAACATACCGGGTACGCCGGCCTCCATCGCCACCACGTTCGATGGTTCGCCGATGATGAAAAAGGGCCAGGGCGTCAAAGCGCTGGGCATTGGCGTGGTGTTCTCGTTCCTGGGCACGATTTTCAGCATTGCGGCGTTGATGTTTATCGCCCCGATCCTGGCTGACGTGGCCTTGAGTTTCGGTCCCCACGAATATTTCTCCATCGCTGTTTTCTCGCTAACCCTGATTGCCACACTGTCCACCGGATCGCTGGTCAAAGGGTTGTTTGCCGGTGCCCTGGGCTTTGCCTTTTCGACTGTCGGGATCGCCCCGGTCGAGGCCATCCGGCGCTTTACCTTTGACCTGCCGAGTCTTAACGGTGGCTTCGCCATGCTGACCGTCATGATTGGGATGTTTGCGGTCGCCGAAGTGCTGAAATTCGCCGAAAGCGCCCGCTCGAGCCACCGTGCCAAGCCACAGAACATCAGCATGAAGGGCGTCAAGGGCTTTGGTTTTTCAATCAAGGAGTTCATCAGCCAATTGCCGAACGCGACCCGCTCGTCGTTCATTGGCCTGGGCATCGGGATCCTGCCGGGCATCGGCGCTGGTACCTCGAACATTGTTTCTTACATTGCGGCAAAAAAGCGTTCCAAACACCCAGAAGAATTCGGTAAAGGCTCCATCGAGGGCGTGGTTGCCAGTGAAACCGCGAACAACGCCGGTATTGGCGGTGCGATGATCCCGCTGCTGACCCTGGGGATTCCCGGTGACACCACCACGGCGGTGATGCTTGGCGGCTTCATGATTCACGGGATCCAGCCGGGCCCATTGTTGTTCATCAGTCAGGGGCCGCTGGTCTACACCATTTTTGCCGCGCTGATCCTGGCCTCGTTGCTGATGTTGGTGCTGGAGTTCTACGGGCTGCGCATCTTCATCAAGCTGTTGGCGGTGCCCAAGCACATTCTGTTGCCGATCATCCTGGTGCTCTGCGTAGTCGGTGCGTTCGGCCTCAACAGCCGGATCTTCGACGTCTGGGCGGTGTTGCTGTTCGGTTTGCTGGGCTATGGCTTCGTCAAAGGTGGCTTGCCGATTGCGCCGTTCATCATTGGCTTCATCCTCGGACCTATGGCTGAAACCAACCTGCGTCGCGGTCTGATGCTCTCGGATGGTAACTTCAGCGGTTTCCTCACCACGCCGATCTCGGCGGTCTTCCTGGCCCTCGCAGCGGCGTCTGTCTCCTGGCACTTGGTGACGGTGATCCGTCACAAGAAAAGTGCCGCCATTGAGCTGATGCGCAGCTAGTTCAGCTCAATCGGTCGCTTCCACTGCTGCAACGCACGATGTGCGCTGCAGCAGCCGAATTCAAACGTCCGGAGTCAGTCATGCAAAACCCCAATCCGCTCCCTTCGGCCGATCTCGACCCTATGGCCTGGAACACCTTGATCCAAAGCGTCGAGCAAGTGGTCGGCGCGGCGGGGCTGGTGCGTGATCCTGAACTTATGCACAGCTACCTGACTGACTGGCGTAACGCTTATCAAGGCCGGGCCGCACTGGTTGTGCGCCCGGCCACCACTGAAGAAGTGGCGGCGGTGGTGCGGCTTTGCCATGACGCCCACGTTGCCTTGGTGCCGCAGGGCGGCAATACCGGATTGTGTGGCGGCTCGATCCCGGATTCGTCTGGCTGCCAGGTGGTGTTGTCCTTGACCCGGATGAAGCGCATCCGCGAAATCGACCTGGCCAATGAAACCATTACGGTCGAGGCCGGGGTGATTCTGCAGCAGTTGCAAGAAGCCGCCAGCCAAGCCGGTCGCTTGTTCCCCCTGTCTTTGGGGGCCGAAGGCAGTTGCACGGTGGGCGGCAATCTGGCCACCAATGCCGGCGGCACGGCCGTGCTGCGTTACGGCAACATGCGCGAGCTGACCCTGGGGCTGGAGGTGGTATTGCCCGATGGACGTGTCTGGCACGGCTTGCGAGGCCTGCGCAAAGACAACACCGGTTATGACCTCAAGCACCTGTTCATTGGCTCAGAGGGCACGCTTGGAATTATCACGGCGGCGGTGCTCAAGTTGTTTCCCGCGACTCACAGCACGGCAACCGCCTGGGTCGCGCTGCCTTCTGCGCAGGCCGCCGTCGACCTGATCGGGCATGTTCGCAGCCTGTGCGCCGACCGTCTGACGGGTTTTGAGATGATGTCGCGCCAGAGCCTGGAGTTCGTTCTGGACCATGTGGCCGGTTGCAGTGACCCCTTGCAGGGGCCGCACCCGTGGTACGCCTTGATCGAATTGCGCGACACGGTGCCTGACGCGCCTTTGGAGTCGTTGCTTGAAAGTGGCCTGGGCCATGCTTTTGAGGCCGGGTGGGTGATCGATGCCGTGATCGCCAGCAACCAGACTCAGGCTGCGGCATTGTGGGCTCTGCGCGAAGGTATTTCCGAGGCGCAGAATCATGAAGGCCCGAGCCTCAAGCATGACATCAGCGTGCCCGTCAGCCAGATTCCGGTGTTCATCGAGCGTACCGATAGCGCCTTGCAACAGGCGTTTCCCGGCGTACGCATTGTTTCTTACGGTCACATGGGTGATGGCAACCTGCACTACAACATCAGCAAGCCTCTGGGGCATGCCGATGCCCCGTTCAAGGCCCAGGAACAAGCGATCATGCAGGTCATCTACCAGATGACGAGCGCTTTCAACGGCAGCATCAGTGCCGAACATGGTCTGGGGCAAGCCAAGCCGGACGCGGCGGCGCATTTCAAGGATCCGCTGGAGATCGAGTTGATGCGTGCCATCAAGCGCACGCTGGATCCGACCGGGTTGATGAACCCCGGCAAGGTGTTTGCCACCGGGCTGGAGTGATCGATCCTGCCTCTGCTAGCCTGCCTCAATCATGGCAGGCCGTCGGCCTTTACGGCCGCTCTGCCGCTTTCAGACACTGGATATGGAATGGCTGAATGACACAGGCAAACACCAAAGATCGCGTGCGCATCAAGAAAGTCGAAGTGCTCTCGGACAACTGGTACGTGCTGCGCAAAACCACCTACGACTACCTCGGCCGCGATGGCCAATGGCGCGAACTGGCCCGCGAGACCTACGATCGGGGCAACGGTGCGACCATCCTGCTGTACAGCAAGGCCAAGCAAACCGTGGTGCTGACTCGGCAGTTCCGCTTCCCGGCCTTCGTCAATGGCCACGATGGTCTGTTGATCGAAACCTGTGCCGGCCTGCTGGATAACGACGACCCGCACACCTGCATCCGTAAGGAGACCCAGGAGGAAACCGGCTATATCGTTCAGGATGTACGCAAGGTGTTCGAGGCATTCATGAGCCCAGGGTCGGTGACAGAACGCGTGCATTTTTTCGTCGGCGAATACTTCGACGAAGATAAACAGCATGAGGGCGGTGGGCTGGAAGCCGAGGGCGAGGAAATCGAAGTGCTGGAGATGTCCCTCGACAAGGCGCTGGGCATGATCGAAACCGGGGATATCTGCGACGGCAAAACCATCATGCTGTTGCAGTACGCCAAGTTGCATCGGTTGCTGGATTAGTCTGCTGCTTGCTAAGGCCGAGAGCTTGAGCCTGCGTTTCAAAAAAGCCATTCAGTCAACAAAGGCGGTGCGCGAGTTGTTGCGCGCGCCGCTCTGCTGATCGCCTTCGATCCTTAAGTAATTGGTCAATCATTGATCAATTCAGCCCGGGGCGATGTAAGGCTCAGTGCTGCTCATGGGCTGCGCGGTGTTCATTCAACTGGACTGGGCGTCACTGTCTTCCTGGACGAGGTTCAGGTAATCCGAGGGCTCCGTTTGCTCCGGCAGTTCGGTCACGACACTGAAGTCACTGATTTCGATGGCGCCCACCCCGTGCCCCAGCAGATGGAAAGAGAAAGCCTTGCGGGGTTGCGGGTTATCGAAACGGATGTTCATCACCAGCGGCTGTTCGGGCGTCACCGCCACTTCCGTCGGCAGGTCGATCGCTACATCCTGCTCGAACTCTTTGGCCTTGAGGGAAATATAGGCCGCATTGTCCGGACCCAGGGCGCGGATGGTCAGGCTGACGCGGGTCTGTGAGCCCTTGGGCATCTCCAGGTACTGGGCGCCGATCAGGTTATCGGTCCAGTCGTTGGTGATTTGGGCCGGAAGCGGGATTTGATCGGCGCTGCCGAACTGATAATGCTGGTTGAGGGGGGTGCGTAGCAGACTGCGGTCCAGAGCCGAGCCTCGCGCGCTGATCAGCCTGGCGCGCTGACCTCTGTATTGCCCGCCATAAGCGACGCGCTCAGTGATGAAGCCTTCGCTGGAGTAAAAGCGGCAACGTTGCAGAAAATCGCATTCGGTGAACGTGCCTTTACCGTCGTGATAGCGCAGCTTGCCGTTGGTGAACGACATCATTTCCCGACCCGTTGCATAGTCCCTGAACATCGAGCGACCGGACAACGATTTGGGCACCTTGAAACCGAAGTAATCGAGGACTGAGGCAGTCAGGTCGACATGACCGTAAACCCCTGACTTGATCCGGGGCAATGGCTCTGGCGCCAATGTCAGGTTGAAACCCCAGGATGACGCCAGGCGCACATCGTCGATGCCGTGGGATTCGTCCGAGGTGATGATCACCAGGGTGTCTTTCAGCACGCCTTGGCGCTCCAGTCCCGACATGAAGCTGTCCAGTGCGTCATCCAGGTAACCGACGGCCGCCTGCTTGGTAGTGTCGTAGCGTTGCAGGTAGTCATCCGGCGCTGAGTAGGGCTGGTGCGTGCCCACCGTCAGCAGCGTCAGCATCCAGGGCTTCTTTGCCTGTTGCAGTTGTCCGACGTAATCCAGCGCGCCCTCGAAGAATGTCTTGTCGTCCTTGCCCCAAGGGAATTCCAGATAGGCAGGTTTGGTGAACCAGTCCATGCCCAGGGTGGTGTCGAAGCCGATGTGCGGCATGATCCGGTCCTTGGCCATGAAACGCAGGCCCGCACCTTGCAGGAAATGCGTGGAGAACCCGTTGCGGCGCAACTGGGCCGGCAGGCAGGCCTGATTGCGCCGGGCCAGGTTCAACATCTCGACGCCTTTGGGCGTGCCGTCGTCGAATTTTTCGTAATCGCCACACAGCATCGAGTACAGGCCGCGAATGGTCTGGTGGTTGTGCAGGACGTAATCAGGGGTATTCATGCCGCGCTCGGCCCAGGCACTGAGGTGCGGCATCAGGTCTTCCTGATAGCTGCTTTTCAGGGCCTGGCGGTTGACGCCCACATAGGCGCCGGGGATGCCTTCCAAGGTGATGATCAGGACGTTGCGTGCCCGGCCCGGTGCAGGCAGGATTTTCTGGCCTTCAAGATCAAGCCGGGTAAGACCTTCCATGGGCGGGGCTTGAACCACTGCATCATCTTCAAGCCATAGCTGGGTACGATCCTGCCCGGCGGCAACGGCCGCCGTGACGAGTTGGTGGGGAAGATTGAACAGGTTCCATTGGTCTGCCTCACTGGGTCGCCAGGATTGCACCACACTGTGGCTCAGTAAGAGCACGATCGGCAGCGCCCAGGCGTGGCGCGGCAAGCGAGGTGCCATATACAACCGGCGGGGCCATTGGACAATCAGCCAGACCGCCACCGCTGCCAACTGAATCGCTGCGAGCCAGGGATGGGCGAAGCCGCCGCTGGTGGAGTTTTCGACGAATTGCGGGTCGGTCAGGTAATGCAGGTCCGATGGGGTGGGCATGCGCCCGACAGCACTGACCAGTTCGATGCTGGCCAGCGTCAGCATGCTCCAGACCAGCAAAATGGGTAATGCCACCCACCAGGGACGACGGTAAAGCAGCACGATCAGCAACCCGCCCATGCCCAGGTCAGACAGATAGCCCAGCGGATCGGACCATCCTAGCGAGAGGCGCAGGCTCATGGGGATGATTAATGCGCATCCGGCCAGGGCGATGAGCGGGGCGAGGGGGTGGGTGAAGCCGCGGTAAAAAACATTCACAAAAAGGGGCCTTCCGATGGACGCCAGTGAGGCACGCAACTTATGGACACAGGCTTGCGAGTAAGCCCGTGTCCACAAGACTTACGTCATGGTTCGAGTCATTAAGTTGTCATGAAAGTATGCTCGATGGTACCAAGCATAGTCGCAATTGACCGGGTCGATGTGCCGATGCCCGATCGCGTTGCGCTGTGGTTCGCTGGCACGGCCCCCTACAATGGCGGTACGGCGCGGATTTGAGGTGTGCAGCCAACTTGTATCAAGGTTTTGCGCTGGAGGATGAATGGACAGGTTTCAGGAAATGCAGGTTTTTGTCGCTGTTGCCCAGGACTCCGGTTTCTCGGCGGCTGCGCGACGCCTGGGCCTGTCGGCGGCCAGCGTCACACGCGCCGTGGCGGCGTTGGAGCAGCGCATCGGTACGCCTTTGTTGGTGCGCACCACTCGCAACGTCTACCTGAGCGAAGCGGGCCAGCGCTTTCTCGAGGACTGCCGCCGAATTCTGGCTGACTTGCAGGAAGCCGAGGATTCAGCGGTTGGCAGTCACGCCCAGCCCCGCGGGCAATTGACGATTACCGCTCCGGTGCTGTTTGGTCAGTTGTTTGTCACGCCGGTGCTGGTCGATTACCTGCAGCAATTCCCCGAGGTGGGCATCAATGCCTTATTGCTGGACCGTATCGTCAGCATGGTCGAGGAGGGCATAGACATTGCCATACGCATTGGCGAGTTGCCCGACAGTAGCCAGCACGCCGTGCGTGTGGGTGAAGTGCGACGGGTGGTTTGCGGTTCCCCTGAGCTCTTCGCTCGCCATGGCCGACCCGCACACCCGCAGGATCTGGAGCACATGCCGGTGGTCGCCTCATCGGCCACCGGTCAGATCAGAAACTGGACGTTCATCGACGCAGGGCAACCGCTCTCTGTGCGGCCCGCGCCGAGACTGGTAGTCACGGCCAACCAGGCTGCAATCACGGCGGCCTGTCAGGGGTTGGGGTTGACTCGGGTCTTGTCTTATCAGGTGATGAGCAACGTTGCCAACGGTGAACTGGAGATCGTTCTGGCTGACTTCGAACTGCCGCCCCTGCCGATCCATGTGGTGTACCAAGGTGGACGCAAAGCGCCAGCGCGAGTCCGCAGTTTTGTTGACTTTACCGTCCGTGCGTTGCGCGAGCATCCGGCGTTGAAAGGCTGAGACATTGTTTCGCCGTTTGAAACAATGGATTGCATATTCGGGTGATTCTCTAGTCCGGAGTTCAAGCGGAAGATGACCCCATCGACGCCGTTCTGCTGATGGCGTCATTTGCAGCGGAGTCGACCATGAATCCCATCAAGCTTTATCACTTCCCGCTTTCCGGCCACGCACATCGCGTACAACTAATGCTTTCCTTGCTTGAACTGCCCGTCGAGGTGATTTTCGTCGACCTGGCTAAAGGCGCCCACAAACAGGCAGATTTCCTGGCAATTAATGCCTTTGGCCAAGTGCCGGTTATTGACGATGACGGTATGGTGCTGGCCGATTCCAACGCCATCCTGGTGTACCTGGCGCACAAATATGGCAAGGGCCGCTGGCTGCCAACGGATCCGGTCGACGCCGCCCGGGTGCAGCGCTGGTTGTCGGTGGCAGCGGGTCCGCTCCATGCGGGGCCGGCCACTGCTCGGCTGATCACGGTATTCGGCGCGCCCTACAACGCAGAAGATGCGATCACCCGCTCCCATAGCTTGCTGAAAGTCATTGATCAACATTTGAGCGACAGCAGGTTTCTGGTGGGTGACGCTGCGACGATTGCCGATGTCGCCGGCTACAGTTACATCGCCCATGCCCCGGAGGGCAATGTGTCGCTGGAGGACTACCCCCACGTACGTGCATGGCTGGGACGGATCGAGGCCTTGCCCGGGTTCGTCGGCATGCCGCGTACGGCTGCCGGTTTGCAACAGCAGGCCTAAAAATGCGTTGAGCAACCTTGAGGCGAGGGGATTTATCCGCTCGCCTCATTGACGGGTGTTACGCGAAGGAAAGCGCCCTTTGCTCCAGCAACGTCTCGTACAGTTGCAGCCATTTGCGGCCCATCTCCTCAGAGGTGAACAACTGCCGGTAACGTTCTTCGGCCCTGATGCCCATTTCCCTGGCCTGTGCCGGGTTGTCCCATAGGGTACGCATCGCTTCCCGGAAAGCTTCGGGGTGGCTGGGGGGCACCACCAGGCCTGTTTCATTGTGGATATTGATGTAGCTGGTGCCGGTGCCGATCTCGCTGGAGATCATCGGCTTACCATACATCGCGCCTTCGAGCAGAGAGATGCCAAACGCTTCAGAGCGCAGGTGCGACGGGAACACGATGGCGTAGCTCAGTTCCAGCAATGCCACCTTGTCTTCATCGCCCAGGCGTCCGAGGAAGTGCAGGTTGCGCAGGCCCAGCGCCTGCGCCTGGGCATGCAGTTCTTTCTCCAGCGGACCGGCACCGACGATGACCACCGGATAATCCACGCCTTTGAGGGCGTCGAGGAGAATGTGCAGGCCTTTGTAATAACGCATCACCCCCACGAACAGAAAGAAGCGCTCGCCCAATTTGGTCTTCCACTGCGCGATGCGTTCAGCGTCACGCTGTGGATAACTGGCTTTGTTCAAGCCATAGGTAATGACCTGGGTCTTATCGCGGTACTCCTTGAGCACGTCGCTGGTATGCACATAGTTAGGCGACGCCGCGACAATACGATCCGCGCCGTTCAAGAAGCGTCGCATCAGAGGGCGATACAGCTTCAGCAGATGCCGCTGACGCACGATGTCCGAATGGTAGGTGACCACATAGGGTTTTTTCAGTGCGCTGCAAAAATGCACCAGGTCCATGAATGGCCAGGGGAAGTGGTAGTTGATTACGTCCGCTTCGGCAGCCAGCTCGCGGAATTTCTTGAAAACACTGTAGGAGAACCCGGTGGAGGCCAGTTGGAAGTCCATCCGGGCCTGATGAACCTTATGCTGTCGGATGGTGATCGGACCCGGCGCCGGATCGTCGCTCAGCGTCAGCACGGTGTTATCGATGCCTAATCGGTCACTGCTGTCGCACAGCTGGAAAATAACCTGTTCGATGCCGCCCATGGAGTCCGGCAGATAGGTTTTGTAAAAGTGCAGGACTCGCATTCAACCTCCCAGAACCTGGCGATACGTTTGGGCCGTCACCTTGGCGCACCGTTGCCAGGAAAAAAGCGCCGCTTGTTGCAACCCGGCTTCACGACATGCCTGCCAATGCAGGCGATCTTCGATCAACCGGTCCATGGCTTCGCGCATGCCTTGGGGATCGTCGGGCTCGCAATAATTGCCGGCCGCTCCGGCCACTTCCGGCATTGCCGAGCAGCGCGTGGTGATCACCGGGGTGCCGCTGGCCATGGCTTCGAGTACCGGCAGGCCGAAGCCTTCATAGCGCGACGGAAAGATCAGTGCACGTGCTCCTGCCAATAGCTGGGCTACCTGTTCGTCGGGCAAGTAGCCCGCGAGACAAACATGACCTCCGGCCAGGGCATTTTTCAACTCGTCGCTGAGTTGTGCACGCTGCCATCCGCTCATTCCTACGATGAGCAAAGGGAAAGTCTGACGGACGGATTCGGGCAGCCTGGCGTGGGCGCGCAGAGCCAGCGACAGGTTCTTGCGTGGCTCCAGGGTGCCGACACACAGAAAATATCGGCCTGCTTCCAACCCATGGGCTTTGAGAACCCCATCGATGGCTTCGGGTTCGCGCGGATGGAAACGTGCCGCAGCCCCCAGCGGGGCGACTCTCAAGCGTTCCGCGCAAAGACCGAAATGTTCTCGGGCTTCATCGGCGATGAACTGCGAGTCCGTCAGAATCAGCTGCGACTGCTCTACCGCACGGCTGAGCCGACGCTCGATTTCCCTCAGTCGTGCCGGTGGTTGCGTCTCGGGGTAGCGCAGGTGCGTCAGGTCATGCAGCGTCATCACCGTTGGCCCTTCGAAGGCCAGGGGCCACAGGCTCGGTTCGTGATACAGGTCGATGGCGCGGGAACGGCCCTGATCGAAGCGTTTCTGCTCCAGCCAGCGCCGCGCCCGATAGGCCCCCGGTACCTGGCGCAGCAAAGGTGTAAGTCGCGAGTAACCAGGCGTGGCCGCTTGCGGCAACTGCGAGCTCCAGCCCCAGCCGTGGAACAATGACAGCTGTACATCCGGCTCCTGGGCCAGGGCAGTGGCCAGTTCCGCCACGTAATGGCCGATGCCGGTGCGTGGCGCCTGGAGAATCCGGGCGTTCAGAGCTATTCGCATGCTGTTTCCCTGTCGAGGATCACTTCATCAATGTGTCGCTCGATGCGCTCCACCAATTGCGCACTGGCCTGGCGCCAGCTCAGCCATTGCCATTGATCAAGGTTGCGCTTGGCCGGGAATACCCCGCTGTGTTCCATGCCCAGGACCAGGTCCGTCAGGCTCTGGGGGTCATGGAGGTCGAAATAAACCATGAACTCACCGCCGATTTCCCGAAACACGTCGATGTCACTGCCCATCGCCGGCAATCCGCGTTGCATGGCCTCCACCAGCGGCAGACCGAAGCCCTCCACGTAGGAGGGGAACACCAGCGCCGTGGCATGCTGGTAGGCGTGTTCCAGGCTGTGGTCCGAGAGATCATTGAACATGAACAGGCGGCTGTTGAGTTGCGAGTGGCGCCGGATACGTTCGATCAAGGCTTCGCATTTCCAGCCGATTTTCCCGACGATGCACAACCGCGCCTGGGAGCCGGCGGCCCAGGCGCGTTCGAACGCATCCAGCAGGTAGGCATGGTTTTTTCGCGGTTCGATGGTGCTGACCATCAGGAACATCGGTTCGGGCTGCATGAATACTCGCAGCAGTTTGCTGTCGATGGTGCTGGAGGCGTTCACCAAATCCAGTTCGCTGCCCAGGTGGAAATAGTCGAACCAGCGCTCACTCACCTGCTGTTGGCCCACGCGTCGCTCCATCTCCTGGCGAACCTGGTCGCGGATGGTGCTGGAGATCGCGATGTAGCCGTCCGCGGTGCGGGCAATCCAGTCGAACCAATGATTGAACACCTTGACCAGCCCGGCATCGCAGAACTGCGGGTGGGTCAGGGGGATCAGGTCGTAGATCACCGAGACAATCCCGACGCCATCGCGCTTGAGCTGTTCGGCCAGAGGAAAGAAATCGGCGTGCCAGGAAGAGTCCAGCAGCACCAGTTGGTCGCCGGGGCGGTGTTGAAGGGGCACGCAACGCGCTGGGACATTCTGGCGTTTGAGCAAGCGATCGAGCACCCGGATCGGAATGCTCAGAAAGCCCAGGGCAAACAGCCGGCAGCCTAAGTACAACACGCGGCGTGCCCATCGCGACTGGCTGAAGGGGCGTCGCCTTTCAAGCGTCCGATGCCTGAGCCAGAACAGGCTGGCGAATTGCTCCAGCCGTACCCGCAGGCTGACCAGATCCAGCCCCCTGGAGGGCAGCGGGGCGAGGCTCTTCACTTCGTACAACTTGCCTTGCAGTATCACGACGGGGATGCATGCGTGCTCTGCTTCTCTGGCCGGCAGTTCGCGGATAACGTTGCGCACTACTCGCTGAATCCCGGAATTGGCTCTGGGATGTTCATACACGTAGGTGCATTCCATCAGCAGGCGAGTCATGGCAGTTCCTTTTGCGTCAGTTCCTCGACCGCTGGTAATGCCGTGCGCTGGATGCTGGTGCGGGCCTGCAGCCACGAACAGCCAACGAAATCTTCCTGGCGATTGTTGATGACGTGGAACACCAGCCCGTAGTCGCGCCATTCGAAGTTGCGGTCCAGGTGCGAATCCAGTCGGGACAGGCTCAGCGCGACGGAGTAATTGCCCTTGCCCAGGCGCATGTCAAAACTGAAACGGAAGGTGACGTGTTCGCCGGCCTTGAGGTCCGTCACGGCTTTATCCTGGCGATGGGTGTTGATGCCGTACATGGGCTGACCGAGGCGGTCCTTGATCAGGAAGCCCAGCACCAGGCGCTCGATGTCCTGGCGGATCTCGACCCGGACCTGCAAGACCATCGGTTGGCCGATTTCAGCCACTTCCACCGGCTGGTCCTGACTGTTCAACAGCTGAACATCAACAATGCCGGCCTCCCCGGTGCCGGAGATGGTACGTACCTGGCCGTTGGCGAGCATTTCCTGGCGGACGATCTGACCCTCGCGCTGGGCCAGCATCGCGTTGTAATAATCCATCACCTCTTCCGGCTTGCCGCGCATGGCCATGCGCCCGTGCTCCAGCAGGATGGCGGTGTCGCAGATCGACTGAATCGCCGAGCGATCGTGGGACACGATCAGCAGCGTCGTACCGGCCTTGCGAAAACTGCGGATGCGCTCAAAGCTTTTATGCTGGAAGTAGGCGTCACCCACTGAGAGAGCTTCATCGACGATCAAGATGTCCGGGCGGCGGGCCGTGGCGACGCTGAAGGCCAGGCGCATTTGCATGCCACTGGAATAGGTGCGTACTGGCTGGTCGATGGCCTCGCCGATTTCGGCAAAACCTTCGATCTGCGGCATCAATGCTTCGATTTCCTCCACTTGCATGCCCAGCAACTGCCCGGCCATGAAGGCGTTCTGGCGGCCCGTGAAATCCGGGTGGAACCCCATGCCCAGTTCCAGCAACGCCGCGACGCGGCCACGCAATTGAATATGGCCGCAGGTGGGTTGGGTGGTGCCGGTGATCATTTTGAGCAAGGTGCTTTTGCCCGCGCCGTTGACCCCGACGATGCCGACGGCTTCACCGGGCTGGATCTCGAAATCGACGCCCTGCAAGACCCAGTGCAATTGATGACGCGGGCGGGAAAAGGGAATCAGCCATTCGAATAGCCGGCTCCAGCGGTTTGGATACTGCTTGTAGGCCTTGCCCAGGCCACTGACGCGTAAATGCCCCATCAGAGTTCATCCACCATTTCACCGCCGCGGCGTCGAAACATCCGCAAACCGGTGACGCACATCAGTAGGCCGATGACCAGCAGCGGTGTCAGCGAACTCCAGACCGGCCATTGGTTGTACAGAAACAAATTCTGGTAACTCTGCATCAGCGCTGTCATGGGGTTGAGGGCCAGCAATTGCTGGATCGACGGCGGAAGGATGGTCATCGGGTAAACAATGGGCGTTAGCCAGAACCAGAATTGCAGGCAAATACCGAACAGTTGCCCGACATCACGAAAGAACACATTGAGAATCCCCAGCAACATGCCCAGCCCAGCGGCGAACATCACTTGCAGGGCCAGCAAGGGCACCAGCGCCAGTAACGTCATTCCTGGCCAGCGGCCGGTGATCAACAGGAAACCGAGAAAAAGGCTGAGGATGATCGCGAAGTTGATCCCGGCGTTGAACAGCACAATCACCGGCAGACAGATCCTGGGAAAGCTGATTTTCTTCAGCAGATTGGCGTTTTCCAGAAACATGCCCTGACTGCGTGTCGTGATCTCGGCGAAGAACCCCCAGGTCAGCAGCCCGGCGCAGAGGTAGACGCTGTAGGCCATGCCATCGTCCACCCCCGGCAGGCGGGCGCGCATGATGTGGGAAAAAATCACGGTGTAGACGAGGATCATCGACAGCGGGTTGAGCACGGTCCACAACGCGCCGAACAAAGAATTGCGATAGCGCGCCTGAAATTCGCGTTTGACGCTGCCAAGGACGAAACCGCGGTAGCTCCACAGCGCGCGGTGCAAGGTTAGCAACATCAGACGGCCCTGCCGTAGTGATCCTCGAAGCGCACGATGTCATCTTCTCCCAGGTATTCTCCGCTTTGGACTTCGATGATCACCAGGTCGATGACGCCGGGGTTCTCCAGCCGATGGCGGTGCCCTGCGGGGATGAACGTCGATTCGTTCTTGGCCACCAGATGAGCTTCAGAGCCATTGTTGGTGACCTTGGCCATGCCTTCCACGACCACCCAGTGTTCGTTGCGGTGATGGTGCATTTGCAGGGATAGCGCCGCGCCTGGCTTGACCACGATGCGCTTGATCTTGAAGCGCGGGCCTTGTTCCAGCACGGTGTAGCTGCCCCATGGACGGCTGACCGTGCGGTGCAGGCGATAGGATTCGTGCTCCTTGTCCTTGAGCTGGCGCGCGACGCGCCGTACATCCTGGGCTCGGTCGGAATGGGCGACCAGGATGGCGTCGGCGGTGTCGATGATGATCAGGTTTTCCACACCGAGTGCGGCCACCAACCGTCCTTCACTCTGGACATAGTTGTTCTGGCTGTCGATGAACAACGCCTCACCGCTGACGCGGTTGTTCTGTGCATCGGCGGGTACCAGATCGGCGACGGCGCTCCATGAGCCGATGTCGCTCCAGTCGAAGGCGGCGGGGACTACCACCACATTATTGGAGCGCTCCATCAAGGCGTAGTCGATGGAGATGTCCGGCATTTCGGAAAAATGCGCGGCGGACAGTTCCTGTTGCACGCAACCTGATGTCTCCACGGCCGTGCTCGCGGCTATGCAGGCGCGAGCCTGTTCCAGCAACGCCGGGGCGTGGTTCTGCAATTCCGCCAACAGGGTTTTGACTGAAAAACAGAACATGCCCGAGTTCCACAGGAAACGGCCGCTTTCCAGATAGTGTGTTGCGGTTTGCAGGTCGGGTTTTTCGACGAAGCGCACGACCTTGGCAGCGCCCTGGGTATCCAGGGGTTTGCCGCGTTCTATATAGCCGAAGCCGGTTTCCGGTGTCGTGGGCAGTACACCGAAGGTCACCAGGTAACCGCTTTTGGCCAGTTGCGTGGCATGCTCCACGCTAGCCTTGAAGGCCGCCTCGTTCTGGATCAGGTGGTCTGCGGGCATCACCATCAGGATGGCGTCGTCACCATGCAGGGCTTGCACCGCGAGCGTCGCCGTGGCGATGGCCGGCGCGGTATTGCGGCCCGTCGGTTCAAGTACGAAATGGCCGCGATGGCGTGCCAGATGGGCGCTTTGGTAGTGGTCGCGGCTCTGAAAGTAATACTCGCGATTGGTCACGGTAACGATGTCGCCGCGGCCGTCGAACAACCCGGCGGCGCGTCGGTAGGTCTTGCTCAGCAGCGACTGGCCGTCAGGCAGGATCATGAAGGGTTTGGGATGGCCCTCGCGGGACATCGGCCACAACCTCGTTCCGGCACCGCCGGAGAGAATCATGGGAATCAGCATGGCCTACTCCTTGGCGACGCGCTTCATGTCCGCATCCATCATCATGCGGATCAGGGTGTCGAGGTCGGTCCTGGGTTTCCAGCCAAGAACCCGTTGGGCCTTGGCTGGGTTGCCGAGCAACACGTCCACCTCGGCCGGGCGGAAAAACGCCGGGTCGATCTTGACGAAGTCACGGTAGTCCAGGCCCACATGCTCGAAGGCTATCCTGCACATTTCGCGCACAGTGGTGGTTACGCCTGTGGCAACCACGTAATCGTCGGGTTTGTCCTGTTGCAACATCAGCCACATGGCTTCGACATAATCGCCGGCAAAGCCCCAGTCGCGCTTGGTGTCGATATTGCCCAGGCGTAACTCCTGCTGTTTGCCTTGCTTGATGCGCGCAGCGGCGTCGGTGACCTTGCGCGTCACGAACTCGATGCCGCGCAGGGGCGATTCATGATTGAAAAGAATGCCGCTGCTGGCGTGCAGGCCGAAGCTTTCGCGGTAGTTGACGGTGATCCAGTGGCCGTACAGTTTCGCCACGCCATAGGGGCTGCGTGGGTAGAACGGCGTGTGCTCATCCTGCTGCTCGGCCTGGATAAGGCCAAACATTTCGCTGGTTGACGCTTGGTAGAAACGGGTTTGAGGGCTGAACTGGCGAATGCCTTCGAGCAGGTGGGTCACCCCGAGGCCATCGACGATGCCAGTGGTCACCGGCTGGTTCCAGGAAGCGGCGACGAAACTCTGCGCGGCCAGGTTATACACCTCGTCCGGCGCTGACTTGATCACGGCGCGTTGTACCGAGCAGGCGTCGGCCATGTCGCCGTCCAGGTATACGATGTCGTTCTCGATCCCGGTCTCGCGTAGCCGCCAGCGCGAATCGCTGCTTCGCCGGGCCACCAGGCCATGGACTTTATAACCCTTGTCGAGCAGTAACTTGGCCAGATACGCGCCGTCCTGGCCGGTGATCCCTGTGATCAATGCACTTTTCATTCTTGTTGTACCCGTATCTCCCAGTCGGACAGGATCGCCCGCAAGGATTGTTGTGTTGTTGTTTCAGGCGTCCATCCTGTGGCCTGGCGTAGCTTGGCAGGGCTACCACAGACGCGACGCTGTTCTGCGCGACGAAGACGCGCGGGGTCCTGGATCAGTTGCACATCGACCTGGGCGATGTCGCCCAATTGTTCGATCAGGCTGCGAATGCTTTGCTCGTGACCCGAGCAGATGTTGTAGGTCTGCCCCGACACGCCGTGGTCCAGCAGTGCCAGGTAGGCTGAAATCACATCGTCTACGTCAAGAAAGTCGCGGGTGACATCGATATCGCCCACTTGCAGCTGGGCCGATTGCAAGCCCAGCTTGATACGGCTGATCTGCCGGGCCGCGCTGGCGATGACGAAGCTGTCTTTCTGACCGGTGCCGATGTGGTTGAAAGGGCGGGCCACCAGCACCGACCAGCCTTCGCTCATGCCCCATTGCAGGCTCAGCAGTTCGGCTGACAGCTTGCTTACGGCATAGGGGTTGCGCGGACCAGGGGGGTGCAATTCGGTAATGGGGAGTTGGGTTTCGTTGACCTGGCCATACACATCACCGGAGCTGACATACAGAAATGTTCCGGTGAATCCTCGGGCCTTGAGGGCCTGGAGAAGATTCAAGGTGCCAAGCAGGTTGATTTGCAGGGTGCGGGCCGGATCGCGAAAGGCTTCTGGAACGAATGTCTGGCCCGCCAGGTGAATCACGGCATCGGGGATCTGCGGCCAGAGACCTTCCAGGGATCTACCGTCTGTCAGGTCATAACGGGTAGGGACGGGCATCACCTGCCAAGTGGAATCAGGGGCATCCAGGCGAGATTTGATGTGGCGTCCTACGAAACCGCTGAGGCCTGTAACGAACAGACGTTTTTTCAAGCACCAGTCCTCTCGATACGAACTTCGTCTGGTGCGGATCTGAGTAGGATATTTCCGTAAGTTCGGAGAAACCCAGTTGAAAGTCAGCCCAGATGAAGCTTTTGTTGTAGTTGTTTGGTTGCCAATCTGTGCCAATTTCGAAGCAATTTCAACCACACAAACCGTGACCGGTCGGTTCTCATATTTATAGCCGGTTTATTCTCATTCGCCTGTTCACGAACCCTTGGCTGATGTGGTTAGAATGCCCCTTGTCACGATCCCTGCGATGTCGATTTCAAGTCGAGCCACGGGGCAAGGGCCACTAAAAACAAGAACGAGACGGGTACGCAGACAATCGACGAGCAACGGCCGCCTGGCCGGGCCGGTTCGTGAGTCGACCGTCATGAGGTGGAGTCGCCGGGATGGCCGCTCCATGATGGGATGCCATGAATTTCATTCTTTACTCGGACGTAAACGATCACTCCATCAGCCAGAGCCTCGGCCGCCCTGAGTACAGTTATTACTTCGTGCTCAAGGCTTATCGCCCCGTGCTGGAAAGCCTGGGCCGGGTGCATGTGGTGTCATCGGTCGCCGAGGTCGATCCGCTTTATCGAACGTTGCAGCAGGCGGGGCAGGACTGCCTGTTTCTCTCGTTTTCACCCCCCCACAAGACGCCTGTCGATCTGGCGTGCCCCATGGTCTGCGTGGTGGCCTGGGAGTTCGACTCGATCCCGGCCGAGCACTGGGATGACGACCTGCGCCATGACTGGAGCCGCACGCTGGCGCGCCATGGCCGGGTGATTACCCTGTCCAGCCACACGGCCGAGGCGATCCGTCGTACGTTGGGCGAGGATTTCCCGGTGCTGGTTTTACCCACGCCACTGTGGGAACGCTTCGCTGCGGTTCGTGAGCAATATCCCATCACACCGGTCAATCCGGGCACGGTCTTACAGATCAAAGGCTGCATCATCGACAGCCGTCCCCTTGGGCTGTCGGCAGATGGCTTGATTGCGCCGCTTGCCGAAGCGGCATCGGGGAGGGCGTCCAGCGAACCTACGGCCCTGACGTGGCGGCGCCGCGCTTTCATCTCCCGGCATTACCTACGCGAGGTGCTGCGCGCCGTGACCGCGAAGGCCACCCACGGGCCGTTGTGGCTGATCAAGCACAACCTGTTGTGCTGGTATCGCGAAGCGGTTCGCGACTTGGTGCCAGTGCCGGTGCGCATTTTGGTGAGCCGACTGATGAGAGGCCCGACGCGGCCTGTGCCAGGTGTCGTCGAGCCAACTTCAGAACCGGCGCCATCGGAACATCCCCAGGCGGTGCTGCCGGACACCCGTCGGGTGGTGGAAACCGAAGTCAGCGGGGTGGTGTATGTCAGCGTGTTCAACCCCGATGACGGTCGCAAGAACTGGCATCACTTGATCACGGCATTTTGTTGGGCGCTGCGGGACGTCGAGGACGCCACGCTGGTGCTGAAAATGACCCAGAACGATCTGTCGACCTACTACGTCGAGTTGCTCACGCTGCTGTCCCAGCTATCGCCGTTCAGCTGTCGGGTAGTGGTGATGCACGGCTATCTGGAGGACGAACAATTCGCCCGGTTGTACGGTGCGGCGAGTTTTTACGTCAATGCTTCGCGCTGTGAAGGTTTGTGCCTGCCGCTGATGGAGTTCATGTCTTGCGCGCGCCCGGCCATCGCGCCGGACCACACGGCGATGCGTGACTACATCGATACCGAAGTGGCCTTTATCGTCAAATCCAGCCATGAACCCACCATCTGGCCGGAAGATTCGCGCATTTTGTACCGTACCCTGCGCCATCGGCCCGACTGGGGATCGCTGAAACTGGCTTACCAGCAGAGCTACGCCATGGCCCGGCATCAGCCGCAGGCCTACCAGGCCATGGCGGTGGCAGCGAATGAGCGCATGCGTCGCTATTGCGGTTTTGCCCCGGTGCAGCAGCGCCTGGTGGATTTCCTGGCCCCGCAAGGCAGTGCCGAGAATGCGCCGCTGCTGGCCCAGGTGGGTGCGACATCATGCTGATCATCGTTTATTCGGAAACCAATCAGAGCAACATTCTGGCGAACCTCGGCAAACCCGAATACAGCTATTACTTCGTGCTCAAGGAGTTTCGCCCGGTGCTGGAGCGACTGGGGCACGTTGTTGAAGTGACCCGGCCGGAACAAGAAGTCGATCAGCTATATGCCGATTGCCTTGGGCGCGGCGAGGATTGTGTCTTCCTGTCCTTTTCCCCGCCCCATCGCACAGATGCCCACTACGCCTGCCCGACGATTCCCGTCTTCGCCTGGGAGTTCAGCACCATCCCGACCGAAAGCTGGCAGGGTGAGCCGCGGCACGACTGGCGGGTGGTCCTTGGCGCGACCGGTATGGCGATTACCCATTCCAGCTTCACCGTCCACGCCGTGCGGGAGGTAATGGGGGCGGACTTCCCCATCGCCGCCATTGCCGCTCCGGTATGGGACCGGTTTTACGCGCGCGGTGCGATGCTGGCCCAGCGACCTACGGTCGATCACATGCGACTGCAGTTGCGCGGGCTGTTGATCGACAGCCGCACCGTCGACCTGCGGCCCTACGGCCCGCCAGCGCACCAGGCCGGTACGGCGCTGGTTTTTGATGCTCCGGCCCAGGATTGCGAGCTGCTTCTGGACGGAGTGGTGTATACGTCGGTCTTCAACCCTTACGATGGACGCAAGAACTGGAAGGACATGATCAGCGCGTTTTGTGCGACGTTCCGCGACGTTCCTGACGCAACGCTGGTACTCAAGCTGACCCACCACGACGTCACCGCTGCACTCAACGACATGCTGCACCATGTCTACAAGAACCAGTCATACCGCTGCCGTATCGTGCTGATCCACGGTTACCTGGCGGATGCGGACTACGAGCGATTGGTGGAGGCCACTCGCTACGTGGTCAACTGCTCCTACGGCGAAGGTCAGTGTTTGCCCCTGATGGAGTTCATGTCCTGCGGCCGGCCGGCGATTGCACCCTTGAACACGGCGATGGCCGATTACATCGACCATGACAATGCCTTTGTCGTCGAGTGCACCGAGGAACTGACGGCCTGGCCCCATGACCCCCGTGCAGCGTTTCGTACCCTGCGTTATGTCACCGATTGGGACTCGCTATGCTCGGCCTATCGCGCCAGCTATGACGTGGCCAAAAACGACCCCGAGCGTTATCGCCGCATGTCGGCCCATGCCGTGCGCAGTCTGGAAACGTTCTGCAGCCAGGCCAACGCCGAGCAGCGTCTGCGGGTTTTTTTTGAACAGGTATTGGAGCGTCGCCGGAACGCGCAGCAGCCATGATCGGGCGGTTGCTGGCGTGGCTCAGGCCGCCCGTCGTACCTGCTGCGCCGCCATCGACTGGCGCCGTGTCGCCCCGTGACGTGGGCCTCTACGACGCAATGCTCGACGGCTGGTTTCTCAACGACAGCGGCGAGTTGCTCAAAGGCTTCGCTATCACCGCCCAGGACACCTTGTTGGATGTTGGTTGCGGGGAGGGCGTGGCGACCTTGTTTGCAGTGCGCCAAGGCGCTTCAGTGATTTTTACCGACAGCGAATACGACAAGGTGCGAAACCTGGCCCGCCAGGTCGAGGCCCAGACCCGCGCGCCGTTTCTGAGCCTGGTCAGCAACAGCCTGCCGTTGCCGCTGGCCGATGGCTGCGCGAGCAAAATTGTGTGCATGGAAGTGCTCGAGCATGTCGACCAACCCGAGCCGTTCATGGCCGAACTGGTGCGCATGGGCCGGCCAGGGGCGCAGTACCTGCTCAGCGTGCCGGCCTCCGTAGGCGAGCATTTACAGCAGGGCATCGCACCGCCGGGTTACTTCCAGTCTCCCAACCATGTGCAGATTTTCAGTGCCGAACGATTCGCTGCATTGGTGGAGGACGCGGGGCTGGTCATCGAGCATCGCCAGGCCAGCGGCTTTTTCTGGGTCATGGGCATGATTTTTTTCTGGGCCAGCGAACGCGCGGCCGGACGAGCCCTCGAGGGGGCGGTGCGTGACCGGATCCAGGCGCCTTATCCGCCATTGATGGAGAGCTGGGCTAGCCTCTGGCAGGGCGTGCTGACACGACCCGATGGCTTGGCGATCAAGCAGGTCCTTGATCAATTCATGCCCAAGAGTCAGGTCATCATTGCCCGCAAACCCGATCCTGCGGCCCGGAGTTCGGCATGAGCAGCAAGCGAATCATGGACATCGAGTTGTTGCGCGCCGTTGCGGTGATGGGTGTGCTGTTTCATCACGTACAAGGCATGCCGTTTCCCGGTGGGTGGCCGCGTCTGGCGGCTCTTTCCGGTAGCTTCCAGCTGTGGTGGGGCGTGGATCTGTTCTTCGCAATATCGGGCTTTGTCATTGGCCGCAGTCTGATCCCGCAACTGCGCGGTTGTGACACTTCTCGGCAGTTCTGGGCCACTGTCCGGGAATTCTGGATCCGCCGGGCGTTTCGCCTGCTGCCGTCGGCGTGGCTCTGGTTGCTGCTGATGCTGCTGGCTGCGTTGTTTTTCAATCGCTCTGGCGCGTTCGGCAGTGTGCAAGCCAATGTACAGGCGACCCTGGCCGGTTTTCTGCAATTCGCCAATTTGCGTTTTGCCGATGCATTCATGCGCTATGAATATGGTGCGAGCTTTGTGTACTGGACGCTCTCGCTGGAAGAGCAGTTCTATTTGATTCTGCCGCTGCTGGTGTTCGTCTCCCGCCGGTATCTGGTCTGGGTGCTGCTGGCGGTGGTGCTGGTGCAGTTTTTCACCTGGCGCGCGGTATGGCTTTCGGTCATCCGCACAGACGCCCTGGCCCTCGGCGTGCTGCTGTCGATCTGGAGTTTGCGCCCCGATTATTGGCGGTTCGAACCCAAGTGGCTACGTTGGCCCGGGCTGGGTGTGTTGCTGATGGCAGGCCTAGGCAGCGTGATGGCCTGGATCGCGACCGAGCATTTCAATCTGTCATTCTACCGTCTCGGAGTCATCGCACTGCTCAGTGCCGTGCTGGTGTGGGTGGCCTCCTATGACCGGGACTATCTGTTGCCCCGCAGCCCGTTGAAAACTGCGCTGACCTGGGTTGGCAGCCGCTCCTACGGGATCTATCTGATCCACATCCCGGTGTTTTTCCTGCTGCGCGAACTGTGGTTTCGTTTCGCCCCGCTGGGGTCGCCGGACGTGGCGAGTGATTCCTGGTTGGCCCTTGCCTGTGCCTTGACGCTGATCGGGCTGTTGAGCGAACTCAACTACCGGATGGTTGAAATGCCCATGCGCCAGCGCGGCGCTCAACTGGTTGAACGCCTGCGTGCCGCCCGTCCCGTCCTTCCCGTCTCTGGAGCCCCTTCATGCTGAGCCTTTTGAAGAAACTCACCACGGGTACGCCCGCGCCCGCAACGCCAGCGGCCGACAAGGTCGATCCCTATATGCTCGGGCTGCACGATGCGATGCTCAGCGGCTGGTTCAATCAGCAAACCGGAGAACTGTTCAGCGGTTTCCCGGTTGCGCCTGAGGACACATTGCTGGACGTTGGCTGCGGCGACGGTGGCAACGTGCATTTTTGTGGCATGCGTGGGGCGAAGATCATCATCGCCGACATCGACGCGGCCAAGGTCGAGGCCACCCGTCAGCGCTTGAGCGACACTCCGGCGCGTGACGTCGAATGCCATGTGACCGACTGCAACCCGCTGCCCATTGCCGATGGAACGGTCACCCGCGTGGTGTCCACGGAAGTCATTGAGCATGTCGACGACCCGGCGCAGTTTCTCGCCGAGCTGGTCCGGGTCGGCCGGCCCGGCGCGCTGTACCTGTTGAGCGTGCCGCACCCCAGCTCCGAAGACCTGCAAAAGGACATCGCCGCACCGGAGTATTTCCAGAAGCCCAACCACATTCGCATCATCAGCGAAGAGCAGTTCAAGGCCATGGTCAGCGAGGCCGGGCTGGAAGTGTTGAGTCACAGCCAGTACGGTTTCTACTGGTCGATGTGGATGCTGTTGTTCTGGGAAGCGAAAGTCGATTTCAGCAATGCCGACCACCCGCTGCTCAACCATTGGGCAGACACCTGGCAAGCGGTGCTCAATTCGCCCCGCGGCGCGCAGATCAAGCAGGCGCTGGATGCGGTGGTGGCCAAGAGTCAGGTGATTATTGCGCGTAAGGCTGAATGACAAGGTGCTGAGGATGAATTCATTTGTGGCTGGCGCGGGAGGGGTTAATCTGCCAGCCTTTTTTGGGTGCTGAAATTCCATGGCGTTTCTTTTCCGGCTATCGCTCACCCTTGCCGCATTGCTTTTAAGCGGCTGTGAACAGTCCCCGGCCCCGGCTCTCGATCACCAACTCTATGTCTGGCAACGCAAGTGGACGCCGGCCCACGCACCGGCGCTGCGGCAAAGCCATAAGGATTTTTCCAGCCTGCGCATTCTTGCCTTGCAGGCCTTTCCCCAGGCCGGCTGGAGCCGCGCGCGGATCGATGCGCAACTGCTCAAGGCTGACGGTCGACCGCTGATCGCAGTGATACGCCTGGACGGTCAGCTCAGATTTCTGGATCAGGACGATGTGATCGCGCAGATCCAGCAACTGCTGAGCGACTGGCAAGCGCAAGGCCTGGCCCCGGTAGGGATCGAGATCGACCACGATGCCGGCAATGCACGACTGCCTGCCTATGGCGCATTTTTGAACCGTTTGCGGCAAACCCTGCCCGCCACGCTGGGGCTGAGCATCACGGCACTGCCGGCCTGGCTTGACAGCCCTGCGTTGCCAGGACTGCTGCGGACGGTGGACAGCAGCGTGTTGCAGGTCCACGCGGTCAGTGATCCCCGGCAGGGGCTGTTCGACCCGAAACAGGCGCTGCACTGGGCCGAACGCTGGAGTGGTGTCACCACGCGACCGTTCTATCTGGCCCTGCCAGCCTACGGCATGGCGCTGTTGGCTCAGGAGAGTGGTGTGCCGGTGGTTGAAAGTGAAGTGCCAATCGATCAAGGCGGCGAGCGTCGTGAGCTGCTGGCTGACCCGCAGCAAGTGGCCGGGCTGGTGGCAGAACTGCGGGCCGAACCGCCGAAACATCTGGCCGGGTTGATCTGGTTTCGCCTGCCGCTGGCGGATGACCGACGGGCCTGGAGTTTGACCACCCTCGGTGCCGTTGCGCGGGGAGACCGCCTGGACAGTCGGTTGTCCTTGCGAGTGCATGAACAGGGCGGGCTTTACGATATTGAGTTGGTTAATCAGGGCAACCTCGACAGTCCCTGGCCCCAGCGTCTGACCCTGGTGGTTGGCGCGTGCGACGGTGCTGATGCGCTGGCGGGGTACACGTTGCAACAAACGCCCGGACTGCTTACCTTCACCCGCATTCAGGAAGGCCGCCTGGCCGCCGGCGCCCAGCGTGCCGTTGGCTGGGCGCGCTGTACGAAAATTGACCAAGGAGGTTTCAATGTTCACCCGTAAGTGGCCCAGTCGTCTGCTCTGCCTGAGCCTCAGCCTGCCGTTGGGTCAGGCGCTGGCCTGCGGACCGGACTTCCCGATGCGCCTGCTGGATAACCGCAGTCAATCGCTGGCGGATTTGCCCGAAGGCAGCTTTCGCTTCGAGATCAGTCGCCTCGGCCACGCCATAGCCGGGCTCAAGCCGGTCACCGATGCGACGGCCAACCCGGATCAGCGCTACGGTGATTTACCTGCCTACGTCGAACAACGCAACAAGGCCGAACGGCTCGGCCTGACCCCGCCGCAACAAGCGGTCGTGGAGCGTGTGCGGGCGCTGACCGACGTTCAGCAGGTCACCACCGAAGCGGCGAATCTGCCTGCCGAACTGCGCTTGTACGCGATCGGCGCGACAGCCTTCAACGCCGGCGAGCATGCGCTGGCGGTCGATTCGTTCCGTCAGTTACTCGCGTTGCCGGCGAACGAGCGCCGGTTGCGCAGCACGTGGGCTGCGTATTCCCTGGGGCGAGCCTTGTTCGCCATGAATAGCGAGGCGGGCAGCGGTGAACCGGCAGGATTGCTGGACCAGGCTCAAGAGGCGTTCCGTCTGGCTCGTCAGTTGAGCATCAGTGGCTTCAGCGACCCGTTGGAGCTGGGTGTCGCCAGCCTCGGCGAAGAAGCCCGGGTTGCCTACATCCGTGACGACTGGAACAGTGCCATTGAACTCTACGCCAGCCAGAACCTGCTGGGCTCCGAGGTCGGCTACAGTTCGTTGAAACAATTGGTCGGTGACCTGAACGAGCTGCCGGACGAGCAGTTGATGCGCCTGCTCAAAGGCAAAGCAGTGCAGCAACTGCTCACCGCTTCGTTGCTCAGCCGCATCGGTTGGTCATTCGGTGAGCAACCGGCCGGCGAGAAGCGGCTGGTCCAATTGCTGCAAGCCAGCACCCGTGACAGCCTCGATAATGCCGACCGTCTGGCGGCGGTGAATTATCAGCAAGGCGATTATGCCGCCGCCAAGGCGTTCCTGGAAAAGGCCGGGGATAGCGGCCTGGCTTGGTGGCTGCGGGCCAAACTGGCGGTGCGCGAGGGTGACAAAGGCGCCGCGGCGGCGGCCTATGCCAAAGCTGCCCAGGCGTTTCCCAAAGACGAGTCGTGGGGCGAACGACGCACGCCGGATTGGAATTACGAGTCGGTGCAACCCAAGTGTCGGGTCGAAGGCGAAAGCGCGATCCTGGCCTTGCAACGGGGCGATTACCTTCAAGCCTTCGATCAGCTCTACCGCAGCCAGAGCATTTATTGGTATGACGCCGCTACGGTCGCTGAGCGAGTGCTGACAGTCGACGAGCTCAAGCAATACGTCGACGCTCAAGTCCCGGCGGTGCCGCCGTTGAGCCAGCAGGATCGCGACAATTACGTGCAACTGCCGGTGGCCGCGAACCTGCGCAATCTGCTGGGGCGTCGCTTGCTACGAGAAGGACGCTACGACGAGGCGCCAGACTACTTCGACAACGTCGAGCTACAGAACCAGGCTCGAGCTTATGGGCAGTTGCGTCAGGAGGCCGAGTCCAGATGGTGGCCCACTCGACGGGCCGAGGCGTATTTCAATGCGTCCTGGTTCGCGCGTACCCAGGGTATGGAACTGCTCGGTTACGAGATGGCGCCGGACTACGCCACCTTTGGCGGCAACTATAGCCTTGAACCCGCCGACCTGAAGGTTGGACCACTGATCAGCGAAGGCGAGTGGCAACGCCAGCAGGCCAGCGCCGCGCAACCGGACGCGCGTTATCACTATCGTTTTGTCGCCACGGCGTTGGCGAGCCAGGCGGCCGATAACCTGCCCCATACCAGCCATGCGTTTGCGGCGGTACTGTGTGCCGCGGTGGGGTACAACTCCAGCCTGGCGGAGCAACGCGCGTTGTATCAACGTTATGTGCAGCACGGCCCTTACGTGGAGTGGGCGTGGGATTTTGGCCGGCACTGCCCTTATCCTGATTTTCGCAACGCGGACAAACGCTACGTGACCCAGGCCCTGGAGCCGATTCGTTCGGCGTTGCGGCCCTACAAAGTTTGGCTGCAAATAGCCGGTGTCCTGCTGGTGGTGGCGCTGGGGCTGGGATTGATCAACCTTCGCCAGCGCAAGGCCCGAATTTCGGCTCGCTAAGCTTTGTGTGTACATCCAGGCACGCTGGGAGCAAGTCTTGCTCCCAGCGGTTGTGGATAAACTCACGCATTACATCTGTGTCGCCATGCCTTCCACATTCATCGCCGCCTGGCGCAAGGCTTCCGAGCGGGTAGGGTGCGGATGGCAGGTCAGCGCGATGTCCTGGGCTGAGGCACTGAACTCCATGGCGACGCAGTATTCCCCGATCATCTCGCTGACGCTCGGCCCCACCAGGTGTACGCCGAGGATTTCATCGGTCCGTTCGTCGGCCAGTATTTTGGCGAAACCTTCGGTCTCGTGATTGATCTTCGCCCGGCTGTTGGCCGTGAACGGAAACTTCCCGACCTTGTAGGCACGGCCTTCAGCCTTGAGCTGTTCCTCGGTCTTGCCGACGCTGGCCAGTTCTGGGCGGGTGTAGATGACGTTGGGGATCAGGTCATAGTTGACCTCGCCGGCCTTGCCGACGATCTGTTCGATGCAGGCCATGGCTTCGTCTTCTGCCTTGTGGGCCAGCATCGGGCCGGATGTCACGTCGCCGATCACCCACACGCCGGGCACTTCGGTGCGGTGGCCCTTGTTGGCGAGCAGGCCGCGTTTGTCGGTGCTGAGGCCGACGTTTTCAAGCCCCAGCCCCTGGGTATACGGCCGACGACCAATGGCGACCAGTACATAATCCGCGTCGAGGGTCTGCGCCTCGCCACCCGTGGCGGGCTCAACCTGCAATTGCACGCCGCTGGCCGAAGAAGTGGCGCCTGTGACTTTGGAACTCAGTTTGAACTGGATGCCTTGTTTGGCCAGGGCCCTTTGCAAGGTCTTGCCGGCCTCGCCATCCACGCCAGGACAGACGCGATCGAGGTACTCCACCACCGTGACCTGAGCGCCCAGGCGCCGCCAGACCGAACCCAATTCGAGGCCGATGACGCCCGCGCCGATCACCACCAGATGACGCGGCACTTCACTCAAGGACAATGCACCGGTGGAGTCGAGGATGCGCTGGTTATCGATCGCCACACCCGGCAGGGGACTGGGCTCGGAACCGGTGGCGATGACGATGTCCTTGGCGCTCAGTGTGGTCTTGCCGCCGTCTTCACCGGTGACCGTCACTTTGCCGGGCCCGTCGATGTGGCCCCAACCCTTGATCCATTCGACCTTGTTTTTGCGAAACAGGAATTCGATACCCTTGGTCAGTCCCGCCACGCTCTCGTCCTTCTGCTTCATCATTTGAGCGAGGTTGAGGGTGGGGCTGACTTCGATGCCCAGATTGGCGAATGGCGTTCCCATGGCCGCTTCGTACAGCTCCGAGGCGTGGAGCAATGCTTTGGAGGGCATGCAACCGACGTTCAGGCAGGTGCCGCCCAAGGTGGCTCGGCCTTCGACACAGGCAGCCTTTAACCCCAACTGTCCGGCGCGAATCGCCGCGTTATACCCACCGGGGCCACCGCCCAGAATGATTACGTCGTAGTTGCTCATGGCTCTTCTCCCGCTCGGCTTGAGAAAAATTATGAGCGTAATGTGTGCGTTTTCGAATGGCTCGGTCAAGGGCCAGGATTGAGATGGGTTGGTTTGCTGAGTTTAGTTCCACGTGGAACAAATGGGGTTGTTCAGGGGGCCGGTCTTTGGGTGGCTAGGCCTTATTCAGTTAACGCGCCCCGGGATCTAAATGCTGAAAATGACCCTCAGAAGGGAGGCAAGGGCAGCGCGATAGAAAAAGGCTATAAATTCCATAGGCTGCTACTTTTCCAGGATGGTCTACCCTCATTTCAGACGTCTGAAACAAGGGGGGCTATCTCATGCTCGCGCAACTTCCACCGGCCTTACAGAATCTGCATTTACCGCTTCGGCTGCGGCTCTGGGACGGCCATGAATTTACGCTGGGTGCCGATCCCAGCGTCACGATCGTGGTCAAGGACCCACAGATGGTCGCACAACTCACCCATCCCAGCCTTAATTCATTGGGAGCGGCGTTTGTAGAAGGCAAGCTGGAACTCGAAGGATCGATCCACGAAGTCATCCGCGTCTGCGATGAATGGAGCCAAGCCCTGCTGGCCGAAAACGTTGATTACCTGCCGGTACGCTCGGTTCATGACAAGGAAGCCGACGCCAAGGCGATTTCCTACCACTATGACCTTTCCAACGCCTTTTATCAGCTCTGGCTCGATAGCGACATGGCCTATTCCTGTGCTTACTTTGAGACCGGTAGCGAAACCCTTGAGCAGGCTCAACAAGCCAAATTCCGCCATTTGTGCCGCAAGCTGCGCCTGCAACCGGGAGATTACTTGCTGGATGTGGGCTGCGGCTGGGGCGGGTTGGCGCGTTACGCGGCGCGGGAGTTCGGCGCTAGGGTCTTTGGCATCACCCTGAGCAAGGCGCAACTGGCCCTGGCTCGGGAGCGGGTCACGGCTGACGGCCTGGATGGTCAGGTGGAGTTGCAGTTGCTCGACTACCGGGACCTGCCCCAGGACGGTCGCTTCGACAAAGTGGTGAGCGTCGGCATGTTCGAGCACGTTGGCCATGCCAATCTTCAGCAGTACTGCAAAACCCTTTTCGGCGCGGTTCGCGAGGGTGGCTTGGTGATGAACCATGGCATCACCGCCAAGCACACGGACGGTCGCCCGGTCGGACGTGGTGCGGGTGAATTCATTGAGAAGTATGTGTTCCCCAATGGCGAGCTGCCGCACCTGTCGATGATTTCCGCCCAGATCAGCGAAGCGGGGTTGGAGATTGTCGATGTGGAAAGCCTGCGCATGCATTACGCCCGCACGCTCGATCATTGGAGTGAGCGGCTGGAAGACAACCTCGCGGCCGCCGCCAAAGAAGTGCCAGAGCAAGCGCTGCGGATCTGGCGCCTTTATCTGGCCGGATGCGCCTACGCATTCGCCAAGGGCTGGATCAACCTGCACCAGATCCTGGCGGTGAAGACGCACGCCGATGGCAGCCATGAGTTGCCCTGGACTCGCGACGACATCTATACCCCTTGATCAGATGTGTGCCACTTAGAGTATCGGGGAAATAAGCCGGGCGATCCGCATGCCGATCTTCTGCAGGCGGTGGGTCTCCCGGCCTTCCTGTTTGTCTATTTCCAGTGCTTGGGCGAAGTCGTTCTCGAGCATCTGCTCGACCTGCGTAGCGAACGAGATATCCACGGTCAGAAGCATCACTTCGAAGTTCAGCCGGAACGAGCGATTGTCCAGGTTGGCGCTGCCGATGGCGCTGATTTCACGGTCAATCAGCACGACTTTCTGGTGCAGGAAGCCCGGCTCATAACGAAATACCCGCACGCCGGCCCGTACTGCTTCGAACGCGTATAGGCTCGACGCCGCGTAGACGACCTTATGGTCTGGGCGTGATGGCAGCAAGATGCGCACGTCTACCCCGCGCAATGCCGCCAGGCGCAACGCAGCGAATACCGCTTCATCAGGAATGAAGTACGGCGTGGTGATCCAGATACGCTCGCTAGCCGCATGGATCGCTTCGACAAAAAATAGTGAACAGGTTTCGTACGCGTCGGCCGGGCCGCTGGCCAGCAATTGGCAGAGCACGCCGTCATCCGGGTAGGCGTCCGGCAGGATGAGCGGTGGCAATGAGCGGGCCGCCCAGAACCAGTCTTCGGCAAACGACTCCTGCATGCTCGCCACGACGGGTCCGCGTACTTCGACGTGGGTATCGCGCCAGGGCGCCAAGGGCGGCTTTTCCCCCATGTACTCATCGCCCACGTTATGTCCGCCGACGAAGCCCAGGACGCCGTCCACCGCGACGATCTTGCGATGGTTGCGAAAATTGACCTGGAATCGGTTGAGCCAGCCGCTACGGGTGGCGAAAGCTTTGACATGGACACCGCCGTCGCGCAATGCCTGGACGTAGCGGTGGGGCAGGGAATGGCTGCCAATGCGGTCATAAAGGAGATACACCGCGACGCCTTCTGCGGCTTTCTTCAAGAGCAGCGTTTTCAGACGTTGGCCGAGGCGGTCGTCGTGGATGATGAAAAACTGAATGAGCACGGCTTCTCGGGCACCCTCAATGGCCTCGAAAATTGCCTCGAATGTGGCGAAGCCATTGATGAGCAGGCGCACCTGGTTGTTCGCCAGGCACGGCGTGCGCCCCAGCTTGGGCATCGCCCGTAATGAGGCGTAGGCTTGAGAGGCGCGGGCGGTGAGAGCTTCTTCGACCCATGGCCGCCAGTTCAGCTCGGAGACGGCTTTGCGCATTTCTTCGTTGGCTTGTCGGCGCGCCTTGATATAACCGTCGAACGTGCTCCGGCCGAAAACCAGATAGGGAATCAACGTCAAATAGGGGATAAATACCAACGACAGGGCCCAGGCGATGGAACCCTGAGCGGTCCGTACCGTCAGCACCGCGTGAACGGCGGCGATAGAACCCAAAGTGTGAAGCAATGCGATCAGGTAACCGAAAACATGCGGGCCGAAATAATCCATGGGGCAGCCTTGCTCCTGAAGTTTCAATGCTTAACAGACCATGTTCCACGGCGGATGTCGCTAATTAATTCACTCCTGTCGAGCCTGAACCGAAGCCTGTGGGAGACGTCTAACGGCCACCTGTCCTCTGGAGTGCTTGTGATGAAAGTTTGTCTGCTGGGTTTGGCCCTGACGGTTGGTTTGTCGGTTTCTGTGGTGGCTCAGGCGCAGATGCTTCAACCCGGTTTGTGGGAGCTGACTACAAGCAATATGAAGGTCGACAACCAGAATCTGCCAGATCTGCAACTGATTCTTGGCCAACTGCAAAACCAGATAACCCCAGAGCAACGGGCGATGCTGGAAAAGCAGGGCATCACCATGGGCGGAAAGGGCATTCGCGTATGCCTGACCCCGGAACAGGTCCAGACCAATGACATTCCGTTGCAAGACCCGCAATCGGGGTGCAAACAACAGATCACCGAGCGCACCGGCAATCAGTGGAAGTTTCGTTTCAGTTGTCCGAAAGCCCAAGGCAATGGGGTCGCGACATTCCAGAGTGATCGGGAATTCACTACGACGGTGAACGGCACGTTCAACGCCACCGGCATCCAGCAGAACGGCAGCCTGGATACCCGCGCCGTGTGGTTGGGGCAGGACTGCGGGACGGTCAAGCCGAGGGCTTGAGTCCCGCTCTGGCGTACATGACCTGGTTGATCTGTGGCAGCAAGGCGCATGCGCATCGCGAGCAAGCTCTGCTCCCACAGAAGTTCTTTCAAGAGCGCTTGCAAATCATGGCCGGCTCAACGCTTCGTACAACATATTCAGGTTGTACTCGAACAACCCGATGAAGGTACTGGCCGGTCCGCTGGCCGCCAGCGCATCGGAGTACAGCGTGCCGCCGATGTGCGCACCGCTTTCAGCCGCTATCTGCTTGAGCAGGCGCGCGTCTTTGATGTTCTCCATGAACACGGCTTTTACTTTCGCTTTGCGTATCTGGGTTATCAGCGCCGCGACATCGGCGGCCGAGGGCTCCCGTTCAGTGGACAGCCCCTGTGGCGCGATAAACTCGATGCCATAGGCCTGTCCCATATAGCCGAAGGCATCGTGGGACGTCACGATCCTGCGATTGCCCGGTGGCAAGGCGCCAAGCTTGGCCTTGGCATCGGCGAGCAGCGCGTAGATCTTTTTCAGATAAGCCTGGCTGTTACGTTCGTAGTCGGTCTTGTGGGCCGGGTCGGCGGTTTCCAGCGCCTTGGTGATGTTCCTGACATACAGTTCGGCGTTCGCCAGGTTATGCCAGGCATGCGGGTCGGGAACAGTCTCGCCGTCTTCATCCAGCGAACGAGGAATAACGCCGCGGCTGGCGCTGATCACTGGGGCGCTGGTTTCGGTGCTGGTGACCAGGCGATCCAGCCACGGTTCAAAACCCAGGCCATTCTTGATGATCAGTTTGGCCCTGAGCAACGCCTTGGCGTCGTCTGGCGTAGGTTCGTAGGTGTGTGCATCCGCGTCCGGCCCCACCAGGTTGGTGATCTGGATATGCGCGCCGCCGACCTCTTGGGTCATGTCGGCAAGGATGCTGAAGCTGGTCACCACTTGGAGCTTTTCGGCGGCAGACGTCGACAAGGACAGCATCAGACTGAACAGCACGAGCAGAACGCGCATCGGGAAACACCTCATTGGGATGTGAGTAAAGGCGGGCGACGCAGCAAACCGTGCACCGGACCGAACACTACGGACAGCAGATACAGCGCGCCCGCCACCAGTACGATGGCCGGCCCGCTGGGTAGCGAGAAGTGGAATGACAACAGCAGCCCGAGCCACACCGACAGACATCCAAACAGCGCCGCGACTCCCATCAGAACCGGCAAACGGCGGCCCCAGAATCGTGAAGCGGCAGCAGGCAACATCATCAGGCCGACCACCATCAGTGCGCCGATGGCCTGGAAGCCGATGACCAGGTTCAACACGACCAAGGTCAGAAACACGCCATGGGCCAGAGGGCCCAGACGGCTGACGGTTTGCAGGAAAAGAGGGTCCAGGGTGTCCAGCAACAGCGGTCGGTAAATCAGCGTCATCGCGAGCAGGCTGATCCCCGAAACCCAGAGCATGCCGGTAAGTGTCGGGCCATCTACCGCCAGCGCCGAGCCGAACAACAGGTGCAGCAAGTCCAGGCGTTTGCCGGCCATACCGAGAATCAACACACCGGCGGCCAGGGAAATGGGATAAATCGCCGCAAGGCTGGCGTCTTCCCGCAGACCGGTGCGACGGGTAATCCAGGCCGCCAGCCCGGCCATGCTCAAGCCTGCGCCGAGTCCACCCAGCGTCAGGGCTGGCAGGCTCAGCCCAGCGAACCAGAAACCCAGTGCTGCTCCGGGCAAGATGCCGTGAGCGACGGCATCGCCTATCAAGCTCATGCGTCGCAGAATCAAAAACACGCCAAGCGGTGCCGTGCTACACGCCAATACCAGGCCGCCCAGCAGTGCCCGGCGCATGAAGACAAATTCCTGAAAGGGTTGCCAGAGGTGGGTGGCCGCGAGCATCAGGCCACCTGCGTGAAGGGTTGTTGGGTAATCAAATCGACACTGCGGCCCAGCGTGCAGCCGGCTTGGCTGACCCGTAATGTATGCGGAATATGTTGGCGCACCGCGGCGAGATCATGACACACCACCACCAGGGTACGGCCTTCGGCATGCCAGCCGTGAATGTGCTTCCACAATAGCGCCTGGCCTTGTTCGTCGAGGGCGGCGTGGGGTTCGTCGAGCAACAGCAGAGGCGCTTCGGCCAGACTCAAACGGGCGAGAAGGGCGCGTTGCAGCTCGCCTCCCGACAACGCCATCAACGAGCGATGCTCCAGGCCATCCAACGCCCAGTCTTGCAGTACGGCTTTCAATCGATGGCGGCGCATCGCCGGCGTGTGTCTGCTACCCCAGGATCCCGCCGCCACCAGCTCTTGCAAGTTGATTGGAAATTGCCGGTCCAGATGTTGCTGTTGCGCCAGAAACGAGACGCTGCCGCGACGTGGAACATCCAGTTCGACTTTGCCGGATAGAGGTTTTTGCAGGCCCGCCAGCACTTTCAGCAGGCTGCTTTTGCCCGCACCGTTGGCACCGACGATGGCCGTCAGGCTCCCCGCCGGCCGTTCTATGTTCAGCGGCGGTGTGAGGGGGTGGCCCGGGGCGCCCCAGCGCAATGACTGGCAACGAATCACAGAGCCTCCCTGACCCAACGACTTTGTGCCACAGCGTCATGGGCATGCAGACTTTCGGCGTGCACCACTCGCACATTGAGGCTGGCGATATCGGGGGATCGCCGCAAGGCCATGCTCAGCCGCCGCGCGGCGTCTTCACAGAACATCAAGTTTTGACCGTTAGCGAGCGCGAAGGCTTGCTCATCGGCCCGTTTCACTGCGGTTTGTACAGCCGTGCCGAGGGCCGCTTCAGCTTCGTTAATGATGGACAGCAGCGGCAGCTCGTCGACGCCCGGGTTCAGCCGCAGATTCAAGGTGGCCGTGCTGCGCTGACTGTGCGGCGTGGCGACGATGCCCTTTGATGAGCCAAGCCAAGCCAGGACGCTGGCGTGCTCGAGTGCCTTATTGGCAAAGTCGTCTACAAATTGCTGCTGGATTAACTGACGAGCGAGCGCGGCCGAGCAAGGGCAGGTGGACGAATAGGCAATCTGAATGTTCAGTTCCACGTGGAACACATCATTCTTCAGGTGGGCTTCGATGTTGATCGGATAGCGCTTCCAGCCAGCCAGTGGGCTGACGAGCGCTGGGCGCTTGAACAGTAGACCGGTGCGAACGCTCAGCGAGGCGGCGGCGGATAGGCCTGTGTGACTGTCGAGGAATTGCTGGAGGATTTGGCGTAACAGCATGGGAGACAGCGCCGCGTCTTCGAGCAGCTCGAGCGCCAGATACAAGCGTGACATATGGATGCCACGGGCTTCACCGTCGTCAAGGCTGACACCGGCATCAGCGATCGCGTTGAGACGTTGACCGTCGATCAATACGGGTACCGCGATGCCGCACATGCCTACCCAATCGAGGGGCAGGGACTGGCGCGAAGCCTGCGCAGCAACGTCCGGCAGAGTTAACGCATTCATATTCAAGGTCCGTCATAGGCACACAATAGATGTTATACTATAACAATGTGCACGACGAACACTATTCATGAACGCAGTTTCATTTTACTCAGGGGGGGATGGCTCACGAACCGTTCCACGTGAAACATCAGCGGGGTGCGTCCTGACACCCGCTTATGCGTCCACATAGGAATTTCCCAGTGCTTCCACCCGAGCTCGAGAAACGATTGATTGTCGTCCAGCCTACGCGCCGGCTGTATCCCACCCAGCTCTCTCCGTCAGAAGCTATTCCGGTAAAGAACGTCAGTTGGCCGTAACGGCTAGTGGTTTGGGCCCAATAGCGCCGGCCAATCACTTCAAACCCACGCAGATAAAGGGTGTTTCCAGCCGTCATGACGCTGTAGGCATTGCCTTGGCCATCCACACAGGCCAGTAAATTCGCGCTGCGAGTGCAGTTTGCCAACACAGGACTTTGGGCTGAGGCATCCAGCGCCAACAGCAGCATCGGGCTTGCGAATACAAATTTTAGAAAATTGCGCATGTTTTTACTTCAGACCGGTTGAACAGCGATGCTGGTTAAATGTTGTTGTTATACTATAACATTAAAAAGGCTTAGACCTTGAACCGAACCCAAGCCTGAAGAAAAGAGCCGCGACCTGCGTTCAACCGCGTCAGCGCCGCCCGCCCGATGAGGATATACCTGTGCCCAATCGTCTTCCCGTCACCGTGCTGTCCGGATTTCTCGGCGCCGGTAAAAGCACACTGCTCAATTACGTCCTGCGCAATCGCGACAACCTGCGTGTCGCTGTGATCGTCAACGATATGAGCGAGATCAACATCGATGGCAGCGAAGTCCAGCGAGATGTCACCCTAAGCCGGTCTGAAGAGAAACTGGTGGAGATGAGTAACGGCTGCATTTGCTGCACGTTGCGTGAAGACCTGCTGGAAGAAGTCGGCCAGCTCGCCAGGGAAGGCCGCTTCGACTATCTGCTGATCGAGTCCACGGGGATTTCCGAACCCTTGCCGGTGGCGGAAACCTTTACTTTTCGTGATGAACAGGGCCGCAGCCTGGCCGATGTGGCACGGCTCGACACGATGGTGACGGTGGTCGATGGCGTAAATTTCCTGCTGGATTTCCACGCTGCCGAAAGCCTCGCTTCACGAGGCGAAACCCTGGGGGAGGAGGATGAGCGTTCCATTACTGATCTGTTGATTGAGCAGATCGAGTTCGCCGATGTGATTCTGATCAGCAAAATCGACTTGATCGGCCGTCACGAACGGGAGGAGTTGATCGCGATTCTGGAACGGCTCAACGCCCAGGCGCAGATCATTCCCATGGTCATGGGCCAAGTACCGCTGGAAAAGATCCTCGACACAGGCCTTTTCGACTTCGAGCGCGCGGCTCAAGCACCGGGCTGGCTACAGGAACTGCGCGGTGAGCACGTGCCCGAAACCGAAGAATACGGTATCGCTTCGGCAGCTTACCGGGCGCGCCGGCCATTTCATCCCCAGCGTTTTTTCAGCTTTATCGACCGTTCGTGGACCAATGGCAAGCTCCTGCGCTCCAAGGGCTTCTTCTGGTTGGCCAGCAAACATGAAGAAGCGGGCAGTTGGTCCCAGGCCGGCGGCTTGATGCGACATGGATTCGCCGGGCGCTGGTGGCGGTTTGTACCGAAAAGCCAATGGCCGCAAGATGGGGAAAGTACCGCAGCCATCCTGAAAAACTGGCTTCCCGCCACCGGTGATTGCCGGCAGGAGCTGGTATTCATCGGCCAGAATATCGACTTCACGCAACTGACTGCCGAGCTGGACGCTTGCCTGCTCAGTGACGCGGAAATGGCCCTGGGTGTCGACAGTTGGCGTTTGCTGCCGGACCCGTTCGGCCCCTGGCATGACGAGGCCGCAGCGTGATGCTGGCGCCCAGTGCGAAGCGGGAAGTGCAGGTACGCCAGGTTCAGGGTGACACTCCGCGGATCCTGACGCAAATTCTGGACGACGATGCCAACCTGGCGGTCTGGCAACGTCAACTGCCGGTGCACATCAGCGATTTTGCGGCCATGGTGCTTTCCATAGGTCAGCCTTTGGCCGAATCGCGGGTGCTCGACCTGCCGCAGGAGGACGCGCAACCGGCACTGGATGGTCTCGCCGCAGGCTTTGGCGATCTGCAGGGCTATGAAGGCTTCATCAGCGATGTCTCCTGGCTGGTCAGTGCGTTTACCTGCCTGCTGGGCGCCAGACGTGTCGGCCTGCGCCTGCGAACGCTGGACAAGGCCATGTGCCCGCGTTTTCACGTCGACCATGTGCCGGTGCGGCTGATCACCACGTACGCCGGCGTGGGTAGCCAGTGGCTAAAGGAGGGTGTGATGGATCGTCGATGTCTGGGGCAGCCTGAAGCTGAACCGGGTGACCCGCATGCGGTTCAGCAGCTTGCCTGTGGCGATGTGGCGCTGCTCAAAGGCGAGAAGTGGCATGGAAACGAGGGCATGGGCCTGATCCATCGCTCGCCGCAGCTGGCGCCGGGGGAGCGTCGATTGATCCTTACTCTGGACTGGCTCGCTTAAGGTTTGAGCCAGTTGCCCTGACTTTGTCCTTCACAAAACGGCTGCAGATAGGCCGCATCGCTGGCCACGCCGTAATAGTGAATATCCTGGCGGTAGGGCATATTGGCGACCTGGGCATTGCTGCAGATGCCAAACGCGCCGCCAGGGCATTGATCGACGTACTGCACCTCGACTTTTTGTCCGGCAAGGTTTGGCTGGCAGAAGCCGTCGGCGAACAGTTTCTGTGGAATATTGCGGTTCTGCTGGCAGACTTTCACATCGAGCCGTTCTGCCTGGCTATGCACGACACAAGCCTGGGCCAGCGCCTGGCTCGACGTCAGCGCCAATAAAAAACAGCCGATCAACCGCATGTTCACCTCCATCGAAAGCCGCCGATTATGTTGCAGAACATTCCCACCCACGTCATCGCAGGCCCTTTGGGTGCTGGCAAGACCAGCCTGATCAAGCAATTGCTGGCGCAGCGCCCGGCGAATGAGCGCTGGGCGGTGCTGATCAACGAGTTTGGTCAAATCGGCCTGGACGCGGCGTTGCTGACCCAGACTGCCGATGGTATCGCACTGGGCGAAGTGGCCGGGGGCTGTTTGTGTTGCGTCAACGGCGCGCCATTTCAGATCGGCCTCGCTCGTTTACTGCGCAAGGCGCGCCCGGATCGACTGTTTATCGAGCCCTCCGGCCTGGGCCATCCGGCGCAGTTGATGCGGCAACTGAACGAAAGGCCATGGCTCGGCGTGCTGGCGGTTCAGCCTTGCGTGTTGGTGCTTGATGCCCGAGCGATGGCGGATGGCACGCCGTTGCCCGACGCCCAACGGCAAACTCTGGCCGATGCAGGGTTGGTGGTGCTGAACAAATCCGAGCACCTGAGCGAAACCGAACGCCTGGGCATCACTGCGCAACTGCCGGAGATTGCCTTGTATTGGACTCGACAGGCTGTGATGCCGATCGATCGACTGCCAGGTCTTGCAGCTCGGGGAAGTGGGGCTGTGGATGACGTGAGTCTGCCCAAGGAGGTGGGACAGATGCCGGCCGTCTGGACCGACCCGACATCGCCCATCTGCCTGTATCAGCAACAGGAAGGCGGCTGGAGTATTGGCTGGCGTTGGCATCCGAGTCAGCGACTGGACACGGCGACGCTGACGCGCTGGCTGCAAGGTCGCGGCTGGAAACGGGCGAAGATGGTTATCCACAGCGCCGATGGCTGGGTTTCAGCCAATGCGCTGGAGGGCGCGACGCTGCGGTGGCAGGCGAGCGAGTGGCGCCAGGACTCACGAATCGAATTGATTTTTGATGGACCTCAAGACGTGGCGGCGCTGCAAGCCGGTCTGGCGAACTGTCGGTGCCCGTGAGTCAGCCTTGCTTCAAGGCTTCCACTTGTTGTGTTCCTGGCGCCACTGACTCAACTCGATGACTTCGGCCCTGGGTCTGGTCTGGACCGGTTCGATCGGTGTCGGCGCTGACTCTTCGAACGGCATTGGGTAGGGCGCCAGCTCGATTTGCGCGCTGTGGGCCCCGAACTGGGTAATAGTGCCCGAATGGCGCGATTCACCCGTGACGGTGAATTCGAAGTTATAGATGCGGGCCAGGCGCCGGCGTCCGCTGGCGTCTTTGACGAACCCAATCTTTTTCAGCGCCACGTTGCCGTCCAGCAGCTCGATCTTGAGGTTGGCGCAATGTTGCATGACCCTCGCCAACGCTCGTTCGCGCAAACCATGGTTGTGCCACAGCCAGGCGCCGGCGGTAGCCAGCAGCATCAGCACGAAAATATTTCCAAGGGTCAGCATGAACGAAGTGCTCCTACAAGTTGCTGTCAGCTTAACTGTGTCCCCGGTCTGTCGTACAGGCTGCGTTTAGTCGCATACTGCGCGGCTTGAATTTCATTCGTTTTACGGAAACATCCCGCATGAAACGTACCCCTCATCTGCTTGCCATCCAGTCTCACGTGGTCTTCGGCCACGCCGGTAACAGCGCTTCAGTCTTTCCTATGCAGCGGGTTGGGGTGAATGTCTGGCCGCTCAACACCGTGCAATTTTCCAATCACACTCAGTACGGACAGTGGACCGGCGACGTGCTTGCCTCTGATCAGATACCGGCATTGGTAGAGGGGATCGCGGCGATCGGCGAGCTAGGCAATTGTGACGCGGTGTTGTCCGGTTACCTGGGCAGCGCCGCCCAAGGACAGGCGATTCTGGCGGGCGTGACGCGAATCAAGGCGTGCAATCCCAAGGTAATTTATTTGTGTGATCCGGTCATGGGGCATCCGGAGAAGGGTTGCATCGTGGCGCCCGAGGTGAGCGATTTTCTTCTGGAGCAAGCTGCCAGTGTGGCGGACATCATGTGCCCGAACCAGCTGGAGCTGGACAGCTTTTCGGGACGCAAGGCGCAGTCGCTGCTGGACTGCGTGGCTATGGCTCGCGTGCTCCTGGCCCGCGGACCCAAAGCGATACTCGTCAAACATCTGGCCTATCCGGGTAAGCCCGAGGACAGCTTCGAAATGTTGCTCGTGACCGCTGATGGAAGCTGGCATCTGCGCCGTCCTTTGTTGGCTTTCCCTCGCCAGCCGGTGGGGGTGGGTGACTTGACCTCGGGACTGTTCCTGGCGCGGGTGTTGCTGGGTGACAGCCTGGTGGCGGCGCTTGAATTTACGGCCGCAGCCGTGCACGAAGTCCTGCTGGAAACCCAGGCGTGCGCCAGTTACGAGTTGGAACTGGTACGCGCCCAGGACCGGATCACCCATCCGAGGGTAAGGTTCGAAGCTGTACCAATCAGCCTCTGATCAACGCCAATCCCTGTGGGCGCGAGCCGGGCGGATCTGTTAAGGCCCGTCGGCCTTGATTTCCTGATACCGCCTCTCCAGCTCCTGGCGAATCTGCCGACGCTGCTGGGCTTGTTCGTAACGGCGTTTTTCTTCGCTGTTCTGCGGTTGCAATGGCGGGACAGCGGCGGGTTTGCGCTGGTCGTCCACCGCGACCATGGTGAAGAAGCAGCTGTTGGTGTGGCGCACCGAGCGTTCACGAATGTTTTCGGTCACGACTTTGATGCCCACTTCCATCGAGGTGTTCCCGGTGTAATTCACCGACGCCAGAAACGTCACCAGTTCGCCGACATGAATCGGCTCGCGGAAAATCACCTGGTCAACCGACAGTGTCACTACATAGCGCCCGGCGTAGCGGCTGGCGCAGGCGTAGGCGACTTCGTCGAGGTACTTGAGCAGGGTGCCGCCATGGACATTGCCAGAGAAGTTGGCCATATCGGGGGTCATCAGCACCGTCATCGACAGCTGGGCATTTCCGGGTTCCATAACGTACTCACGGTTCAAGGCAGCAATTTCGGGAGTGCACCTCTGCGGGTGCTGGAAGGTTTTCAAACTACCAGTATCGGGACGCTGCGCCTGTGGCAGCCGTCACGCCCCGGTGGATCTGTTTCCATATATTGCACTGTCTTTTTGTCGGAAGTCGCGGTGGTACCCTTCAAAAGCCCCTTGCGAGGGTATTTCCTACAATGGAAACGGGCTTATCCAGCTCTGTGATAGGTCATTTGAACAGGGAGCCCCACCATGCATGCCATCAGTTTTATTCAAGACCTGGCGATCATCATGATGGCAGCGGGGCTGGTCACCGTACTCTTTCATCGTTTCAAACAACCGGTGGTGCTGGGTTACATCGTTGCTGGCTTCATCATTGGTCCGCATACCCCGCCTTTCGGTTTTATCCACGACGAAGAGACGATCAAGACCTTGGCCGAGTTGGGAGTCATCTTCCTCATGTTTTATCTGGGCCTGGAGTTCAGCCTGCGCAAGCTGTTCAAGGTGGGTGCCACGGCGTTCATCGCGGCGTTCCTCGAAATTGTGTTGATGATCTGGATCGGCTACGAAATCGGCCGCTGGTTCGAATGGAACACCATGGACTCGTTGTTCCTCGGGGCAATCCTGGCCATCTCTTCGACCACCATCATCGTCAAAGCCCTCAATGACCTGAAGATGAAGAACGAGCGCTTTGCGCAGTTGATCTTCGGGGTCCTGATCGTCGAAGACATCCTGGGCATCGGCATTATCGCCTTGCTGTCGAGCATCGCTGTCAGCGGGACGGTCAGCTCCGGCGAAGTGTTCTCCACGGTCGGCAAATTGTCGTTATTCATGATCGTCGCCCTGGTGATCGGCATTTTGCTGGTGCCCAGGCTGCTGGCTTACGTGGCGAAGTTCGACAGCGACGAGATGTTGCTGATCACCGTGCTGGGCCTGTGTTTCGGCTTTTGCCTACTGGTGGTAAAGCTGGAATACAGCATGGTGCTGGGAGCGTTTCTGATCGGCGCGATCATGGCCGAGTCGCGGCAGTTGCTGAAAATCGAGCGACTGGTGGAGCCGGTGCGCGACCTGTTCAGCGCGATTTTCTTCGTCGCCATCGGGCTGATGCTCGATCCGGTCATATTGCTCCAATACGCTTGGCCGATTGCCGTAATCACTGGCGCAGTGGTGTTGGGCAAGGTGCTGTCCTGCGGCCTCGGTGCTTTTATTGCCGGCAACGACGGGCGGACCTCGCTGCGAGTCGGGATGGGCCTTTCGCAGATCGGCGAATTTTCCTTCATCATCGCATCGCTGGGGATGACCTTGCAGGTCACCAGCGATTTCCTTTATCCGGTAGCGGTCGCGGTTTCGGTCCTGACCACTCTGCTGACGCCTTACCTGATCCGGGCCGCCGACCCTTTATCGGTCAGGCTGGCTGCCGTTATGCCACAACGGCTGTCGAGGGTACTGGGAATGTATGGCGAGTGGCTTCGCAGCATTCAACCGCAAGGGGAGGGCGCGCTGTTAGCCGCCATGATCCGGCGGATTTTGCTGCAGGTGGGCATCAACCTGGCGCTGGTCATCGCGATTTTTATCGCCGGTGGCTACTTTGCCGAACAAATGTCGGCCTATCTGCAAGCCTGGATCAGCGACCCGAGTTGGCAGAAAGCGCTGATCTGGGGCGGGGCGTTGTTGTTGTCGCTGCCGTTTTTGATTGCCGCGTATCGCAAGCTCAAGGCGTTGTCGATGCTGCTGGCGGAAATGGGCGTGAAGCCGGAGATGGCCGGCCGTCACACCCAGCGCGTGCGGCGAGTGATCGCAGAAGTGATCCCGATCCTCTCGCTGCTGATGATTTTCCTGCTCTTGGCAGCCTTGTCGGCCAGTATTCTACCGACCAACAAGTTGCTGGTACTGATCGCGGTGGTGGCCACGGCCGTGGCGGCATTGCTCTGGCGCTGGTTCGTCCGCCTGCATACGCGGATGCAGGTGGCCTTGCTGGAGACCCTGGACAATCACAAGGAATCGTCCGGGCATTGACCGACGGCGGGCGTGCGGCGGATCAGCTTTCCAGCCAGACGTCCCGGGCCCAGTGCCAGACGGATTCCCAGGTTTCTTCGGCAATCAGCTCTTCTTCGGCCTGCCACAGCACCACGGTCCCGTCTTCTTCGACGCAGTAATAGTCGTCGCCGTCCTGGCAGATCGGGATCAGGCTACGGTCGACACCGGCATCCCAGGCATTGGCGGCCACATCTGGCAGATAGGTATGGGACTGTGGGTCGGTGACGGTCACCGGTTCCAGGCTGCCGTAGACAACATCGCTGACCGTCAGCAAAAATTCTCTGAATACGAACGGAATATCGATGAACAGCTGCTCTTCGATCTCCACCAGCAAGTCTTCGTCAGGCAACTCCAGTGGAACCGGTACGGGTTCGTTGGCTTCACGCAATTGTTCGATGATTTCTTCCACGTCCGGGATCCTCTTTCTCGATGGCGCGGTTTATATGGAGCGGTTTATACAGTAGCTCGCTATAGATGCAACCGTGAAATAGAAAACCCCGGCCTGAGCCGGGGTTCTTTTATTTCAACATGCAAAACGCGCAGAGGTTCAACCGTTCTGGCGAATACCGGCCACCAGCCAAGGCTGGTCATCGCCCAGGGCACGTTCCATGTTCCAGCTTTCGCTGAACGCTTCGCCCTTGTCGAAGCGCGAGTCCTTCGACACACCGCTGAAGGTCAGGGTGGCGATGGTCTTGTCGGCGCGATCATCAACACCGTCCAGCTGTACTTGCAGATTGTCGATGTAGGTCGACTGGAAGCCATCGCCCAGTTCGGCTCGCTCGCGCTTGAGGAATTCCAGCAGTTGCGGGGTCACGAACTCAGAGATCTTGTCCATTTCGTTCGCATCCCAGTGTTGCTGCAGGGACATGAAATGGTTACGCGCAGCTTCGATGAAGCGCTCTTCGTTGAACCAGGCTGGCGCGTTGATCACCGGACGAGCAGCCACGGGTGCTGCCGAACCACCGAAGATCGAACCACTGGCCGGTTGCTGGTTGAACACCTCACGTTGCATCGGCGCATGACCGGCCGGAGCCAGTTGCTCCTGCTGCTTGCGACGACGTGCGGCAATGAAGCGGAAGACCAGGAAGGCGATGACCGCCATGATCAGGATGTCGAAGATCTGCATGCCCTGGAAGCCGTCGCCCATGAACATGGAGGCGAGCAGGCCACCGGCGGCGATGCCGGCCAGGGGGCCGAGCCAGCGCGAAGCACCGCTGGCCTTGGTGGCGGCGCCAGCCGCACCGGCCGCGCCCGCAGTAGCCGCGGTAGAGCCGGCCGCAGAGGACGGCGCCATCTGGCTGGTCTGGTGGGTCGGGGCAGCGCCCGAGCTTTTACCACCGCCAAAGCGCTTGGCGGCATTGGCGTCGATGGCCATCGTCAGGCCGATGCACAACGCCATGGCGATGCTAAGAAAACGTTTCATATAAGGGCATTCCCATTTGTGGATAGCACGCGCGCCATGTTGCACAGGTGAACTGTTGCTGGCTAGCGGCAGAGTGTTTCGGGCTTTTGCGTGACAGGTGAGGTTCCGCTTCAGTCGCGCAAGAGGGTCTGTTCGCTTTGGGCTGTAGGAAAAGGAAATAAGTTCGGTCGGAAGCTAATGTGGGAGGGGGAGAGATACCTGTGGGAGCAAGGCGTGCCCGCGATAGCGATCGGTCTGACGCATCTGTGTCGAATGTGCCACCGCCTCGCGGGCAAGCCTTGCTCCCACAGCAAGGTGCTTCTTACGAAATCTCTAGATCGCTTCCAACTTGGCATACCCCAGCATCAGCCACTTGCTGCCTTCGCTGAAGTTCACCTGAACCCGGGCCTGGGCGCCGGCGCCTTCGAAGTTGAGGATCACGCCATCGCCGAACACCGAATGACGCACGGTCTGGCCGAGACTGAAGCCGGTTTCCGGGATGTCGCTGCCGCCAAAAAGACTGCTGGTGCTTTGCTGCTGGCCGCCGCCGAACGGACGGCTGACGCTGTTGGACAGCCGCACCTCCTGAATCAGGCCTTTGGGCACTTCACGTACGAAGCGCGACACCTTGTTGTAGGTTTCGCTGCCGTACAGGCGCCGGGTCTCGGCGTACGTCAGCACCAGATTCTGCATGGCGCGGGTAATGCCAACGTAGGCCAGGCGTCGTTCCTCTTCCAGGCGCCCCGGCTCTTCCAGGCTCATCTTGTGCGGGAACAGGCCCTCTTCCATGCCCACCAGGAATACGTAGGGGAATTCCAGGCCCTTGGCACTGTGCAGGGTCATCAACTGGATGCTGTCTTCATGCTCGTCGGCCTGGGTGTCGCCGGCCTCCAGAGAGGCATGGCCCAGGAAGGCAGACAGTGGCGATAGCTCCTCGTCTTCCTCGGTGTTCTCGAAGTTTCGGGCGGCGCTGACCAGCTCCTCAAGGTTTTCCACCCGGGCCTGGCCTTTCTCACCCTTTTCCGCTTCGTGGTAGGCGATCAGGCCGGACTGCTCGATAACGGTCTGGGTCATCAAATGCAGCGGCATGTCCGTGCACTTGGTGGCCAGATCTTCGATCAGGTCCATGAAGGCCTTCAGCGCACCGGCGGCGCGACCGGTCATGCCTTTGTTGGTAACCAGCTGGCGCATGGCTTCCCACATGGACACATGGCTGTGGCGCGCGTGGTCGCGAATCGCTTCGACGGTTTTCTCGCCAATGCCCCGGGTCGGGACGTTGATTACCCGCTCCAGGGCCGCGTCATTGCCGCGTCCTTCGAGCAGGCGCAGATAGGCCATGGCGTTCTTGATTTCGGCGCGCTCGAAGAAGCGCTGGCCACCATAGATGCGGTACGGGATACGTTCGCGCAACAAGGCTTCTTCCAATACCCGGGACTGGGCGTTGGAGCGATACAGGATGGCGATGTCGCTGCGGGCCAGGCCGGTTTTCAGCGCGCTCTCGATGGTTTCCACCACGTAGCGGGCTTCATCGTGTTCGTTGAAGGCGGCATAGAGGTTGATCGCTTCGCCTTCGCCACCGTCGGTCCACAGCTCTTTACCCAGGCGCCCGGTATTGTTGGCGATCAAGGCGTTGGCGGCCTTGAGGATGCCGGCAGTGGAGCGGTAGTTCTGTTCCAGGCGGATCACTTGGGCGTCAGGAAAGTCCGCCGAGTATTGATGAATATTCTCGATTTTGGCGCCGCGCCAGCCGTAGATCGACTGATCGTCATCACCCACCACCATCAGGCTGTCGCCGCCCTTGGCCAGCAGGCGCAACCAAGCGTATTGCACGGCGTTGGTGTCCTGGAACTCGTCCACCAGCACATGCCGGAAGCGCTTCTGATAGTGCGCCAGCAGGCCTGGGTGATCGCGCCACAGGTCCAGTGCGCGCAGAAGCAGTTCGGAGAAGTCGATCACACCAGCGCGCTGGCACGCCGCCTCGTAGGCTTCATAGATGCTGCGCATGGTCGCCAGGAACAGATCGCCACTGGCCTGGATGTGTTGCGGGCGCAGGCCTTCGTCTTTCTGGCCGTTGATGAACCACTGGGCCTGACGAGCCGGCCAGCGCTGTTCATCCAGGCCCAACTCACGGATCACCCGCTTGACCAGCCGCTGCTGGTCGTCGCTGTCGAGAATCTGGAACGTCTGGCTCAGGCCGGCTTCCTGCCAATGCGCCCGCAACAAGCGGTGCGCCAGGCCGTGGAAGGTACCGACCCACATGCCGGCCGGGTTGATGCCCATCAGTTGCTCGATGCGATGGCGCATCTCGGCAGCGGCCTTGTTGGTGAACGTCACCGACAGGATCGAATGGGGCGAGGCGTTCTCGACCTGGATCAACCAGGCGATACGGTGCACCAGCACCCGGGTTTTACCGGAGCCGGCACCGGCCAGGACTAACTGACGACCCACGGAGGCCGCTACGGCCTGGCGTTGGGCATCGTTGAGGGAGTTCAGCAGAAGGGAGAGATCATCGCGCATCGGGGCATTCTAGGGTGCGGCGGCAGCCCGGGCAAACCGAGCTTTGCGCCAGCCGATAAAAGACCGGTCGGTGATGACCGGTTGGTCATGGGCCACAAGCATTGGCGGGACTCGCTTGAAGGGCCCGCGACCCAATGAAATAGCGACTTTTTCAGCATTTTTATGAGCTTGGACAGTGTGGGATGGCCGCTGCCTTGTGTATGCTCGCTGAATGTTTCGGGTTCTCCATGCTCCGCTGAATAAGAACAAGAACAAGTGCCTATGACCCTAAATTCCGATCTGGCGGGCCCCTGTGTGGAACCACGGATCATCTGCAAGCAGTACGCCACGGAAATGGCGGTCGAACGCACAAGGCTGTTGTATCAGGGTTCGCTGCTGCCCACGCTGTTCATGCTGGTCAACGGTCTGGTTTGCGCCGCGTTGTTGTGGGGGCCTTCGCGTCATTTTCAGGTCAGCGTCTGGCTGGTCTGGTTGCTCTCGCTGGTAGCGCTGCGGGTCATCCAGGTGGCGGCCTTCGATTCGGCGATACCCAGCCGCCAAGCGCACCCGGTCTGGTTGCGGATGTTTTTGCTCGGCTCGGCAATGACCGGGCTGACATTGGCCGGAGCGGGTATAGCACTGGTACCGGCCGACAGTTTCCAGCAACAAGCCTGGGTATTCGGCCTGATAGGCGCAGCTACCCTGTCGGCCAGCGTTGCCTATGCCGTGAGCCTTCCGGCATTTTTGTCCTTTACCTTGCCGTGCCTATTGCCGGCCATCGGTTATCTATTTTGGGGCGGTGATGAACAGCAGCGCGGATGGGGCTGGCTCGGGCTGGTCGTGCTGGTCTCGCTCAGCGTGGTTGCCTGGCAGGTCAACCGGTTGATACAAAGTGGCATGCTGCGAAGGTTCCAGAACCAGGCGCTGATCGAGCATTTGCAGCAGGCGCAAGCCCGTAGCGCACAGCTCAACGAGGCGCTTGGTCGGGAAGTCGAACAACGCCGCTGCGCCGAGGAAAAACTACGGTCGGCTCAGGTAGGACTGGAGGCGCGCGTGGTACAGCGCAGTCTCGAGCTGGAGGCGACCAGCCAGGCCCTGAGCAAGAGCGAAGCGCGTCTTGACCTGGCGCTCAAAGCCAGTGAGTTGGGGCTGTGGGACTGGAACCTGCAAACCGACGAAGTCCATCACACCCAGCTCAAGGAGCTGTTCGGTCTGGAGCCCGAGTACATCACAGCGATGCTCAGCCACCTGACCCCGCGCCTGCATCCTCAAGACGTGCCGGCCCTCAAACGCGCCCTCATTGAGCACCTCAAAGGCCGTAGCGAGGACTACCAGATCGAATACCGCGTACGTCACGGCGACGGCCATTGGGTCTGGATCGAAGACCGCGGTCGGGCCGTGGAGCGCAGCCCGAGTGGCCGAGTGCTGCGCATGGTCGGCACCCGGCGAGACATCAGCCCCCGTAAAGAGCTCGAGCAACAGCGCCAGTTGGCGGCCACGGTTTTCGAGGCCGCCAGCGAAGGCATTGTGATTTTTGACCCGCATTACGCGCTGCTGGCCGCCAACCAGGCCTTCACGCGGGTCACAGGTTTTAATATCGATGACATGCTCGGGCGCAATGTGGTCGATCTGCCATGCAGTCGTGATGCCCGTCGGCACTACCCGGTCATTCGCCAGGCGCTCAAGCAGCACGGCACCTGGCAAGGTGAGCTGGTGGAGGCCCGGGCCAATGGCGAACTGTATCCGCAGTGGCTGCAACTGAACGTGGTGCGCGATGCTCGGGGAAATGTCAGCCATATCGTGGGCTTCTTCGCCGATCTTTCAGCCAGGCGTGAGTCCGAAGAGCGAATGCGCTACCTGACCCATTACGACGAACTCACTGGGCTGGCGAACCGCTCGCTGTTTCGCGAGCGCCTGCACGAAGCCCACCAACGGGTGCGCCAGGGCGGACGACGCAGCCTGGCATTGCTGCATATCGACCTGGACCGTTTCAAGCTCCTCAACGATAGCCTCGGCCATGATGTTGCTGACCAGCTGTTGCAGAAGATGGCCCGCCGCCTGATCAATGCATTGCCCGAAGCGGACACCATCGCCCGCTTATCCGGCGATGAGTTCGGGGTGCTGTTCGATGCCTACGGCAACCTTTCCAGCCTGGCGCGGGTGGCGACCCGCCTGTCCGCCAAGTTGCGTCTGCCGCTGACCATCGAGGGCCATGAACTGGTGGTCAGTGCCTCGATCGGCATCAGCATGTTGCCCGACAACGCGCGGGAGATTTCCACGCTGGTCAGTCAGGCGAACATGGCCATGCAACATGCCAAGCATTTGGGCGGCAACAATTTCCAGTTCTATACCGACAGCCTTCAGGCCAGCACGCTGGAGCGGCTGCAACTGGAGAACCAGCTGCGTAAAGCCCTGGAAGAGCAGCAGTTGAAGGTTTTTTATCAACCCAAATTGTGCCTGGCGACAGGCCGCCTGAACGCCGCCGAGGCATTGGTGCGCTGGGATCATCCGCTCATGGGCCGAGTCCCGCCGGGAGACTTCATCAGCCTGGCCGAAGAGACCGGGCTGATCGGGCCGATCGGCGAGTTCGTGTTGCGCCAGGCCTGTTGGCAGGCGTGCCAATGGCAGCGTGAGGGCCTGGCGCCGATCAGGGTGTCGGTCAACCTGTCGGTGCATCAGTTGCGCCAGGGCAAGCTGGTCAGCCTGGTTCGGCAAGTGCTGGAGGAAACCGGTCTGGCGCCGCAATACCTGGAACTGGAGCTGACTGAAAGCCAATTGCTCGACAGCGTTGAGCACATCATCGCGACGTTCCAGCAACTGCGCGACCTCGGCGTCAAGCTGGCGATCGATGACTTTGGTACCGGCTATTCGTCTCTGAGTTATCTCAAACGCATCCCTGTGGATTACGTGAAAATCGATCAGGCGTTCATTCGTGGGCTGACGGAGGGTAGCGAAGACGCGGCCATTACCCGGGCAATCATTGCAATGGCCCATGGGTTGTCGCTCAAAGTGGTGGCCGAAGGCGTCGAGCGGCCAGAGCAACTCGAATTTCTGAAAGCCGAACACTGTGATGAGGTTCAGGGCTATCTCATCAGCCGGCCGGTTGAAGCCCAAGGGCTGGCCGCGCTGTTATGGGCCAACCGGGATGATTGCTAGCCCGCCGCTGCTACATGGCGCGCATGCGGCATGAAACCGGGAGATTGAGTTACGGATTGGGCGGGCAAAAAGCCGATTCTTGTAGTATAACTACAAGCTTGCTACATCCCGGCTTCTGCCAATAACAAGAGTCCAGTCCCTTGAACCTGTTGCAACACATCGCCCAGTCACGCCATCTGCTGCGCAAGTCGGAGCTGAAAGTCGCCGATCACGTATTGCTTGATCCTGCGGCCGTGATGCACAGCTCCATGGCCGATCTTGCCCACAGCGTCGGCATCAGCGAACCGACCATTGTGCGTTTCTGCCGAGCCATCGGTTGTTCGGGTTTTCAGGACCTGAAACTCAAGCTGGCGCAAAGCCTGGCCGCGGGTGCGAGCTTCGGCCAGTTTGCGATCCATGAGGACGACTCGGTCGCGGACTACAGCCTGAAAATCTTCGACACGACCCTGCATACGCTGATGGAGGTTCGCGAGAAGCTTGACCCGGTGGCGTTGCAAAAAGCCGTCACGGCCATGTCCCAGGCCCAGCGTGTCGAGTTTTATGGTTTCGGTGCTTCGGGCGCGGTGGCGGCCGATGCCCAGCACAAGTTCTTCCGGCTACTGCTGACGGCAGCGGCTTATTCCGACCCGCACATGCAGGCGATGTCGGCGGTCACGTTGAAACCCACCGATGTGGCGATCTGCATTTCCCAGTCGGGGCGCTCCAAAGACTTGTTGATCACCGCCAACCTGGTGCGCGAAAGTGGTGCCTCGCTGATCACCTTGTGCCCGAGCCAGACGCCACTGGCCGAGCTCTCGACGGTGAACCTGGCCATCGACGTGCATGAAGACACCGAGATCTACACGCCGTTGACCTCGCGCATTGCCCACCTGGTGGTGATCGACGTATTGGCGATGGGCGTCGCCATGGCGCGCGGCCCGAGCCTGGTCAACCATCTCAAGAGCGTGAAGCGCAGCCTTCGCAGCCTGCGGCTGTCGCCCAAGTCGGTGAAGGCGCTGGATGACTAATTGGGTCTCTCCGATTCTTTGTCGAGGAGGCTTTTGTGGCGAGGGGATTTATCCCCGCTGGGGCGCGCAGCGGCCCCGTTTTTTGCGGTTGCTGCGCAACCGATCGGGGATAAATCCCCTCGCCACAAAACGGCATTTGCCCGAATTCATCGTTCTGTAACGCTCGCGCCGCCAAACCGTCATCCCGCGCCTTCATCGTAAAGCTCCCGTATACGTCTTGGGAGTCTCGACATGACCCAGTCCTACGAAGAACGCAGCGCCGTCAAAACCCGTCGTCAGCAGGAAGACCAGCGCCGCATGGCGTTCCGTCGTGCCATCGAAGACCGCTGTGAGCAGCGCCAGCTGCTGGCCGAAATCAGCGAGTTTCCGGACGCTGTAGAATTCAACTATTGGCAGGCAACACCGGCGGCTTCCCGTCGAAACGACCAACCAGGCCAATGATCTGAGCGCGCTCGCCGCGAACGAACGCCAGGAAGGCGTGAGCCACCGGTGACAGGCGCTTAGCCCTGGCCTGCACCAGGCACCAGCTGCGGTAAAGCGGCAATTCCTCCACCGGCAACTCGATGAGCGCGCCGGACACCAGCTCCCGGCTTACGGCGTGGCGCGTCAGCAGCGCCACGCCCAGCCCCGCCAGTACGCATTCGCGTTGGGCCTCCGCCGACGCCACTTCCAGTGTCTGGGTGAAATGCACCCGTTTCTCCTTGAAATATTCCTCGCAGGCCAACCGCGTGCCTGACCCCGGCTCGCGCAGCAGTAGCGTATACGGCTCAAGGTCTTGCAGGCGCAACGGGCCCATGTGGCACAGCGGATGGTCGGGGGGTGCCACAGCGACGATTGGGTTGTTGAGAAATGGCAGGAATTCCAGGCCCATGTCCTGAGGCACCATGGACATGATCACCAGATCGTCGCGGTTGTCCGAGAGCCTGCGGATCACTTGGCCGCGGTTGACCACCGTGAGGTTGAGGTTGACCTCCGGGTGCTGGCGCTTGAAAGCGGCGAACAGGTGCGGCACGAAGTACTTGGCACTGGATTCCACCGCCAGCTTCAGTTGGCCTTGCAGCGAGCCCTGCATGTCCGACAATTGCATGTCGAGGTTTTCCAGGCGCCCGAAGATGTCCCGGCTGGCGCGTTGAAGGGCTTCGGCGGCTTCGGTCATGTAGAGTTTTTTGCCAACGTACTCGAACAGCGGCTGGCCGATCAGTTCCTCAAGTGATCGAATCTGTAGGCTAACGGCCGGTTGTGTGAGAGACATTTCGTCGGCTGCGCGGCTGTAGGACCTCAGGTCGCACACCTCGTTGAAAATCTGCAGTTGACGCAATGTCATACGCATCAATGACTTACGCATTTTCTATAGCCTCTGGGTCGGGGCGGATGAATCAACTATAAGTCTTTGCTTATGCACGACCCAATAAATATTCATTTTTGTTAATCAACAGCCAGGACTAGTGTGGTGCTGCGACCGATTGTTACATCTGGTCACGCGTCGACCTGAAGCTCCAGGTCGTGGTACCACCGGCTCAAGGGAACCTCCAATTGATAACAAAGATCCTGATCGCCAACCGTGGTGAGATTGCCGTCCGCATCGTGCGCGCTTGCGCCGAGATGGGCATTCGCTCGGTCGCGGTCTATTCCGACGCGGACCGCCATGCGTTGCATGTCAAGCGTGCGGACGAGGCCCACAGCATCGGCGCCGATCCGCTGGCCGGCTATCTCAACCCGCGCAAACTGGTGAACCTGGCCGTGGAAACCGGTTGCGATGCGTTGCACCCCGGTTACGGCTTTCTCTCGGAAAACGCCGAGCTGGCGGACATCTGCGCCGAGCGCGGGATCAAATTCATCGGCCCGTCGGCTGAAGTCATTCGCCGCATGGGCGACAAGACCGAAGCGCGTCGCAGCATGATCAAGGCCGGCGTACCGGTCACGCCGGGCACCGAAGGCAACGTAGCGGGCATCGAAGAGGCCCTGACCGAAGGCGACCGCATTGGTTACCCGGTAATGCTCAAGGCTACGTCCGGTGGTGGCGGTCGGGGTATCCGTCGCTGCAACAGCCGCGAAGAACTCGAACAGGCTTTCCCTCGGGTCATTTCCGAAGCGACCAAGGCCTTCGGTTCGGCGGAAGTGTTCCTGGAAAAATGCATCGTCAATCCCAAGCACATCGAAGCGCAGATCCTGGGTGACAGCTTTGGCAACGTGGTGCATCTGTTCGAGCGTGATTGCTCGATCCAGCGTCGCAACCAGAAGCTGATCGAGATCGCCCCCAGCCCGCAACTGACGCCCGAGCAGCGCGCCTACATTGGCGATCTGTCCGTGCGCGCCGCCAAGGCCGTGGGCTACGAAAATGCCGGCACCGTGGAGTTCCTGCTCGCCGAGGGCGAGGTGTACTTCATGGAGATGAACACCCGGGTGCAGGTGGAACACACCATCACCGAAGAAATCACCGGCATCGACATTGTTCGCGAACAGATCCGCATCGCCTCCGGGCTTCCGTTGTCGGTCAAGCAGGAAGACATTCATCACCGTGGCTTCGCGCTGCAGTTCCGGATCAACGCCGAAGACCCGAAAAACAACTTCCTGCCCAGTTTCGGCAAGATCACCCGCTATTACGCCCCCGGCGGCCCGGGCGTGCGCACCGACACAGCGATCTATACCGGCTACACCATTCCGCCTTTCTACGATTCGATGTGCCTGAAGCTGGTGGTCTGGGCGCTGACCTGGGAAGAAGCCATGGACCGTGGCCTGCGGGCCTTGGACGACATGCGCCTGCAGGGGGTCAAGACCACCGCGGCGTATTACCAGGAAATCCTGCGCAATCCGGAATTCCGTAGTGGCCAGTTCAATACCAGCTTCGTTGAAAGCCATCCTGAGCTGACCAACTACTCGATCAAGCGCAAACCCGAAGAGCTGGCCTTGGCCATCGCCGCCGCCATTGCCGCCCACGCAGGCCTGTAAGGAAGTATGACCATGTCCAAGAAGATCTTTGTTACCGACACAATCCTGCGCGACGCCCACCAATCGCTGCTTGCTACGCGCATGCGCACCGAAGACATGCTGCCGATCTGCGACAAGCTCGACAAAGTCGGCTATTGGTCGCTGGAAGTCTGGGGCGGCGCAACATTCGACGCCTGCGTGCGTTTCCTGAAGGAAGACCCGTGGGAGCGCTTGCGCCAACTGCGCGCGGCGCTGCCCAACACTCGTTTGCAAATGCTGTTGCGCGGCCAGAATCTGCTGGGCTATCGCCATTACAGCGATGACGTGGTCAAGGCGTTCGTGGCCAAGGCTGCGGTCAACGGCATCGATGTGTTCCGTATTTTCGATGCGATGAACGACGTGCGTAACCTGCGGGTCGCCATCGAGGCGGTGAAGGCCTCTGGCAAGCACGCCCAGGGCACCATCGCCTATACCACCAGCCCGGTGCACACCATTGAGGCGTTCGTCGCCCAGGCCAAGCAAATGGAAGCCATGGGTTGCGACTCGGTGGCGATCAAGGACATGGCCGGTTTGCTGACCCCGTACGCCACTGGTGAGCTGGTGAAGGCATTGAAGACCGAGCAGTCGTTGCCGGTATTCATCCATTCCCATGACACCGCTGGCCTGGCCGCGATGTGCCAGCTCAAGGCGATCGAAAACGGCGCCGATCACATCGACACCGCGATCTCCAGCTTCGCCTGGGGCACCAGCCATCCGGGCACCGAATCGATGGTTGCTGCCCTTAAGGGCAGCGAGTTCGACACCGGCCTGAACCTGGAATTGCTGCAGGAAATCGGCCTGTATTTCTATGCGGTGCGCAAAAAATACCACCAGTTCGAAAGCGAGTTCACGGCGGTGGACACCCGCGTCCAAGTCAATCAGGTACCGGGCGGGATGATTTCCAACCTGGCCAACCAGCTCAAAGAGCAGGGCGCGTTGAACCGCATGAACGAGGTGCTGGCAGAGATCCCGCGAGTGCGCGAAGACCTTGGCTTCCCGCCCCTGGTGACCCCGACCTCGCAGATCGTCGGCACCCAGGCGTTTTTCAACGTGCTGGCCGGTGAGCGCTACAAGACCATCACCAACGAAGTGAAGCTCTATTTGCAGGGTGGCTACGGCAAGGCTCCGGGTTCGGTGAATGAGAAGCTGCGCCGCCAGGCCATCGGCAGCGAAGACGTGATCGATGTGCGTCCGGCCGACCTGCTCAAGCCGGAAATGACCAAGCTGCGTGGCGAAATCGGCGCACTGGCCAAATCCGAAGAAGACGTACTGACTTACGCCATGTTCCCGGACATCGGGCGCAAGTTCCTCGAAGAGCGCGAAGCCGGCACCCTGACTCCGGAAGTGCTGTTGCCAATCCCTGAGGCCGGCAGTGTGAGCTCGGCGGGCGGTGAAGGCGTGCCGACCGAGTTCGTCATCGACGTTCACGGCGAAACCTACCGCGTCGACATCACCGGGGTGGGCGTCAAGGCTGAAGGCAAGCGTCACTTCTACCTGTCCATCGACGGCATGCCCGAAGAGGTCGTGTTCGAGCCGCTCAATGAGTTTGTCAGCGGCGGCAGCAGCAAGCGTAAGCAAGCCACTGCACCGGGCCACGTCAGCACCACCATGCCAGGCAACATCGTCGATGTGCTGGTCAAGGAGGGCGATGTGGTGAAGGCCGGCCAAGCGGTGCTGATCACCGAAGCCATGAAAATGGAGACCGAAGTACAGGCGGCCATCGCCGGCAAGGTCTCCGCCATTCATGTCGCCAAGGGCGACCGAGTCAATCCGGGCGAGATCCTGATCGAGATCGAAGGCTGAGCTAACAGCTTCGATACAACCGTTTAACCTCGGGGGGGCATGTGCTCCCCTTTTTTTTGCTTGTCAGAACATCATTCGCCATTGGCCCGTCAACGCCCCGTTATGGTTGTCCTGACCGGTTTCACCCTTGTAACTCACCCCCAGGGTATGCCGAGGCGAAACGGCCAGGTCCAGCCCTGTTTCGAAAAGCAGACTGTCACGGTCCAGTTCGACGCCTTCGACGGTGTACGACTTGCCTGCGCCGGCCAGGCCCTGGCGGGAAGCGCCTCGGGTCTCGCCATAGAGATGTTTCCAACCGAGACTCAAGCGCGGCGTCAGTCGCATGCCTTGGTCAAGAGAGAAGGACCGGGCGAGGTGCAGGCCCAGATTGCTGTGGAAATAGTCCTGGGTCTGGCCGTTGAACTGCAACGCCGCGTCGCCACCTTTCTCTGAATAGCGATCGCGTCGGTAGCGCTGGTAGCCAAGGTCGATGTAAGGCTCGACATCGAAGTGACCGATATTCAGGTTGTAACCGAGCTGGCCAAAGACCTGCTGCGTATGGGCATCGTAGCGACCTTTGAGGCGATCCCTGAAACCGTTGAAGACCACATGACGCTTGGTGCTGCCGTCATGATTGGCGTAAACGGCGCCCAGGCGCAGGGCCCATGGCCCGTCCTGGCGCAAGGCATAGGCGCCCAGGTGCCAACTGTCGAGCCGACCATCGAACTGCTGGCTGTCCAGCCGGGTTTGTGTCTTGCTGCCGATCACGCCCAGGCGCCAATCCGGGCTGATGGCCCAGTCGGTTCCCAGCATCACACCGCTGGTCGAGTGTTTCAGCGCATAGCTGCCCAACTGTTTGCCGATACTGCCGCTGTTACCGATGGCCTGGACCCAGACTTGACCGTCAGCATGCACGCTCCCCGGGTTTTTCTGGCCCATGGCCGAGAGCATTGCGCTGCTGATCGGCGCCATGCTGCTCAAGGTGGCGTTGCCCAGATCCGCAGTGTTATAGCCACTCAGTTGGTCGATGGCGCTGGCGGCGGTCATCATATCGCTGCCGAGCAAGGCGTTGATGGCAGCGTTGGGTTTTGCGACTGGCTGGGTGGTTGGCAATTGGCCGGTGGGTTTGGGAGCGGCGCTGGTGATTCTTGGTGGCTCGGCGGGTTTGATTGCAGGGGCTTCGATCCCTGGTCGGGCTCCTGCTGCCTGCGCAACGGCGGGCACAGCCGTGGGGGCGGGCGCTGGAGGTTTGACCGGTTGCCGCTCTTCGATATGGGCCGCAAATTCTCGCCCGTTTTCGGAACTTGCTGCTTCCTCGATTGGCACATCGTTGCGGGCGTAAGTCAGGTTGACTTGCGTATCGGTGGGAGTCAGCGTCGCCGTCATGAATGCCAGCTTACTGGAGACCGTGCCGAACGCTCCTTCAATCTTCCCCGCGCGGATGACCGTGTGCTCACGCGTCTCAATGTATTCGCCCGGCACGCCGGCGACGGTCAGCGTCGCGTTGTTCAGGAGCGCGGTGCCTTCAACGTTGATCGTGGAGCTACCGCCCTCTGCATTAACCCCGTAGATCAGTTCGGCAGTCTCTGCCAACGACAAATCCTTAGTAACGGAGGGTGCGCCTGTTTCGGGGCCGACTTCCAACTGGCCCGCGATACTCAAGAAATCCACAGTGCCATTACCGCTGAAGCGGGCCTTCTCGCGTACGTAAACCTGCCCATTGACCACGCCTGAGTTCGTCATGCTGGCACCTGGCTCGACAGTCACGTGATTGGCGACCATGCCCTGGTTATCCAGCTTGCCGAGAACCCCTACCTGCCCCTCGATTTGGCCAGTATTGAGCAACGTGGTGTCTGGCTCGATCACTCCCCAGCCTGTGAAACTCCCGGTGTGTTGCCATTCGCCTTGCGTAACCTGCAATGCCATGAAATTTCGGGTTTCAGCCAATATCGGATGCTTGGCGGCGTCTAGTTGCAGGACGTTTTTTCCACCGCCGCCATCAATGATCCCGGGGAATTTTGCGTTTGCGCTGATGATGACCAAGTCATTTTTGCCAGTCCATCTCGCGTCGCCTTTACGGGGGGAGATGGCATTCTGCCGCTTGGTGTCCCTAGCTTCGGCGAAGGCTCTGAGGTGCTCTTGTTGCTCGGCGGTCGTGAGGATATCGGCGGGTGGCTGAGCCCTCGAAACATCGGCGCAACCGACGACCAAGGCAACTGCCAGGGCAAGGTGTTGGGGTGGGTGTAAAGGTTGGATAGACATCGAGTGCGGTCTCGTTTGAAAGGAGTCCGCACTTTAAAAATTCCACCCTTGATCACGATGCCAGCTACCGCCTCGCCTTGGGCAAGACACAGCAGATGAAATCTGTAGGCTGGTCGAGTTGCGATCCAGACATCGTCGCGTTGGCTTCCATGGCCTGAAGCGATGCCCTACAAGATCCTCGGAACCGTTCTGTCAGCTGCGCTTGAGATACGCCTTCCCATAATGCCGCTCCATCCGCGCCTGGATCAGCTCCAACGCGATGGACATCAACCAGTAAATGATCGCCGCCGTGGTGAGCATTTCGATGTAGCGGTAGCTGGAGCGACCATAGGATTGGGCCAGGAACATCACTTCCCAGACGCCCATCACCGAGATCAGAGACGAGTCCTTGAGCATGGAGATGAATTGGTTGGTGGCCGGTGGAATGATGGTGCGCATGGCCTGGGGCAGGGTGACGCGCCAGAAGATCACGGTTTCGCCCATGCCCAGCGCAAGGGAGGCTTCGCGCTGGCCGTGGGGGACGCCAAGGATCCCGGCGCGGAAGATTTCGCTCAGGTAGGCGCCGTAGTTCAGCGACAGGGCGATGATCCCGGCGGCAATCGCGCCCGGGACCAGTCCCAGTTGTGGCAGGCCCAGGTAGATCAGCAGGATCTGGATCAGCAGCGGTGTGCCGCGAAAGAACGACGCGTAGAAACTGGCAATGCCGAACGCCACCGCGCTGCTGGACAGCCGCGCCAGGGCGGTGATGAAGCCCAGCAAGGACGAAGCGACGATCGAGCACAGGCAGAGAAACAGCGTCAGCGCCGCGCCCTGCAGAAAGCCGTTGGGTGCCAGGTGCACGCCGAGCAGGTTCGGCAGTTTGTCCAGGATGATGGCGAATTTCAGGTCGAAGCTCAGGAAAAAACTCGCGAACAACACCAGCATGGCCGCCCAGGTCAGGTACAGCCGTGTGCGAAAACCGAAGATCTTTTTCAGGCGCGACTCGGCCACCGGTTGCGGTGGCCGAGAAGGGGATGGAAAGGAAGTCATTGGCTGATGTCGGCGCCGATCCATTTTTGCGAAAGCTTGCTCAAGGTGCCGTCCTGTTTCAACTGGGCGAAAACCTCACGTACCTTGCTGTTCCACTCAACGTCGCCTTTTTCGATGGCCACTGAGTTCGGTTCGGAATAGAGCGGCTCGCCCGCCAGCTTGAAGCGCTTGTCTTCGGTCAGCCGCGGCTGGGCGGTCACCAGGTTGGTCAGCACCGCGTCCAGCCGCACGCCGGCACCCAGGCCCAGATCCTGGAAAGCCACGTTGTCGGTGTCGTACGGGGCGATCTGCACGTTTTCGAAGGGGTAGTTCAGTTGAGTGTCCTCGGCGCCTTCGATCACCAGGTTCTTGTTCAGGTAACTCTCGTAGCTGGAGGCGCTGGTGAGGCCGACTTTCTTGCCGCTCAGGTCCTTGGCGCCATGGATGCTGTCGTCCTTGGCGTTGACCACGATCACCGCGGGCGAGGCGTAATACTGAACCGGGAAGTCGAACACCTCGGCGCGGGCTTTACTTGGCGTCATGGAGCAGATGCAGATGTCATAGCGCCCACTCCAGCGCCCGGCGGCGATCACGTCCCAGGAGGGGGTTTCCAGGCGCAGCTTCACACCCAGTTTTTCAGCGACCGCTTTGGCGACATCCACGTCAAAACCGTCGAGCTGGTTCTGATCATTGAGGAATGAGAAGGGCGGATAACTTTCCATCAGCACGCCGACCAGTTCTTTTTTCTGCTCGATGCGATCCAGCGTGGCGCCAGCGAGCGCTTGCGACGAAACGGCCAAGAGAGTCAGGCCGAGGGCCAGCAGCGGTTGAAATTTCACGAGAGATCCCTGGCTGAAAAATAAGTTGTGGTTGAGCGATGGGTGCGTATTAAATAGTTATAAGAACAACTCCGGTAGTGAGTTATTTTCATAAGCTTATGAGTGAATCGCATATGGGCGCAGCAACGATAGTCATCCTTGATGGCGGCATGGGCCGCGAATTGCAGCGCCGGGGCGCGCCGTTTCGGCAGCCCGAATGGTCGGCGCTGGCCTTGAGCGAAGCACCCCAGGCGGTAGAGGCGGTGCACGCGGCCTATATCGCTAGCGGCGCCAATGTAATTACCAGCAACAGCTACGCCGTGGTGCCGTTTCACATCGGAGAGGAGCGCTTCGCAGCAGAGGGCCAGGCATTGGCGGCGCTGGCGGGGGAGTTGGCGCAGCGAGCGGTACAGGCCTCAGGCAAATCAGTACGGATTGCCGGGTCGCTGCCGCCATTGTTCGGTTCCTATCGACCCGATTTGTTCGATGCTTCCCGTGCCAATGAACTGCTGGAGCCGCTGGTGACAGGCCTGGCGCCTCATGTTGACCTGTGGCTGGCCGAAACCCAAAGCTCGACGGTCGAAGCGCGGGCGATCCACGCCGGGCTGCCGAAGGATGGCAAGCCGTTCTGGCTGTCATTCACCCTGAAAGACGAAGACACCGATGAAGTGCCGCGCCTGCGTTCCGGTGAGCCGGTGGTGGACGCGGCGGCAGTGGCCGCCGAGCTCGGCGTCGAGACGCTGCTGTTCAATTGCAGCCAACCAGAAGTGATCGGCGCGGCAATCGATGCCGCGCGGGACACCTTCGAGCACCTGGGAGTGAAGATCCACATTGGAGCCTACGCCAACGCCTTTCCTCCTCAACCGAAGGAAGCGACGGCCAACGACGGGTTGGACCCGCTGCGCGACGACCTTGATCCACCCGGTTATCTGCAGTGGGCGGCCGATTGGCAGAAGCGCGGCGCCAGTCACCTGGGCGGTTGCTGCGGCATCGGGCCGGAGCACATCGCGGTGTTGGCGCAAAAGTTGGTCTGATCCCTTCAAGCAGACATGGCGGCTTACATTTCCCCGCCGCCACAATACATATGTATGTCATCGCGGGTCGGACGAAGCGATAGGTTCCTGGTTCCTTAACTACAACCGGGACCTATCCTTGAAACCCATTAGCCTGTTACCCAACGGTATTCGATTTCAGCCGCATAAATTCGCCGATCAATGGCTCGGTCAATGGGGCCTTACCGGCGACGCGCAGGTTCAGGTCACTTATCAGGAGGTCGAGACTGTCGATTCGGCCGCCGAACGCAAAACCGCATCGGTTCCGTTGCGGGACGCCGTCACACAAGGCTTTCTGAGGGCCCATCAAAGCCGGGCTTCCTCCTCCGCCTTGTCCCCGCGAGAGGGCTGGGTTTATCCCCACCGAAGTCAGATGTCCCTGGACTTTTCGTCACTGCGGGCCAACGGTAAAGCGCTCTCGCAAGATGTCCTGCAGCAATTGCGAGCCGGCATCGCGCCCGGTTACCAGGGCATCGGACAACCCGTCATCACCGAGGTGGATGCCGAGGGTAATCTGCTCGGCGTCCGTGAAAAGGAGCAACTGCGCCAACTGGGGTTTCTGGATGCCAATCAGGTGCAACTGGCCCGGTTGTTCGCCGCGCTTCCAACGTTCGACACAGTGCTCAAAAGCCTGCTGGTGGGCCGGATCAAGGCCAGTATCGCCCAAGGGAAACTCCATGCCTCGGTGCTCGAGCACATGGAGCCGGATCACTGCTATGTGAATCATTTTGCCGTCGACTCGATGGGCAAGCGTTCGTTGACCTCCTCCCAGCGTTTCACCGACGTCATGCTGGGCTGCCTGGCAACGGATACGCCGCCCACCTACACCGTCGGCAGTGTGGGATTCTTTACCCGTCCGGACGCAGTGGAAGAGGCTGACAGCCTGTTTGTCAGCCCGTTGGACCACAAGACTGCAGCGACCATGGAGTCGGTCTTCTATATCGCCCCACCCATTGCCAACGAAAGCCTCAAGCGCCAGTTCCTCGATGACCTTGTCGCGTTTGGCACGAACAAAAGCGTAGCGCGCGCGCTCGATATGCCCAGCCCATCCACGGCAGAAACGGCGCTGGCGTATTTTCTGGGCCGGCGCTTCCTGTATCTGTTCGATCTGTACAAGGCAGATCGGGATCCGGCCATTGTACTGACCCAGGATGAGCGGAACCTGCGCAACGACGAAGACCGCCTGTTGGACATCATCACAACCCATCCCCGCATGTCGGACAGGAACCACCTGTTGCGGGCACCCATTCCCCATGCCTATGCCGTCATGCTCGACATGGGGGCCGCGACGCCACGCAAGTGGCCGGCAGCCATGGTCATCAAACGGGCCGATCAGTCTTTTCTGTTCCTGTATTCGCTGGAAGGGGGGATACAGAAATTCCGCTCCTTCCAGGAACTGGTGCAAAAGACAAACCCGGTCTTTGAGGGGCTGGAACGCAAAATCCGGGATATTTCCACCGAGTTGTCCGGGCACGTCTTCGAAACAGCGGCAGATGACCTGCTGCGTTTGCAAAGCGCGGCGTTGGAGGCGTTTCTGAACGCCCCGGCAAACGAAACGCTCGCCTTGCCCGCCTTCGCCCTGGGCGTCGACGATGCGCTTGAGCTTCCGATGTTGTCCCTTGCCGGGCCTTTGGCTGTCCGCCAGGAGGCACTGGTGGAAAACAATCGCCCCGACTTCTTCAAAGCGGCGAATGCTTCCCAGAGAGCCCATTACCGCAGCCTGGAGCTACGGGTGCTGGAAGCCGCCTATACGCTGGCAGACAGCGATATCAAGACCTTGCTGCAGTTCACTCGCCAGAAGATCAGGCAGTACCTGCAGGCCACCGTGCACCCGGACATAGATCCCGATCCGGACCAGTCCATGGTCACATTCTTCTATGGAAAAAGGACCAACCCGAGGCAGTCCCGTGTCACCAGCCTGACCCAACTGCTATTGGATAACCTGCGACCGTCCCAGTACCCGAATGCCATGAGGGAAGTGCTGAGTGTCTATATCATCGATCCCAGCGGCGAGCGGATCCGGAACCCGGCCAACGGTTATTTCCTCACGATGAGCGGGCGCGAACTTGCCAGGATGGTCACGAGCATCGATGCCGGTGGAAGTTATGAAGCCATGCTCAGGGAGGAAATGAATAAACCTGTCTACAAAAAGGCTTGGCAGACAGCGTATCTGGCCAATCTGAAATTCAAAGGGTATGAGGCCTCGCTCCAGGGCGACACCGTGTTCAAGGCCATGGTGGTCGATAAGGCCTTCAACCCACCGAAATCGACAAAGAAGCTCGTCCTCTGGCTGGACGCTGTCCTGCGCTCACCGTCGACTGAGGGCCGTACCCCGGTCATGGGACGCAGGGTGCATGTGTACGGTCTGTTATTGGGCGGAAGCATGGCCGCCGGCGGTCGGCACGCCCATATGGGCAATGCGAACAGCATCAATGGTGCGCTGGTGTTTTCCGATCAGGAAGGGCCCGATATCAAGGGCACCGTGGGCGTTTATTTGCCCGACAGCCCCGAGGGCGAGGATTTCCATGAGTTCGCCGACCTGAGCGACGGCATTGCCGAGCTGTTGCCACGGGAGGATTGGCAGGCGTATTTCCGTTCGCGCATCTCCACGAACGACCCGGCGCAGATAAAGCGGACCCTGGGTCAACAGGGCGGTCGTCCGCTGATTCGCGGTTCGTTGATCAGCGGCGATCTGCTTGACACCCTCCACCGGGTACACGTCAACTTTCACAGTGCCCATGCCGATCACCGCTCCAACAGTAACCGCAATGTTCGTCATCAGACCTATGGCAGGCTCGGGCAGATGGTGATCGAGATCGTCATGGAACTGGCCGGTATGTTCCTGGCGCCGGGTTTTCAGATGCTCAAGAGCGCCGTTAAAACGGGCTTGTTGATCTACAGGACCGGGGCTATTCCGCTGAACCTGAAAACCCTGGCGCTGGTACACACCGTGGCCAATCATGGCGGCTGGCGCCTTACCCGAGGCGTGGGGGTACCCACTCGGAGTCAATCCTTTTTTCGCGCGGTGACGGCTCAGCAGAGTCAGGATGAAGCACTGACCGGACTGCCGTTGGACGCGGCGATTTATGGCCGTTATGCCGTGACGGATGCATCGGTAATACGCGGGCTGACAGCGGATGCGCGGGGTTTTTATCGCGCGACTGTCAGCAATACGACCACCGGCAGCGTGACGTCCCGCCCCGTGTATGTGCGACAACCCGAGGGGACAGTGTTTCGGGTGCATGACCACACGAGGCTGGACGCGACCGAGGCCATTCTGGTCGACCCGTTAACGGGATTGGACATCCGCTCCACTGGCGTGATGAGAAGCACCGTGGCGCGAATGTCCGATGGGCAGTGGCGCGCCGTGGGGTTTGGCCGCGGAGGCGGTAAACGGCCGGGGGATCTGAGTCCCCAGCCAGGGCCGTCAAAACCCAAGAGACCGGCCCTGTCGTCTGCGGCGCTGTCCTCGCAGGTTCGTACGCCAGGTACCTGGAACAATCAGCTGATGGACCTGATTCCGTCGATCATGACGCGTCTGGAAAGTTGGCCACAGAACCGGAGCCTGCTAATCATCAATGAACAGGATCCTGAACATGTCTGGTCGTTGCGCTTTACGCCTGGGCAAGACGAAACCATCTATCCCCTGAGCAGCCATCCAGAGAGGACTGACACCGATGTCGTCCTCAATCGCACGACCCAGCATCATTACAACCTGGTGCTGGGCGAGGAGACCGTGGCGATCCCTGGCGACGGTGATTGTTTCTTCAATGCTGTTACCCGTGGGCTGAATGAAGGACAGACCCAGCAAACGTTCTCGATGCAGGGTTTGCGAAATGAAGTGGCTGATTATATCGACCGGCATCCGCATATCGGGCAATACGTGGCGTCGCCACCGACCAGGATTCAACAGGCACTTTTTGAGAATGCGCCCTCGCTGGACAACCTGTTGGGCCAGGCGGCAATGCTTGATCTGTCGCGGATCGTCTATGGCGCACCCAACCCGCATCGCCTGTTCCAGCCAACGTTGCGTTACCTGGACCTGCAAGCAAACAGTTCGGTGCGAACGGCGATCACCGCAAACCCGGCCTCCAGATTGCCGCCGGAAATCCTCCAGCAAGTCGGGCGCATATTGTCGCAGCGGCCTCCGGCGAAATTGGCGGCCAGCGTTTATGCGCCATATTCCGGGGAAGAGCGACAAACCATGCAGCAACTGTTCGAGGACCTCTTGGTGGGGCCCGTTGAGCCTGCACTGATCCAGAAGTTGCTTGATGACAAGTTCCTGCTAATGACCCCTGACGTGGCCCATATCCTGCTGGAGTACGGCGTGACCGCAAGGCAACTGGTCAATCACCATCCCAATAACAGTTCGGCTTATATCCTGTATGACGAAGCGCTGCACGGTCATCTGGACGAAGACCAGCTTGAAGCCTTGCTCGATGGGGCCTACCTGGTCGATAGCGACGATCTGGCTGATGCCAAGAGTCTGTTGGTGGCCGATTCTGGCAAGTCCGTCAGTGATACTTCGGAGCTGTTCGATCATTTCATTTACACGGACAGGGCCGATAGGACTGTCAACTTGTTCAAGACCGCTCTCGGGCGTTTTCCCGTCTTGCTGAGACGGGCGAATTTTCTGTTCAGGTCGCCGATCATCGCGCATAACCTGGGCGGTTTGTTGCGGGTGGGCGAAGTGGCCCGGTGGCTACGTAACCCGGCCTTGTCCGATAGGCGTTTCCAGCTTCTTGCGGAGTATGCGAGCACCCGCTACAGCGAATTGCAGCGCACCGAAAGCATCGATGTCGACTGGATGCAGTTGTTTGACGACCGGAACCTGCAAAATATCGTCACGCATCAAGACGAGTTGGCGGATTTCCTGGTGTTCCTGGGGGGCGCCTGGGGGAACATCATGGACAACGACATACCGGCTGTAGCCAAGCTGTTCAGCTTTGCGGGGCAGCCTCCCTCCAACGACAGGGTCGCGTCGTTATTCGATGTTCCGAATCTCTGGGGCTCTTTGCAGAAGCTGCGCAAGGATTACGCCAGCCAGATCTGGGCCGACCTGATTGGGCCGCACTTCAGCGACGCCACCATCCGGCTCGCCCTGGCCCGACCTGGGGCGCTGAATTCCGAGATGCACCTTGCCCTTGCCCTGAGAAGCAGCCTTGCCCCGGACGAATTCCGCGCCAACCAGATCATGCAGCGCTTGCTCTCCATCGGCCAACGTCGGGCCCAGCAGTACCTCTACAACTTCGACTTCCCAACCAATCGCCTGGGCCATAGTCGTCTGGACTTTGCGATGTACGTGGAAAGCCATCTGACCATTCCGGACTGGGCCTGGCAGTATGCAAGGCGAGGTGTGACCGCGGATTCACTCAAGAATATTGGTGAGATGAAGCCTAAACCTGAGTGAGGATAATTTACTTGTGATGCTCGCAAGGTGATGTCGACTGTACCGCCGCCATCGCGAGCAGGCTCGCTCCCACAGGGAACCGAGGTGAACACCGGATATGTGTACACCGCTGCCCCCCTGTGGGAGCGAGCCTGCTCGCGATAGCGGACGCTCAGTCACCCACACCTCATGACCGACACTCCACCAACCCAAGCACCTGTCCACCCTCGCGCTGATTCTCCTCACTCAGCCACCGCTCGAATCCCACCCGGATTGCCGGCCATTCCGAGTCCAGCATCGAGTACCACGCAGTGTCGCGGTTCTGTCCCTTGACCACCATGTGCTGGCGGAACACCCCTTCAAAGGTGAAGCCCAGCCGCTCGGCGGCGTATTTGGAGCGGGCGTTGGCGTTGTTGCATTTCCATTCGAGACGCCGATAACCCAGGGCGAAAGATTCCCTGGCCAGCAGATAAACCGCCTCGGTGCTTTTCGGCGAGCGCTGCATCGGCGCACCGAAGGTCACATGGCCGATCTCGATGCGACCTTGTGCTGGCACGATCGACATCAAGCTGAGAATTCCCTGCACTTCGCCACTGGCGCGGTCGATCACGCTGAAGAAATACGGATCGGTATTGGCTGCGTGATTGGCCAGCCACGCATCAAAAGCGTCGCGATCCTTGAACGGGCCGTAGGGCAAATAATCCCAGAGCTTGGGGTCTGCTCCCGGCCCTTCGAGGGCTTGCCACAGGCCATCGGCATGACGCGCCGGATCGAGTTTCTCCAGGCGGATGAAACGCCCTTCGATCAACTGCGCAGACGGCGCTGGGACGCCTTTCCAGTCGGCGGGTGAAATCGGCATGCTGTGCTCCTTACAGGGCTTTGCGAAATTGAATGAGGCCTGGGCGTTCGGCGATGCGCTCGTAGAGTTGGATCGCGGTTGCGTTGGTTTCGTGGGTCAGCCAATGCACCTTGCAGCAACCATCGGCCTTGGCGGTGGTGTAGACGAATTCGATGAGCTGGCGCCCGACGCCGGTGCCGCGGCTGTGCTCCGTCACCAGCAGGTCTTGCAGGTAGCAGGAGTTTTCGATGCTCCAGTTCGAACGGTGATAGATGAAATGCACCAGGCCTACTGCGGTGTCGCCGTCCCAGGCGAGGGCGCAGTGGGTCGGCTCTTGATCATCGAGCAGGCGTTGCCAGGTGCTTTGGCTCACGGTCTGCGGCAGTTCGGTGTTGTAGAAGCGCAAGTAGGCCTGCCACAGCGGCAGCCAGGCGGCGTGATCGTCAGCGGTGACGAGGCGGATCTGGGGTTGGCTCATGTTCACTCCTTGGACAATGGATCAGGCATCAGGCGCGCGAGCATCTGGTCCTGGGGGACGGGGCTGGCGGCGAGACCATTGCGCACCCCGCTGACGTCCGCCGGGCTGCGGTTCTGGCTGAGCTTGCGCTTGCCTTCCAGGCGCTGGATAGGCAGGGCGAAGCCGACGATGGCCCTGAGCATGCTGTCGATGTACTCGGCTGGCGCGTCGTCGATTGTCCACGGCTGGGCGCGGCCGCTTTCGTGGCGGTCGGTGAGGGCGCCGACCAGGTTGCGCAAACGATGGGGGTCGCTGAACACCTCGGCCGCGCCATAGGCATGCACGGCCAGGTAGTTCCAGGTTGGCACGACTTTGCCGTGTTCGGCCTTGCTGGGGTAGAAACCGGGGCTGACGTAGGCATCGGCCCCGGCGAAGACCACCAAGGCTTCGGCGCCGGCTTCCAGGTCGCGCCATTGCGGATTGGCCCGGGCCATGTGCCCGTAAAGGCTGCCATTGGGGCCCTGTTGCGTGTCCAGCAACAGCGGCAAGTGACTGGCCTGCAAGCCGTGTTCACCGTGCGTGATCAATACGGCCAGACGGCAATCATTCATCATGCCGTGCAACTGGGGCAGGTCTTCGACGGCAAAGGCGTTGGGGTTGTACATGATGATTTTCCTTGGCGAATGCGAGCATCCTAGGCAGGCTATTGGTCTGTTGTAAGAGCCACTTATGGTCAATTGGATAGGTCCATTACGAGGACTGTCATGAACAACCCTGTGCCGCCCCTGTCTTTCAATCCCGCCGGTATCGAGCTGGACCGCCGCCAGGGGCTGAGTCGCCAGCTCTATCAGGCTTTGCGTTCACGAGTGCTGGACGGCCGCCTGGCCAGCGGCACGCGGCTGCCGGCCAGCCGGGACCTGGCAGCGGCTTTGTCGATTTCACGCAACAGCGTGGTGCGGGCCTATGACCAGCTCTACGCCGAGGGTTTCATCGAAGGGCGGGTCGGTGACGGCACTTATGTGGCAAGACTGTCGTCCACGGCCCTGCCTTTGAAAAACATATCCACAAAAGTGTCCACAGGGTTTTCAACAGGCTTATCCACTGGTTTATCCACAGATTGGCTCGATTTGCCTGTGCGTCCATCCAGTAAAGTTATCCACAGTGGGGCATTGAAACGGGTCGAAAAGAACCATTTACCTCAACCACCCCTCGGCCCGCCAAGGGCCTTTCGGGTCGGTGTTCCGGCGTTCGACCTGTTTCCTTTCGAGGTGTGGGCCAAGCTGAATGCGGCTTTCTGGCGCAAGCCGGACCTGCAACAGCTGTGCTATGGCGATTCCCAAGGTGATGCGCGCTTGCGCGGTCTTATCGCAGCCTATCTGCGCAGCTCTCGAGGTTTGTACTGCACAGCTGAACAAATTGTGATCACCAGCGGAGCTCAGCAGGGCATTAGCCTTTGTGCACAACTGCTGGTGGACCCTGGCGACATCGTGGCGGTGGAAAATCCCGGCTACCGCGCCGCCGGGCATGCGTTCGCTGTTGCCGGTGCCGAGGTGAGGGGGGTACCGGTTGATAGCGATGGCCTCGATTGCGCGGCGCTCGGTACGTTGAACCACTGCCGCTTGGCCTACGTCACGCCGTCCCATCAATACCCGACCGGGGTGGTCATGAGCCTTGCACGGCGCTTGGAGCTGCTGACTTGGGCCGAGCGCAATAACGGCTGGATCGTCGAGGATGACTACGACGGCGAGTATCGCTACAGCGGTGCGCCACTGGCGCCTCTGGCTGCACTGGATCGGCAAGGGCGAGTCCTTTATGTGGGGACGTTCGGCAAAGTCGCGTTTCCGGCCTTGCGCCTGGGTTATCTGGTGTTGCCATCTGGCCTGGTAGACGCCTTCGCCCAACGTCGCGCGGTGGATGTACGTCACTCTGAAGTCAGCACCCAGGCGGTCATGGCCGAGTTCATGGCCGCCGGGCATTTCCAGCGGCACATCAGGCGCATGCGTCGGGCCGCACTGGCCCGACGCGACGCGCTGCTGGCCGGTTGGCCGAAGTCGTTGAACGGCGTCGGCGCCATGCCCACGGTCGTCGCCGGATTGCACGTCACGGTGCCGGTGGACAACATCGAGCGCGAGCGCGAGCTGATCGCCCGGGCCACCGAAGTCGGCGTCGAGGTCAATGGCTTGAGCAGCTACTGGTTGCCTGCCACTACCCCGACGCAGGTACGGGCGGGGCTGGTGCTGGGGTTCGCGGCGGTCCCGCCAGCGACGATCGATGCCGCGCTGGCGCGTCTGGCGAAGGCCTGGCCGACATGAGTGCCGGCGTCGATAGACGCCTGGCTTTGTCCGTCACGACAGTCGTTTTGGAAAGAACACCTCCCTGGCCTGGTCCACGGCGATTTCGCTGCGGTAAAGATCGATCAGTTGCCGCTGGGTCAATTCCTTGGTCGAGTCGGCGGCCCGGCCCAGGCTGACTTGTTCCGGTGTTTTCAAACGCGCCGAAAGATAAGCATGGGCAGGCGCCCAGTCAGTGGAATAACGGAAGTCGGCGAACCACAGCGTTTTGTTCTCTTTCAGGTCCTTGATCTCGTACCGGTCCAGATAGCCATAAACAGGACCTCTGAGGCGTTGCCGGTTCTTTTGCCGAGTGATGGAAATCTGGTTCCGGCTTTTAAGCCATATCAAGCCACTCATGGTCGGTGGCCGTTGTTTGATGACCTTGAGGATGCCTTCGAACCCTTCCTCATAAAGGGTCTTGGACGCCTGCTTGAGTGTTTTGCGGGTGGACTCGGCCAACTGCCGGTCCTGGGCCGACACACCCACCGTTTCGTTAGAGGCGTTGTCCAGCGCCTTGGTGATCGCCACGGCGACTTTCTCCATGCGGCCAGCGTGTGCATTCAGAATCATCCCGATGCCGGTGGGTGATCGACTGGGTTTGTTGGCGTATTCCTGGATTTGCGTCTTGAACGCTGCCAGCCCGTCAATCAGGGCCTTACCCTTGGTGATGCTGGTTGCCAACGCAGGAACGGGCGCCGGCGCTTCGGCGATGACGTGAGGCACCCACTCACCGGTTTCCTTGCGATGAAACGTGGCAATGATTTTTTCTGAAAGCGGGTTTTTCACATCGACCCAGCCCGTCTCTTCCTTGGTTTTCGAGAGCCGGGGTTCGCCACTGACCAGACCCCAGAAACGCGCCCTGATGAACTTTTTCCGAGGCCGGGGGCGCTGCTCGTACGGGTTGCCGAGGCTGCGCCGGTTGCTTCGCTCATCGAGGGCCCAGGCCAGGTGACGGACTGCGCGTTTCTTGATCTGGCCAATCTGCTTTATCAGTCGATTGAGTTCTGCCGGGCGCACACTGGCCTTATATTCATCGCCCAGGTATTCGAGATGTTCTTCGATGGCGGTGAACTGTTCCGTCAGGCTGCCGAATGCATCGATCTGTTCGTCCAGCCTGATCACACTTCGCTCCTCGATGGCGTCGTGCAGGCTTTGGAACGCAACCGTGATGTTATCGACCACTTGGTTGAGATCTGCCCACCCCTCAGGCACGGTGTGGATGCTGTCGAGCGACAGGCAAAGGTGGCGATACATGTCCAACTGGATCAGGCGGATCGCATCGCTTTTGTAGGCCGGCATTTTCCCGCGGTGCTGGCGCAGGAATTCAAAGCCTTCGCGCCCCTGCTTCTTGAGTCGGTAGAAGCGGGTTTCCATGTAATCCAGGCGCTCGATCATGTCGTCACCGACCCGGATCATGGCATCGGCAGCATCGACGTGTTGCTGCTCGACTTCCTCGATCGTCGAAGTGGCCATGTCCAGGGCTTCTCTCAGGGCGGGGGTGAAGCGAGCCTTCAGCGCGTCTATTTCCTCGAACGTAAAATTGATCTGCGCGTTCAAGTAGCCGAGTCGGACTTGAGGCGCGTCGGGCCTTGATTGAAAGACCGGCCATTCGGTCAGGATCTTCAACGCTTCTTCGTAGCTTTCCCGTTGGGTCTTCAACGTACTCAAATAGACGATGCGTTTGAGCTCCTTGGCAGAGCCGGACGCCTTACCCAGCTCCTTGGCATCCATAGTCAGCAACTTCTGGCCTTCGATTTTCTTTTCTTCGAAGCGAGTCAACTGCGCCAGCAGCTGAATGCCACGGCGCCTGGCATTGGCGATGACCTCCTGCCGGGCACCTTTCGATCCGCTACCGCGCAGACGCAGGCGCGTGTCGACATGCCATTCGCCGTGGGCATGGCGCATCAGTGCCGGCCCTGGGTGGGAGGGGTCTTTTTCGTCGACGATGGACACATGGTCCCCTTCCACCTTTACCTTGAACCACTTGTCGGCCATTTTGGCGAACCAGTCATCGCCCTGTTGGTAGAGGCCCTTGAGCGGGCCCTCGCTCTTGAGCTGTTCGGCGTGCTCGGGCTTGTTGACGCTCAAGGGCCTGAGCAGCTTGGCATGCTCGCCGGACTTGCCCGCCAAGGCGCCACTGGAATGAATGGTGTCGTAGTGCTCGGCGGGCAGTCTGGTGTCCTTGGGCGGTATGAATTGCTCGATGATGGGCGCAGGCTTGGTCAGTTTTTCCTGCTCGGGCACGACCTGGGGGGCTTCTGTCAGGCGGCTATCAGTATTCTCCCGGGCGCGCTCGATGGCGTGTGCGGTAATCGCCATGGCCATGTTCAGCAACAGGTCGACAAACGCTTCCCACGTGGCCTGGCTGTCGGCTTCTTCGTCGCCTTGTGTCATCGTTTCAACGTCGTCGAGGATTTGCCAAAGCCAGATGGCGGTGCCTACCGCAGCCCCGAGGTAGGGCAGGGCCAGGTTGAAAATCAACCAACTGGCCTGTTTGAAGGTTTCCCAGCGGTTCTCGCTATTGGACACAGACTGACGGTCGGCGAGGGCGGTCAGGGCCTCGGCATTGGACCTGAACAACCGCGGCAGAAAATCCGCCCCCAGAGTCTGGTTGCTCAAGCTGACGGGGGCGCTGTTGGTCCACGAAGAGAAGGGGTCGGTGGCGAATTCGACGATCATCCAGGGCGAGGGGATCGGCCCGGAAAAGAGGTATCGGCTGTAGTTCTCGCGTACTCCGTCGGGCAGCCAGGCCAGCACCGATTGACGCAAGGAGGGAGTCTGCCGGATGGCGTAGATCAGATTGCTCGGCGTCGGATACTGGCACAGCTGCGGTTCCAGCAGCGGGCGATAGAGCACGCAGGGGCCTGCATCGAAATCCTGCGGACCGATCACGAACATGTTGGTCACGACGTCTCCCGCAGTGCCCTGGGACTGGCCGGAGACGAAAGCCAGCTCGCGCATGACGATTGTCTGCCCGTCGACCTTGCGCTCGGCTTCGTCGGTCTCCATCACGGCGGCGATGTAACGGTAGCCGCGCTCGTCGATGTTGCAATCGCCGCGAATCTTGCTCTCCAGCGCCAGCATGGGTAACTGGATGCGTAGCTGAGCAGTGTAGAGATTTTCCCGGCGGGTCGATTCGACGGTATCGCCCAGTAGCTTGCTCTTGACCAGTTCGGGATAAACGCGACCGACGTCGACCTTGGTCACCAGATTTTCGACGTAGTCGACCGTCATCCATCCGGGCAGCTTGTCGCCGTCGAGAGATCTGACCACTTTGTCGCCAAGGGGCAGCGCAATCAGGTTCTGTAGCGCCAGGTCGACGAGGTTGAGCCGCGTGATCTCGATTTTGCCGGGAACAACGAAGGTGCCCCAGACGACGGGGCTGCGGATTTGCAGTTCGATCCGTTGCGGGTCGAGCGTCGCGGCGTCGGCATGCTCCGATTGCATCTGCTGTTTCAAAGCGTTCAGCGCATAGTGTTTGATGGGGGGAATATCGTCCAGGTAGGTCTTGCCGGCATGGGAGCTGCTCAGCGCGGACAGGTTCTTCATGTGTTGGGCGAACAGGATCTGGTCGGACGTCGATGCTTGCTGGAGCCAGTCCGGCATCTGCTTCTCGTACCAGGCCGCATCAGGACCGGTGTCGGTCTGTGTTCCACTGAGCGCGGGCTGCTCGCTGTCGTCGGCCATGAACCCTTTCAGGATCTCGGGAGAGCCCAGGATCTGTACCTGGGTGGCAATCAAGCCGCAGGCCTTGTGATCGAAAATGTTGCCTTCGGGCTCAAAGAAGCGCCACTGGATCTTCTTGCCCTCCACGTTGCCCAGATGATCAGGCAAGGTCTGCTCCAATGCTTGCAGTGAGTCGAACTTCTCGTAGCTGCGACGCAGCGAGTAGGCGAGGATGGTCTGTTTTTTGTCGACGGTTCCGATCAGCACCACCAGGGAGTTGTCGATCATGCGTGTCAACTTGTCGCCATCCACCTCATCGATGTCGATCAGGTACGCATGGGTGCCATAAGGGTCGTTGGCCTTTCGGTCCTGCAGGTCGGGGTACAGGAACAGTTGCCTGGCCATGGCACAGTCGGAGTCCGTCCAGCCCTTGACCTGCTTAACGTCCCAGAGTCTGTGCAGCAGGCTGGAGAGCTCATGCCAACGCGGCGGCGCGGTGCCGATCGTGGCGTTCCAGTACACCAGTTGCTGTTCCTGGCAGGCGGACACCATGACGGGCGCGAGTTCATTGATCAGGCTGCCGATCTGAGCGATGCGCACCGGCAGGTGCACCTCGGGGGTCGTCAGTGGCAGGTGGGTCAGAAAGTGAAAGCCCTCTATCAGCAGCGTCGCATAGTCCTCATTCATCCGTGCCGCCAGCATGTTGCTGAGTGTCTGGTAACGCGTGGGCCGCTCAACGATCTGGCCGTCGACGATTTCCCAGTCCGGCTCACCGACCACAGTATTGTTCGGGTCCAGATGCAAATGGGGATAGAGCTTCTTGAGCGCGTTGTGCAGAAGGGCGGCGGCTACCTCCGGCGAGGTCGGGCCGGCGAGCAACTGGTTGAGCACCGCGTCGCCAACGCTGGCGTCGGGTGCGGCGGGTTTAGGTGTTAAGGGTTGGGTCATCTGAGTCTCCCTGTCTCGCGATACATGGCATGCCCAAAGCCGAACGCTTCGGGAACGCCATGCTAGGGCGCGGCAGAACAGAGACGGTGGTAACTATGTATAGGGCGCAGTGTCAGCCCGGGTGAGAGGCCACCTTATCCCCGGGCCAGACAAACTCCTTGCTACAGACTGAGCTACTGGCCGGACTTGATCCGGGTCCAGGCCCGTGTCCGCGCCCGCTCGGCGTCCCTGGGCAAAGGTTGCAAGGTGTAAAGCGAGGTCATGGCCGCTTCGGTCGGGTACAGGTTGGGGTTGTTGCGAATCGCCGGGTCGACCATTTCCGTGGCGTCCTTGTTCGGGTTCGGATAGCCGACGAAATCGCTCACCGGTGCGATCACCTTCGGTTGCAGCAGGTAATTGATAAAGGCGTAAGCGTCGTCCGGGTTGGCTGCCCCTTTGGGGATGGCGAGCATGTCAAACCAGATCGGCGCGCCTTCCTTGGGCAGGCTCATGTCCACTGTCACGCTGTTCTTGGCCTCCTTGGCGCGGTTGGCCGCCTGGGAAAAGCTGCCCGAATAACCGACCGCCACGCAGATATCGCCGTTGGCGATGTCGGCCATGTACTTTGACGAGTGGAAATAAGTGATGTGCGGGCGGATCTTCATCATCAGCGCTTCGGCCTTGGCATAGTCCGCCGGTTGCTTGCTGTTGGGGTCCAGGCCCAGGTGCTGCAGGGCCAGAGGCAGGATTTCCGAAGGTGAGTCGAGCAGCGCCACGCCGCACTGCTTGAGCTTGCTGATGTTCTCTTCCTTGAAGATCAGGTCCCAGCTGTCCACAGGAGCGTTGTCACCGAGGGCGGCTTTGATTTTGTCCGGGTTGAAGCCGATCAGGATGGTGCCGTACATGTAGGGCACGGCGAATTTGTTGCCTGGGTCGTTGGCTTCGATCAGCTTCATCAGCTTGGGATCGAGGTGGTTCCAGTTTGGCAGTTTGCTGCGGTCCAGGGGCTGGAACACGCCGGCTTCGATCTGCTTGGCCAGGAACACGTTGGACGGCACCACCACGTCGTAGCCGGAATTGCCGGTCAGCAGCTTGGCTTCCAGCGCTTCATTGGTGTCGAAGATGTCGTAGACCAGTTTGACCTGGCTGTTTTGCGCCTTGAAGTCGTCCAGGGCCTTGGGCGTGATGTAGTCGAACCAATTGTAGACACGCAGGGTCCGCTCCTCGGCCTGGACGGCACCGCAAAGCAGCATGGCGCACAGGGCTGGCGCCATCGAACGCTTGAGTCTGATCATGCTTGTGTTCCTCATGGGGCGCTTTGGAAACCTTCGAGAACGTTGACGGCATTGATGCCGATTTCGGCCACCGCGTAGCCGCCTTCCATCACAAATAGCGTCGGCTTGCCGAGCGCGGCGATGCGTTTGCCCATCGCCAGATAATCCGGGCTGTCGAGCTTGAACTGCGAAATCGGATCGTCCTTGAAGGTGTCTACGCCCAGGGACACGACGATGACATCGGCGTCGTAACCCCGGATTTGCCCGCAGGCCTGCTCCAGTGCCGCGCTCCAGGTGTCCCAGCCTGAGCCGGCTGGCAAAGGGTAGTTGAAATTGAAGCCCTCGCCATCGCCCTCGCCATGCTCGTCGGCATAGCCCAGGAAGAACGGAAACTCCGCCTCTGGGTGGCCGTGGATCGAGGTGAACAGCACGTCGCTGCGCTCATAGAAAATCGATTGGGTGCCGTTGCCGTGGTGGTAATCGACATCGAGGATCGCGACTTTCTTGTGGCCCTGATCGAGGAAGGCCTGGGCGGCGATGGCAGCGTTGTTCAGGTAGCAATAGCCCCCCATCAAGTCACTGGCAGCGTGGTGCCCCGGTGGACGACACAGCGCAAAGGCACTGCGCGCGCCGCGCTGAATTTCGACCTGGGCGGTGAGGGCGACCTGCGCTGCGCTGTAGGCCGCTTGCCAAGTGCCGGCGGTGATCGGCGCGCCGCCGTCGAAGCTGTAATAACCGAGCTGGCCGTGCAGGCTGGTCGGGATGACCGTGCGCAGGGTCCGTGCCGGCCAGGTGTAGGGCAACAAGTCGCCGTCGCGGTTGTACTTGGCCCAGCGGTCCCAGGCACCTTTGAAAAATTCCAGGTACGCCGCACTGTGGATACGCTGGATCGGTCCCAGGCCAAAATCCTGCGGCGCCTCCACCGGCCCCAGCGCGCGCGCCTTGACCCGCTCCAGCACGTGATCGGCCCGGGAGGGCATTTCGAAGCAGGGCATCAATTGCCCGTCCATCAACTCGCAGCGTCCGTGGTGCAGGTGGTGATCGTCTGAGTAGATCGTCAGCATTGTTGTTCTCCGCAGGGCTGATTCGGTTGCTCACAGTCTTGCGGCGCGCGGCGTTTCGGAGAACGGCAGGAGAGGCCAAAAGGGGATCGAAATGGCCAAAAGGTTTGACCGTAAATCGCCCCTTGGTGGCGCGGGTGTGCGCGGGGGTGGGGCGTGAGTGATGCTTGGATGCCTGCCCTGCACCCCGTGGCGAGGGAGCTTGCTCCCGCTCGGCGGCGCAGCCGCCGTAGGGTGGCACAACGTTTTGAGCGAAGTCCTCACATCTGTTGATGCCGCGTATCTGAAATTGGTCGAGGTGGTCGTTAGTGGGCAGCCAGAGGAAGTCGTGCAATTGGTTAATCAATTGAGTTTACGACCAGCAGCGGGCGCTCCCCTTAACACCCATTAACAGAGCACTTCTTCGACAAAGCTACCGCGTTCGGTGCGGTTCGTTCGACCTTGGGCGCATATGGCAAAGTGATGTCTCTCTGCTAGCATTCATGGGCTCCACCGCTATTTTGGGCACGAAAAATATGAATTGGGCAGGCAATCCCAAGACTGGGTAACTGGGAGCGGTAGAAATATTAAAGGACGCAGCTAGGAAAATTTGGGAAAGAGCTATTTGGCAAAAGCATCAGTTGTAATTGAATGTTTCATCTGCTGGAATCAACTTGCTTAATAATTAAAGGAAGAAAAATGCGAATTGTCAGCATACGGATAAAAAATTTTAGGACTATATCGACTGATCAGACATTAAATATTAGAAATGGTCTTACTCTCATCGGTCCGAATAACTCAGGTAAAACAAATGCGTTATTAGCGCTTTATTATTTTTTTACCGGTCATGATAATAAATATAACTATGATCCAGATCGCGACTTACCATTTAACTCGAAAAATATTCAAACTAGTCTGACTTGTTTTTTTGAAGCCGACCCAGATGCCGATAAAGAGATTTTAGATAAGCTTAGAAAGTTGAGGCAAATGCTTAAAGTTCCAAAAACCGAAGCATCTGAAAATACATTCTCCATAAACGTTTATTTCAATAAGTCGCTTCCGGTCTATCAGGTTTACCCGGGGGCAAAAAAAGCCGACGGCAAGTCACCGCAATATTCGACGCTGCAAAAAACCATAGTCTCTTCCGTGCTGGAATGTTTTCAGTGTTATTACATTCCTTCTAACAAGTCAATTGCGCAACTATATGATGAATTTGTTTCGCCTTTTGTTAAAAAACAGGTTGCTGAGGCTCTTAAACCTTACGATTTAGAGATAAGGAAAAGCATATCGTCTCTTACCGATAGTATGGACAAAGAGCTAGCTGAATCAGGTTTGAGTAAAGTTAATTCATACTTGGAATATCCTCGAAATGCGCTGGAACATTTGATCTCAGGTTTCGAGTTGATGGTGCATGATACAAGTAAAAGCTCTATTTTTACGAAAGGCATGGGGTTGCAGTCGGCGGTACTTTTGTCGTCGTTTAAATGGATTACCCAACAAAATCCGGAGAAGTCTGTAGTTTGGTTAATCGAGGAGCCGGAGACGTATATGCATCCTTCACTCGCTTATCAAAGTTCTAAAATATTAGAGCAGCTTTCCAGCATCTCCACTGTGATAAAAACCACACACTCCTTAAGTTTTATGCCGCAATCAGTTGCAGACGTTCAAGGTGTTACAACCGGGCCGAAAGGTGCTGGAACACGTCTTCACGTATATGACACTATGCAGCAGGCAACTGAGGATATTCGTGTGTCGTTAGGAGTTAAGTTTTCAGACTATTTTGGATTAACTGATCTCAATGTGTTTGTTGAGGGTGAGACTGATATTAATTATTTGACTACGATGGCGGATTATTATCAGGGTGCATATGCTACGCCTATGTTGTTGGCGTCAGATATTGTCCAGTTTCGAGAGTTTGGTGGAGTTACAGAGCTGAAAGGTTTTTTGCGTGCAAATTATGAGCTAATGCGGCAAGAAGTAGCAGCAGTTTCGCTATTCGACGGTGATGATGCCGGAAGAAGAAGCGTTCAGGAGTTATCTGGTTATTTTGGAAAGAGGGGGTGTTTTAATGGTAATCAGGACTACGTAATTATTCCCAATAAAGTTGCGATTGAGGGATTGTTCCCAGATCATTGGGTTGTAGAGCTACACCAGAAACATCCTGGATGGTTTGAAGTATTTATGCCTGATGCTGCGGGTGGCGTAAGTGAGTTCAAAGTTGGTGGGGTTCATAAAAATCAATTTATGTTAACAATGCTTGGAATGGCTGAGGCTTCGCCAAACTACGATTTTTTAGAAAAATTTGAGCCTGTGTTGGAAGCATTAGAAAATGCTTTAGTGGCCGGGATGAAAAGATTGTGGCCTGAGGGAGCTTTGTATCAGCAATGGAAGAAGGGTTAGCTAAGTTCCTTGCATTAGAAAAAACTAGGTTTGCGAAACCACATTTGCGATCGGTTTGAGTTGTTACCTGGAATTTTTTATCGGATTTTTGGGTGCATATAATGGTCAGTACTGCTAGAGCAAGTGTTGATGTTACTAGCGAATCGATTGACCTACAAAAAATTAAAGGGTGTGATTTTGCAGTATTTTTAAAGCATGTTAAGTATATATATCTATAAATAATGAACTGGCTAAGAAATCCATACAAAATTAAGGAGGTCTTGAAAAATTTTGACTCTTATGTGGATCATTGTATCGATAAGCCCGGAGCCTTTGCGCTATATGTAGCTCTAACAGAGAAAAGTAACGCAGAAGAAAAATATATCTGCGACTCCTACGGAGTCTCACCAAAGGAATATAAGGAATGGATTCGACTGCTGCTGTTGTTTTTGTACGCTGAAGGTGATGAATCGACGAGCCTTGATGGGTTTGTTGATGAGTTTTTTTTGGCGAAAGAGTTTAGCACGAGCATCCTGGCCTTCGTGTTTGATGAAAAGTGTGCGCTACTATCTGATACCGGGGTCGTTAAAGAGCCGCTTAAAGCTGGGCCGGCAATATATATGAATATAACTAAAAATTGCATAATTTTACTGCAGCAAACATTTGTGGATGGACATCACTTAGATGAGCTTATGGCTAAGCTATCATTACCGGAGAGCGAGCGACTGCGTTTAATGAAAATTCTTGCAACAAACGTGTACGGCACGCTTCGTATTAACGACGAGGCGATGCTTGCTGGATATAATAAAGTTTGCGTTAGAGAGGCTGCGTTACAAGTGTTTTGTGCGTCTCCTGATGTGTATGGCGTAGAGGTAGTTTAAGGGGAATTGCCTCCTAGGTATTTCCGATCATTAGCTCTAACCGTTCCCAGTTACGGCGGGTAACCTAAAGTTGATCGTGACGAACGTGGATAATCGTCCCCTGCTGTTAAGAGGAGAGATAGCTCACCCTTGGACTGTTCAGGCTGAGCTTTTACAAAATAGGGTCATCGCCAATCCTGTGTGTGCTAGCTAGCGAAGGCGATAGAACGTTTATTATCCGCTCCGAGGATATACATGGTTCGTGGCGAGAGATCGCTCCCTCGCCACAGGATTGATGGTGTAGCGGTTAGCGTTGGTCGACGTTATCCAGCACACGGCTGGCCAGCAGTGAACTCAGTTCGATCAGTTGCTGGATGCCGAGGGCGATGTGGCGGCGGGGGCCTTCCAGGTCGAAAGCCAGGTTGCTGATCATCGCGTCGGCGGATGCCAGGTTTTCGCTGAGGTTGGCGAGCAGGCATTCGTTGTCGGCGTTTTTTGCCACGGTGAATAGCTGGCCCGGTTTGGATGCATCTTCGGACTTTTCCGGTTTCGGTAGCAGGTAGTAATCCAAGGCGCGCTTTTCTGCTTCGTCTTGTTTCTTCGTTTTGGTTTGAGTGGACGCAGAGGTGTGATCTGCTTCGGGGGGATTTGGTGTGATTTTGAACATGGTGGAGTTCCTTTCGTAAGAGGAACCATCACCGTCTGCCGCCAAGCAGATAGGGTGACGGATTACACAAGGTTGGCGGACCGGAACGAAAGGAACCCGGCATCCCCGAAGGGATCCTTGCGCAACCCGCCATAACATCGGAGTGCCAATGCCAGAGGCATCGCAATCATATTGAGGGGCTGTTGCGCCTTTCGTGTACCGGGCCGCCAAGCCCGACCACTGATGGGCAGTGGCAGGGAAACGATAGAGCCCGGAGACAAGGCGCACAAGCGGGCGGATTCTGGCGTAGTTGTAGGCAATGGCGCAAGGATTCGTAGCTTGGTGGAAGCGTTGCACAGGGAGAATAAACAAGCCTTCGTAATGCTCAGGATTCGAGGCGAAGGTACTTGTTCCCGCTCGGTGGCGCAGCGGTTTTTCTGTAGGAATGCGCTGGCTTTTTTGGGGCGGCTTCGCCACCCAGCGGGAGCAAGCTCCCTCGCCACGGGGTTGGGGTGTAGCGGCTATCGTGGGTCGACGTTATCCAGTGCACGGTTTGCCAGCAATAAACTCAGTTCGATCATTTGCTGGATGCCGAGGGCGATGGGGCGGCGGGAGCCTTCCAGCTCGGAGGCAGTTCGTGGACCACCGCATCGGCAAAAGCCGGGGTTTCGCTGAGATGGGCGGGCAGGGCTATTGGCCGTCACAGGATAAACACAAAAAAGGCGACCAAGGTCGCCCAGTTCTCACTCTGTCGTGGTCTTACGCACTGGCAGAAAGCTTGGTCTGACGCGAACCAGCGAGCGCACCCTCTGGCTCATCGGACGAACCACGACGGATACGGTCGAGCATCCGCAGATCCATCGAGCTAGTGACACGAGCTTTGCGCAAGCCGCGCACGTACAAGCAGCCAAAGGTATCTTGCCCTTTGTGCTTGCCGGCCTTACCGCTTTGGGTTGCTTTCAATTTGCTCATTTTTCGATCACCTCTGAAATGATGCTATTACTCATCAAGAGTCAACACAAGGGCGCCGTTTACCATCTGGAACTCGTTCTCGACGTATACCGGGACTGCTCCGGGCAATGGGCTATCGATTTCAATGAGTTCCGCTCCGATGATCTTGCAATACTGAGTAACAGCAAGCACGCAAAGTTCGATGACTCTTCTCTTTAAAGGATGCGGGCCATCCTCCCGTTTGGGATGCCCCTCCAGTAATTTGATCCGCACAACAGCGCGTTTGCCGCTGGGCGTGGCGAAGCATAGGCCACACAGTAAATCCCCGTACCAAAGCGCGAGATCGAGATGCCGGGCATCGCTTTTGATGACCCCCGGAGAATCATGCCAGGGGAAACCGTGGTCTGACTCCCATAGATCAAATTGTTCGAGTGCGCGAGCATCGATGTCTCCGAAGCGCACCAGTGCGAAATCAACCTCACCCGCTCGTTCAGGATCTGCTGATTCTTGTGCTAGCAATGCCAATAGCTCATTGGAAGCTGTGCGGGCTGCATTGGCATAAGCCCGCCATTCCTCATACTTGCGCCGTGAAACTCTTGCCACTTCTCAATCCTTGTTTCAACGAATTTGTCGCCCTTCTTTGCACCGAGACCCTGCTAGCGCGGCTCAACGTTATCCAGCATCCGGTTCGCCAGCAATGAACTCAGTTCGATAAGTTGCTGGATACCGAGGACGAAGTGGTGTCTTACGCCTCCGCGCTCTGCGGCCAGGGCTGACCGTCGCTTCGGTAGAAGCCAGGGTTTCGCTGAGGTTGGCGAGCAGGGACTCGTTGTTGATGTTTTTACGACGGTGGAGAGCAGGGTGACAGCTGTGCGCGGGTTAGTAGCCCGGTGATATACCCAAACCGGCGCGCCCGAAGGCGCCATGCGCACAGCCACCATCGAGTGCAGGCAATGCCTGACTGATGAGACTCATGCAACCGGTAGGTCATCCGGGCTACTAAGCCCGACCACTGATGGGCAGCGGCAGGGAAACGATAGAGCCCGGGAGCAAGGCGCACAAGCCGACGGTTTCTGGCGTAGTTGTAGGCAATGGCGCAAGAATGCGTGGCTGGTTGGAAGCTTGGCTGAGGGAGGGTTAACAGGGCTCGTGACTGCCCGGGAATTTGTGGTGAGGATGCTTGCTCCCGTTCGGCTTTGTAGGAGCTGGCGAAGCCTGCGATCTTTTGATCTTTCGCTTGAGGCTCAAGGGTCTGGGGAAGATCGCAGCCTCGCTTCGCTCGACAGCTCCTACAGGCGTAGCCCAGCGGGAGCAAGCTCCCCCGCCCGCCACGGGGTTGGGTGTTGTACACGAAAGCTGCGATTCAAGATCTGAACTGACTCGGCGCCACGCCACTCCAGCGTACAAACGCATGGCGAAAACTGGCCGTTTCGCTGAAACCGAGCATTTCAGCAATCCGATGGATCGGCAATTGGTCCTCACACAGCATCTGCTTGGCCCGTTCGAAGCGCAGTTCGTCGAGCAATTCCTGATAGCTGCAGCCCATACTTTTGAGGTGACGGCGCAAGGTGCGCGACGAGCAGTTCATCTGTTCTGCCAGGCCTTCCAGGCCGGGTGCGGCATTCAATTGTGCACTGAGCAACTGGCGAATCCGTCCCAGCCAGGCCTGGCGGCCGGTGAACTCGGTGTTCTGCCGACGGCAGCGTTCGGCCATGGCGTGGTGGGTGATGGGGTCGGCCAGTGGCAGCGGTTGTTCCAGCCAGTGGCGGTCGAAGGCGAAGGCGTTATCGACGCTGTCGAAACGCACCGGGCAGTCAAAGAGCGCTGCGTAGCGCGCCTGATAATCGGGCGCCGAATGTTCGAAACGCGCCGCGCGCAGGGGCAGTGTCTGGCCGAGCAGGTCGTTGCAGATGACTTTTAGCGACACCATGCAGAACTCGGCGTTGAACACCGCCAGGGCCGGGCTCTCCCGATAATCGCTGGCGCTGAGCCAGACCGTTTCATGGCCTTCTTCCAGGTGCAGCTCGAAGAGTGTTCCCAATAGCGCCGGATAGCGCAGTGCCAAACGCAAAGCGTCACCCAAAGTGGCACTGCTGAGCAGGGCGTAACCCAGCATCCCGTAGGACGACACGTGCATGCGCAAGCCCAGTTCCAGGCCGATGTCGCGCTTGAGGGCCACGGCATTGGCGCAGACCTGCATCTCCTGATTGGTGGTGATGCACGTATCGGCCCGGTTCAGGTCCGCCGCGCTGATGCCGCTACCGGCCAGCAACACCTCACTGGGCAGACCTTCGCGCTTGAAGGTGTTGAGCACCAGGGAGACAGCGTTGAGGGTGGTGAGGTGGGAGTGCAGCATGTTCGTTTCCAGCCTTGGGGAGGCTGGATATCGAGCAAGTTGTATGCCGGGAAAAGCGATAACCCGATACCGCACACCCCCCCAACGGGCTGCTTACGCTCGCAGGTAACGGTCGCGGCTCGCTTCTTTAGGCGGGCTGAAGACTTCCACTCATTGCCTGCCAATGGAAAAAAGCCATGTCGACTTCGAGTCCCACCCCTTCGATGACAAGCTCGCCACGCCCCCTGCGAACCGATGATGAGATCACCTCATGGGCCCTGAACGTGCACCTGCTGTTCGCGTCACGCCCGTCGCTGAAGGACGTCGCACGGACGACGCTTCAAGCGCTCCTCAATGAACGTTATCCAACGTTGGCACCAGCCGCCGCAACCGCCGTGATCCTTGAACCTCAATGGCGCATGGACGGCGGGCAACCGCACAAGGTCGGGTACGACACCCATGGATTGGCCGACCTGTTGCTCGAGCGCTGCAGGGGCGTGGGGGCAAGGACGTTCAGCCAGGGCAGCTTTCTTGCGAAATTCCCTGGCGCAGAGACGCCCCAGGGCGAAAAGATCCCCTTGGATGAACTCCAGCAAATGCTCGATGAAGGGGCCTCCATGCTGCTTGAGGGCTATCAACAGCACTTGGTGGATTTCTGGAGCACAGACGCTCCCAGCGTCTGGCGACAACTGTCCGATCTGTTCAAGGCGCAGTTGCAACAGGCCGCTTCGGCGCTCGTAGGCGAGGAGCTCGCCACCGTCCAGGCCGTCCTCGACTACCCGGAGCCGGCTCGGCGACAACGAGCCCTGGGGCAGGGCACCACCCGAGCCTACGTCACGTTTGTCTACGAGGGCGACAGCAACGTTCCTCATCCGGGGGATGTGCTGGTGCTGGCCATGTCGCGCCGTCTGGGTGAGCGAGAAATCGCTTTGCTCTACACATCGGCTGGCGGGATCGAGGTGTTCGGCTCGGTGGCGGCAATGGAAGCGTCCTGGTTTGGTGCGCGCCGGGCGGACGATTCGAAGCTGAGAAACTACACCCCCGAGCAGGACATCTTCGACGCCTTGACCCTCTGTCTCCTGGAGCGTCAGTTGCAACTGCTCGCCAGGATCAAACCCTCGGCTTATCCCGACACGGCCAGTCTTGAACGCGAAGTGGCGCTGGTTTCCGGTCCCGGCACGCTGCTGGGGGCCTTTCGCTCGGGGCATGAGGCCAGGCTGTCGAAACTGCAGCAGGTGCTTCCATCCTGGCTGAGGAATGCACCGTTGGCGGATCGCGGCGCCTACAGTCGTTTGTTGCTATCGCTGGCGGCGCAGCATCGAAGGTCCGTGTCATTCATGGCGGGTATTTCGAACATCCTTGAGTTCGCTGACCAGGCCTTGAAGGAAAAGATGCTGGAGGATGACCCCTCGCGCACGGATATCTCGGTGAACGAAATTGAAGTGACGTTATTTCGGTCGAGCAATTCCCCGTTCGAGATCATCGATCCGCCGTTTCCGCCCCCTCACAGTGCAACTCAAACCCGGACTTTCCCCGAGATGGCGATCAGAAATCTCGGAGCTTTTCCCTGGGTCCCTTCGAAGATTACCTACCGAGGGGGCGAACCACCCGCCTGGATGACCTATGAGTATCTGCGGGACCTGACCTCGCGAGCCGACATCGGCCAGCACTATCCCGAACTGCTGCAGCGCAAGTTACTGAATGATCCCCTGGATGCGGCCCGCAGGCAGCAACATTTCGCTGATCGCCTCGCCATCCTGCTGCCATTGCAGGCATTGGAACTGAAGATCAAAAAGAACCTTACCGATATGGCTTATCGCTTTGTCGTGGCGGTGTTGCGACCGACCCTGTCGGCCGGTTTCGCTGCCGGGCACAAACCGGTCATCAGGCCCCTGGCTTTCCTGACCGATGCCCAGGCAACGCCCAATGTGGTCGCCGACATGTTTGTGATCGGCCCCGAGGATGTCAGCCTGGGGCCTCATGTGCTTTACAGGCCTGCTTCGTCAACGCCCCTGATGGAATTTGCCTCGCGAGCCGCTCTTTTCGATGCCATCAAGCAGGCCGGAGCGTTACAGGACAGCGTGCTTGCCGGGCTTGAACCTTCTGCCCGTCGGGTCTATGCCAACGGCGGTTTCCAGGAGCCGCACATCGGCCGGGTGCTGCTTTCGGATGCCACCGCTCCCCGGACTCCGGAACCTGCGTTGCTCGGCCGCGAGCCGTTACAAGGCGATATCGTCGGTGCGTTGTACAAAGCCTGTGCCCAGGCCTTGATCGAACAGGCCAAACGGGCTTCGGTGTCCGACTCGCAGGCGCGCTGGGACAGGTTCATGCAGTTTGGCTGGGTAGCGTTCAACCTGTTGCTGCCGCTGCTGGATGGTCCGGTAATGATGATCGGCTTCCTGGCCCAGCTCACGGAGCAGCTTGATGAGTTCGTTGACAGCGAGGGGGTGGAAGACAGCGGGGAAGCCTTGGCCGCGGCGCTGATGGGCCTGGCGTTGGTACTGGTACAGGGAGGGGCGCGCCTGGGAGCGATCAGCCGACTGGAGGCGCTGGCAATGTTCGAGCATGAGGCTCTGGTTGTCTTGCCGGGCAATGCGATCATCAAAGAGCCGGCGTTACCTGCGTCCGCTAGCCCTTACGGGGCGAAAGCGCGGCTGGTCTATGGTTGGTCGAGCCCTCGTACCCATTTTTCCGCCCCTGAGCTGGCCCGCCTCGATACTTTCCAACTGGCGGCTCCTTCCACGTTGCAAGGTCGGGTGGTTTCGGGTGAATACCAGGGGCTCTATCAACGGGGCAGCCTGTGGTTTGCCCAGGTCGAAGGCAAGTGGTATCGAGTGTCACGCCGCCTTGAGGGGGTGGTGATCATCGACGCCGCCCATCCGGCGCGGACCGGTCCCTGGCTTGAACATGATGGGCAAGGTCGCTGGAGCCTGGGACACCGCCCGCGATTGCTCGGTGGTGCGGGTGGGTTGAGTATCCGTGCCGCAAAAAAACTCAAGAGCCTGGAGAAGAAGGGGCGCGATCTGCTGGGCACACTTGATCAACAAATGTCTGACGTCGGTTGGTTGTCCAGAAGTGAGCGTCCGCCTATCGACGTAGAGGAGCTCATCGTAGGCAAGGCAACCGGGTTCGATCGCTGTGCCGAGGAGATCGAGCAGTTGACGCAAGCGCTGGGTGACCAGGCTCCGCGAACGTTGATCAAGGAGCTGAGGGCCGGTGCCAGGCGTCTGCGGGAGTTGGGGCGAACCACCCGCATCGTGATGACCAAGGCGAAGCTGCCCAACGTCGGCGCGGTGGAGTATTTGTTACAGGAGCAGGAGATCAGCATCCGCAAGGCCGGTGGCCGGGTGGATATTTCAGACAATAAAGGCAACGACTTCCTGCAGGTCTACGAGATTCGCGAGAGGCGCAACAACCGCGTGCTGTGGTTCGCGCACTTCCATTATCTGAAACAGGATGCAGCGGCGGATGCCTTTACCAAGGCTCACCTGAAGACATTCGAGCAGGGCGGGCGGGGGCTTGAGTTCCAGAAAGCCCAGCAGAAGGCCGGCCAGGCGGTTGAGAGAATCTGGCGTGCCGACATTGGCAGCGCCGCCGCCAAGGCGTTGTTCCTCTCGGTGTAGCGGTGTGAGGCGCGAGGAGATTCGCGCCTCAGCGGTTTGCAGGGCTCAGCTCAGCTCGCCGCATAGGTCCAGCTCAACCAGCCGGCGGACGTCCTCCACGGCCAGCCCGGCGCCGATCAACGCCTGCAGCTTGCCGAACGACGCCTCGCGGGTCATGCCGCCACCGGACAGCACGCCAACGCCTCGCAAGCGGCTGCCGGCTTCGTACACGTCCAGTTCCACGCCGCCTTCATGGCATTGAGTCACCGCCACCACTACCACGCCGCTGTCCCGCGCCCGCTCCAGGCTGGCGAGGAAGGCCGGGTTGTCGCTTGGCCCGGTGCCGCTGCCGTAGCACTCCAGCACCAGGCCCTGGATACCACTGCCGAGCAGGCCATCGAGGATATCGGCGCTGATGCCGGGAAACAGCGGCAGCGCCGCGATATTCGCCAGTTGCTTGGGCTGGTCGTAATTCAGCTGTGCCGGCAGCGAAGTTGCCTTGATACCACCGCCCTGACGCTCCAGGCGTTTGAACGGATGACGGCCGAAGCTGCGCACCTTGGCGCAGCGGGTCGGGGCCAACAGCTCGCCATGGAAATACAAATGCACCCCCGGCGCGAGCCCCTGGCCGAGGGCGACCAGCGCGCCACTGAGGTTTTCCCAGGCGTCGCTGTCGGTCACGCCGGCGGGCAACATGGAGCCGGTGAAACATACCCGGGCATGCAGGCCCAGCAGTTGGAAGCTCATCGCCGCTGCACTGTAGGCCAGCGTATCGGTGCCGTGCAGGATCAACACGCTGTCGCAGCCCTGCACATCCACGGCATCGACCACTGCTTCGCGCAGTTGCTGCCAGTAGGCCGGGGTCATGTTGGCGCTGTCGATCAGCGGCGACATTTCCCGGAAACGCCATTGCGGGATGACGAGTTCGGGCTGGCTGTGCAGGTAATCGCGCATCCGTGCTTCGAAACCGGATGCCGGAGCCAGGCCATGGGCGCTGGCTTGCATGCCGATGGTGCCGCCGGTGTAGAGCACCATGACGTGCTGGGCGGCAGGGTAGGTCGAGAAATTCATGGGTGTTCTCCGAGGACGAAAACGGCAGCTCATCGGGCTGCCACAACATAAGGCCGAGCATGACGCCGACCTCAGGCTGTGTCACGCCGGGCGCAGAAAAAGTGCGCCCGGTTTTCTCCAATCAGCCTGCCGAATCAGGGTTGCGCAGCGGCCACGCCTGCCGGAGCCTTTCCAGGCGCGGCTACCGGTGCCGAAGGGTTCGCTGGCCAGGCCTTGCGGTCCAGATCCAGGTCGGGGAACTTGCTGGAGTCGAAAACCGGAACCTTGATGCCGGCCGAACGCTGGTCATCGTAGTCGCGCAGGATACGCATGCCGACCTTGAACAGCAGGAACAGCGCGATCAGGTTCACGAACGCCAGCAGGGTCATGGTGATGTCGGCGAAGGCAAACACGGTGCCGAGGTTCTCGATGGCACCCCAGAAGATCAACACCAGTACCAGGGTGCGGTAGCCGATCAGCACCTTGCGGTTTTCGCCGACCATGAAGCGCAGGTTGTTTTCGCCCAGATAGTAGTTGTAGAGGATCGAGGTGAACACGAACAACGATAGCGCCACGGAGATGAATATCCGTCCCCAGTCACCGACCACGGCGGCGAGGGAGTTTTGGGTCAGGGCAATACCGTCACCTTCGAAGCCCGGGGTGTAGAAGCCCGACAGCAGGATCAGCAGTGCGGTGCAGGTGCAGATCAAGAAGGTGTCGAGGAACACGCTGAATGCTTGAATCACACCCTGAGCCACCGGGTGCTCGACCGAGGCCACGGCGGCGACGTTTGGCGCACTGCCCAGGCCCGCTTCGTTGGCGAACACGCCACGTTTGACGCCCATGACAATGGCGCTGCCGATCAGGCCGCCAAAGGCCTGGTCAAGGCCGAAGGCGCTTTTGACGATGGTGGTCAGCATGGCCGGCACCTGATCGAACTGCAGCACGATCACGTAGAGGGTTACACCGATGTACGCCAGGGTTTTGACTGGCACCAGCAGGTCAGCGACTTTGGCGATGCGCTTGATCCCACCGATGAACACCAGGCCCAACAGCACTGCCAGGCCAATGCCTGTGTAGGTGGTGTCGAAACCGAAAGCGTTGTTCAGCGAGTGAGTCACGGCATGGGCTTGCAGGCCGTTGAAGGCGAAACCGAAGGTGATCAGCAGCAGGAACGCCATGATCATGCCCAACCAGCGCTTCTGCAGACCGTGCTGGATGTAATAGGACGGGCCGCCACGGAACTGGCCTTCGGCGTCACAGCGCTTGTAGAGCTGGCCGAGGGAACATTCGAAGAAGCTGCTGGACATGCCGACCAGCGCGGTCACCCACATCCAGAACACAGCGCCGGGCCCGCCGAGGGTGACGGCGATGCCGACACCGGCGATGTTGCCTGCGCCGACACGACCGGCCAGGCTGAGCATCAAGGCCTGGAAGGAACTGAGCTGACCAGCGCTGCTTTTGAGGCTGTCGCGGAATACCGCAAACATGTGAAGGAAATGACGGAACTGGACGAAGCGCGAGCGGATCGTGAAGTAGCTGCCAAGCCCGACAATGAGCACGATCAGCACTTTCCCTGAGAGGAAGTCGTTGATGACTTCTAGCATGAGTATTCCTCGCTGTTTTTTGTTTAAGCGAATGCTGGCCATTTGGAAACATCCTGTTACATCGGTCGGCGCGCGGCACGACAGGTGAGGCGATGTTTCGTCCTGGTCCATTTCGCGGGTTGTTATTAGTTCGGTTTTCGCATGTGTTGGGGGTCTCGTTTCTGACGACCGCTCACGCGAAGAGGGGCGGCACTATACCTACCAGTGCGGCGCCCGTCTGCACGATTGTGGTGCGTGCGACGAAACGGACCTTTGAATCACCTGGCTTTTTTATGACCAGGGTTGTGGGGAGGCTGCTTCTCTGTGGGAGCGGGCTTGCTCGCGAAAGCGGCGGCCCATCCGGTAGGGGGGCAAGCTGACGCACCGCCTTCGCGAGCAAGCCCGCTCCCACACAGTTCAGCTTCCAGACTTCTTTGCAGCCTCGAGTCAGTTAAAAAAAAGGGCCTGGGGAACAAGTCCCCAAGCCCTCAAAAGGTGAGAGGTGTCTAGTCCCTCGACCTGGTGAGCAGTCATCGTCTCGATCACGCCTTCAGCGGGACCAGACGCGGAGCAATCATGTTTTCCGGGCGCAGGATGTCGTCGAGCATGGCGTCGTCGAGCAAGCCTTCTTCGCGCACCAGTTCCAGCACGCCGCGGCCGCTTTCCAGCGCAACACGGGCGATACGGGTGGCATTTTCATAGCCGATGTACGGGTTCAGGGCGGTGACCAGACCGATCGAATGCTCGACCAGTTCGCGGCAGCGCGCTTCGTTGGCGGTGATGCCAACGATGCAGTGTTCGCGCAGCATGTCCATGGCCCGTTGCAGCAGGCGGATCGAGTCGAAGATTTTGAAAGCGATCAACGGCTCCATCACATTCAATTGCAGTTGCCCGCCTTCGGCCGCGATGGTCAGGGCCAAGTCGTTGCCGATGATCTGGAACGCGACTTGGTTGACCGCTTCCGGGATCACCGGGTTGACCTTGCCTGGCATGATCGAGCTGCCTGGCTGGCGAGCCGGCAGGTTGATCTCGTTGATGCCGGTGCGAGGACCGCTGGACAGCAGGCGCAGGTCGTTGCAAATCTTCGACAGCTTGACTGCGGTGCGCTTGAGCATGCCGGAGAACAGCACGAAGGCGCCCATGTCGGAGGTGGCTTCGATCAGGTCGGCGGCCGGTACCAGTGGCTGGCCGCTGATGGTTGCCAGGCGCTGCACGGCCAGGGCCTGATAGCGCGGGTCGGCGTTGATGCCGGTGCCGATGGCGGTGCCGCCCAGGTTCACTTCGGTGAGCAATTCAGGCGCCAGGGTTTTCAGGCGTGCCAGGTCTTCGCTCAGGGTGGTGGCGAAGGCACGGAATTCCTGGCCGAGGGTCATCGGCACCGCGTCCTGCAGTTGGGTGCGGCCCATTTTCAGGACGTGGCTGAACTCTTCACCCTTGGCGGCAAAGGCCTGAATCAGGCTGTCGAGGCTGGCCAGCAACGCATCGTGACCCAGCAGCAGACCCAAGCGGATCGCGGTCGGGTAGGCGTCGTTGGTGGACTGCGCCATGTTCACGTCGTTGTTGGGGTGCAGGTACTGGTATTCGCCTTTGTTGTGGCCCATGGCCTCCAACGCAATGTTGGCGATGACTTCGTTGGCATTCATGTTGGTTGAAGTGCCAGCGCCGCCTTGGATCATGTCCACCACGAACTCTTCGTGGAAATCGCCGCGGATCAGTCGTGCACAGGCTTCGCTGATAGCGGCATGCTTGGCTTCGCTGAGCTGGCCCAACTCACGGTTGGCATCAGCGGCGGCCTGTTTGACCATTGCCAGACCGACTACCAGCTTGGGGTAATGCGAGATCGGGACGCCGGAGAGACGGAAGTTGTTCACCGCTCGCAGGGTCTGGATGCCGTAATACGCTTGCGCCGGTACTTCAAGTACGCCAAGCAGGTCTTTTTCTGTGCGGAATGATGCAGCGGAAGACATGATAGAAATCATCTCGATAAGGACCCGGTCTGAGCCGGAACGCTGTGAATCCTAGGCTTTCAGAAAAATTAGAGCCAATGCTGTTAAACACTGCCCTATGCACATTCGGCATAATGGGAGTGTGACGCCGACCGTACGGTGAGCGTGTGACCTGTTTTGGTGCGTGCCTTGGGAGGACGTGATGAATCTAGAAAGCAAATGGCTCGAGGACTTCAGTGCCCTGGCTGCGACGCGCAGTTTTTCCCAGGCGGCCGAACGGCGCTTCGTGACGCAACCGGCCTTCAGCCGACGCATCCGCAGCCTCGAGGCGGCGCTGGGGCTGACCCTGGTCAACCGCTCCCGCACACCGATCGAACTGACAGCAGCGGGGCAGCTGTTCCTGGTGACGGCGCGTACCGTGGTCGAGCAACTGGGTGAAGTGCTGCGTCATCTGCACCATCTGGAAGGCGGGCAGGGCGAAGTGATGCAAGTGGCGGCCGCACACTCCCTGGCGCTGGGCTTCTTCCCGCGCTGGATCGCACAACTGCGCAATGAAGGCCTGAACATCGCCACGCGGTTGGTGGCGACCAACGTCGGCGACGCCGTGCATGCATTGCGCGAAGGGGGTTGCGACCTGATGCTGGCCTTCTATGACCCGGATTCGGCGATGCAGATGGACCCGGAGATCTTCCCCTCGCTGCACCTGGGTCAGACCGAAATGTTGCCGGTGTGTGCCGCCGATGCTGACGGCAAACCGTTGTTCGACCTTGAAGGCGAGGCCAGCGTGCCCTTGCTGGCCTACAGCGCCGGTGCCTTTCTCGGTCGCTCGGTGAACCAGTTATTGCGCCAGCGTGCCCTGCGTTTCACCACGGTTTACGAAACGGCCATGGCCGACAGCCTCAAAAGCATGGCGCTGGAAGGCTTGGGTATCGCCTGGGTGCCACAACTGAGCGTGCGCGCCGAACTGGCCCGGGGCGAACTGGTGGTCTGCGGCGGCGCCCAATGGCACGTGCCCCTGGAAATCCGCCTGTACCGCTGCGCACTGGTGCGCAAGGCCAATGTGCGATTGTTGTGGCGCAAGCTCGAGGGTGGCGCAGCGCAGGGGGTGACTGGCTCCTGATACCACGAAAACTCTTTGTGGGAGCGAGCCTGCTCGCGATAGCGGTGTGTCAGGCAACGATGATGTTGAATGTCAGTCCGCTATCGCGAGCAAGCCCGCTCCCACAGGGGAATTGTGGTGCTTGTTCGCTGACCTGAGAGTCAATAAAACCGCTGTTTAACCACAAATGACAGATGGTCGCGACAGGGGCTGTTTATCTATTTCATTGAGGTATACTGCGCGGCCTTCGGCCGGTCCAGATCGGCCATAATTCGTACAACAAGCCACGCCGGTTTCCTGCGTGGCTTGTTGTTTTTTGACGCGCCTGCGGGCGCCCAGAGAGAAGAGGCACGACGATGAGTGCACTGGTTGGCGTGATCATGGGCTCCAAGTCCGATTGGTCCACCCTTAGCCACACCGCCGATATGCTGGAAAAGCTCGGCATCCCTTACGAGGTGAAAGTGGTCTCCGCCCACCGCACCCCGGATCTGCTGTTCCAGTACGCCGAAGAGGCTGAGGCTCGTGGCATTGAGGTGATCATCGCCGGTGCCGGTGGCGCGGCCCACCTGCCAGGCATGTGTGCGGCCAAGACCCACCTGCCGGTGCTGGGCGTGCCGGTGCAGTCGTCGATGCTCTCGGGCGTCGACTCGCTGCTGTCGATCGTGCAGATGCCGGCCGGTATTCCGGTCGCGACCCTGGCCATCGGCAAGGCCGGTGCGATCAACGCGGCCCTGCTGTCGGCGAGCATCCTGGGCGCCAAGCACCCACAATTTCATACCGTGCTGAAAAAATTCCGCGCTGAGCAGACAGACAGCGTCCTGGACAATCCAGACCCACGCATTGCCTGAGGTGGTTGACGAATGAAGATCGGTGTAATCGGTGGCGGCCAGTTGGGTCGCATGTTGGCCCTGGCGGGAACGCCGCTGGGAATGAACTTCGCTTTCCTGGATCCGGCGCCGGACGCCTGCGCCAGCGCGCTGGGTGAACACCTGCGGGCCGACTACGGTGATCAGGACCATCTGCGCCAACTGGCCGATGAAGTCGATCTGGTGACCTTCGAGTTCGAGAGCGTCCCTGCCGAAACCGTTGCCTTCCTGTCCCAGTTCGTCCCGGTTTACCCGAGTGCCGAAGCCTTGCGCATCGCCCGCGACCGCTGGTTCGAAAAGAACATGTTCAAGGACCTGGGCATCCCTACACCCGCGTTCGCCGACATCCAATCCCAAGCCGACCTGGAAGCCGCCGTTGCTTCCATCGGCCTGCCTGCCGTCCTCAAGACTCGCACCCTGGGCTACGACGGCAAGGGCCAGAAAGTCCTGCGCACTCCTGAGGATGTGGCCGGCACGTTCGCCGAGCTGGGCAGCGTGGCCTGCCTGCTGGAAGGTTTTGTACCGTTCACCGGGGAAGTCTCGTTGATCGCCGTGCGTGCCCGCGATGGTGAAATCCGTTTTTATCCGCTGGTGCACAACACCCACAAGGACGGCATTCTCAAGCTGTCCGTGGCCAGCACCGATCATCCGCTGCAGGCCCTGGCCGAGGACTACTCCAGCCGGGTGCTCAAGCAACTGGACTATGTCGGCGTCATGGCGTTCGAGTTCTTTGAAGTGGACGGCGGCCTCAAGGCGAATGAAATCGCCCCGCGCGTGCACAACTCCGGGCACTGGACCACCGAAGGCGCCGAGTGCAGCCAGTTTGAAAACCACCTGCGGGCGGTGGCCGGGCTGCCGCTGGGCTCGACCGCCAAAGTCGGCGAAAGCGCGATGCTCAACTTCATCGGCAAGGTGCCGGACACCGAAAAAGTCCTGAGGATTGCCGACTGCCATCTGCACCACTATGGCAAGGCCTTCAAGGCCGGGCGCAAGGTCGGTCACGCCAACCTGCGTTGCGCTGACCGGGCCACGCTGGCCCAGCAGATCATCAAGGTCGAGACACTGATCGCCGAACAATAGTCTCAAGCGTCGGTGGAACCATTGGTCGGCTAACTTCTCTGATGGCTAGGTGCCAAAGTCTCAACGGGCTTTGGTCTGGCTACTTATCTCAGAGGGAAATGCCATGGGAATCATTGGAACCATCTTTATCGGCTTGATCGTGGGCCTGCTGGCGCGCTTCCTGAAACCGGGCGATGACAGCATGGGCTGGATCATGACCATCCTGCTCGGTATCGGCGGTTCGTTGGCAGCCACTTACGGCGGCCAGGCCCTGGGCATCTACCAGGCTGGCGAAGGCGCCGGTTTCATCGGTGCCCTGGTGGGCGCGGTGGTGTTGCTGGTGATCTACGGTCTGATCAAAAGAAACTGATTCTATTCTGTGACAAAGCCCCCTCTGCGTTGGCGCGCAGGGAGGGCTAGAATGCCCGGCGTCGCACTTCCTACTTATTGCCGAGCCCATTCATGCGCCGTTTAGTCTTGACCCTCCTTCTGCTGGGCAGCGGCCTGGCCCACGCCGCCGAACTGCCGGAAACCGACTGGCTCGAACTGATGCCCAAGTCGGACCAGAAAGCCCTCGAGGCCATGCCCGAGATTGACCACAACACCCCCGAAGCCAGCGGCACTTTCACCGAAAAAGGTGGCTTGAAACAAAGCAAGGGCTTGCCAGCGGTGATGTATTCGAGCAAGACCGTAGCGTCGATGAACGACCGGCATATCCGCCTGGGCGGCTACCCGGTGCCGCTGGAGTCCGACGCCAAGGGCCGCAGCACGCTGTTCTTCCTGGTGCCTTACCCTGGCGCCTGCATCCACGTCCCGCCACCACCGCCCAATCAACTGGTACTGGTGCGCTATCCCAAGGGTTTGAAGCTGGACGACATCTACACACCGCTCTGGGTGACCGGCACGCTGAAGATCGAAAAGGTCGACAACGACTTGGCCAGCGCGGCGTACGCGCTGGAAGCGGAAAAGGTGAGGGTGGTGCAGGAGGCGGATCTGTAGGTGCCAGTAAATTTGGCGTAGATCCACTGTGGGAGCGAGCCTGCTCGCGATGGCGGTGTGTCAGTCGATGCAGATGTTGACTGATACTCCGCCATCGCGAGCAGGCTCGCTCCCACAAGGGGATTTTCAGTGTGGCTTAGAGCGGCTTGCTGCCGATGCTGACGCCAAGGGTATGACTGGCCTGCGGCAGCAGCGTTACCACATCGTCCATCACATTCGCCGTCTCGATACACAGCATGCGCTGCCAGCCGTCGTCGGCCATGTCGCTGAAGGCCTTGGCGCGTTCGGTCCAGGGGTTCCAGATCACCGCCGAGCGTGAACCACTGCTGGTCAGTTCGATGCGTCGTTCCCAGTGCGGGTCAACGATGCTCAGCTTCGGTGGGGTATCGAGATAGATGCGATCAGTCTCGCCGGCAAAGTGCAGATCGCCGGCCTGGGTTACGGTATTCCAGTCGTCCAGTGTTTCGATATAACGCAAGCCATCCACGCCTTCGACATGCACGTTGCGCACGTCACTGACAGCAAAGTAACTGTGCAGTGCCTGGCTCAGACTGACGATTTCGCTGCCGCGGTTATGGCTGGTGAGGTGGATGTGCAACTGCTCGTCCATCACGATAGTCAGCGTCAGGTCCACCTGATGGGGCCAGCCCGAGAGGCCATTTTCGGGGTAGGGCAGCACGAATTCCACCTTGAGGCTTTCGCCTTCGGTTTCGATGCCCTTCAACTCCCAATCCATCGCCCGCACCAGGCCGTGAGCGGTGGCCGGTTCGTTGCTCACGCGCATGGCCTGCACGCTGTCGGGGTTGCGCGTCAGGTTGCCGAACCACGGCCAGCACACCGGCACCCCGGCACGGATGCTCTTGCCCGCCTTGAACGTTGCCTGGTCGTTGAGCCAGATCAGCGGCGGCTGGCCGTCGACCTGATAGCTGAGGATGTGCGCGCCTTGCTGGGCCACCAGCAACTCGGCCTGACCGTGGCGGATGCGCCAGCCGTTCAGTTCATCCAGTTTGACGGCTTCGACATGGGGCGTAGGCATACTGCAAATCTCGCTCAGGAACATGAACTGCAATGGACCGCAAAACGGCCCCCGTGTTTAACGGGCGCGCGGCGGAACCGAGCGGGTACGGCCACTGCCATCGATGGCGACGAACACAAACACTGCCTCGGTGACCTTGCGCCATTCGCTGGACAGCGGGTCGTCACTCCAGACCTCGACCATCATCTGGATCGAACTGCGGCCGATCTCCAGCGCCTGGGTATAAAAAGACAGCTGGGCACCCACGGCCACCGGCACCAGAAACGCCATGCGATCGATCGCCACGGTGGCCACGCGTCCACCGGCCACTTTACTGGCCATGGCCGTGCCGGCCAGGTCCATCTGAGAAACCAGCCAGCCGCCGAAAATATCGCCAAAGCCGTTGGTTTCGCGGGGAAGCGCGGTGATTTGCAGGGCCAGGTCGCCTTGCGGGATTGGATCTTCCTGTTCGAGCTCTATCATGCCGGGGGGGCCTCTGACCCGTAACTCTGTCTGATGTATCAGGTGAATAGCCGTCTTTGAAAAAAACGATTCAGCCCGAACATGCGTTCGTCACGTTTTTCATAAAGGCGTGCCAAAGGGAAACTCTGCGAAACCGGCTGGCAGGTTACTACGCCACCAACGACGTTTTCGCACAGCAACCCCTTACAGAGTGTTGCAAGGTTGCGAGTATATCGAGCGATAGACGTCGAGACGACCATCCGGTTCCGATTTTGACTGTCAATTACGCACCTCTATGTGCTTTTTTGAACAATTTGCTATCGTGCCGAGCCTGCCCACCGTTGTCCGGGGTTGCAGAACTGACTATAAGAGAAGCCCTTGCCATGACCACTGCGCCTTCGAGCACGGCGACACCCGTTCAATCGGCTCGTCCGTTGACCCGTAACGATTACAAGACCCTGTCGCTTTCTGCCTTGGGCGGTGCGTTGGAGTTCTACGATTTCATCATTTTCGTGTTCTTCGCCACCGTGGTCGGCAAATTGTTTTTCCCCGCCGAAATGCCTGAGTGGCTGCGCTTGATGCAGACGTTCGGCATTTTTGCCGCCGGTTATCTGGCCCGGCCTCTGGGCGGGATCATCATGGCGCACTTCGGTGACCTGCTGGGACGCAAGAAAATGTTCACCCTGAGCATTTTCATGATGGCCGTGCCGACCCTCATCATGGGATTGCTGCCGACCTATGCCCAGATCGGCATGTGGGCACCGATTCTGCTGTTGCTGATGCGGGTGATCCAGGGTGCGGCCATTGGCGGTGAAGTGCCGGGGGCTTGGGTATTCGTTTCCGAGCACGTCCCGGCGCGCCACATCGGTTATGCCTGCGGCACGCTGACCTGCGGCCTGACGGTAGGCATTTTGCTCGGTTCGCTGATGGCCACTGCCATCAACAGCATCTACACGCCCGTAGAAGTGGCGGATTACGCTTGGCGGATTCCGTTCCTGCTGGGAGGTGTGTTCGGCCTGTTCTCGGTGTACCTGCGTCGCTGGCTGCACGAAACCCCAATATTCGCCGAGCTGCAACTGCGCAAGGCCCTGGCCGCAGAAGTGCCGTTGCGCACCGTGATGCGCGATCACCGTGGCGCCATCGTCATTTCGATGCTGCTGACCTGGCTGCTGTCGGCCGGCATCATCGTGATCATCCTGATGACCCCGACCGTGCTGCAAACGGTGTATCACTTCAGCCCGACCACCGCGTTGCAGGCCAACAGTCTGGCGATCGTATTCCTGAGCTTTGGCTGCATCGGTTCCGGCATGCTGGCCGACCGCTTCGGGGCCGGACGAGTGTTCGTGTTCGGCAGCGCGTTGCTGTTGATCACCTCCTGGACCTTCTACCACAGCCTGTTCAATCATCCCGATTGGCTGTTTCCGCTCTATGCCCTGAGCGGGCTGCTGGTGGGCACCATCGGCGCGGTGCCCTACGTCATGGTCAAGGCGTTCCCGGCCGTGGTGCGTTTCAGCGGCCTGTCGTTCTCCTACAACCTGGCCTATGCAGTCTTCGGCGGCCTGACTCCGATGATCGTCACCCTCCTGCTCAAGGAAAGCCCGATGGGGCCGGCCTATTACGTGGCCGTTATCTGCGGCATCGGGATTGCGGTGGGGGCGTATCTCTGGAAGAAAGGTCGCTAGGCCTTAATCGACGGTATTGACCTCATCGCGAGCAGGCTCGCTCCCACAGGATCTACGCGGTCCCTGTGGGAGCGAGCCTGCTCGCGATTGGACCTGCGCGATTGTCTTTTCAATCGCAATAATGGCCTTTCATCCAATTGTCATATTTCAGCCATAGAGTGTTCACACGGCTTACCGATACTTGGCCGACTTAACACACCTATCTGCTAGGAGTAAGGCATGAAACTGAAGCGTTTGATGACGGCAATGACCTTTGTCGCCGCTGGCGTTGCGACCGCCCACGCGGTTGCCGCTGTCGACCCAGCCATCCCGAGCTACACCAAGACCACTGGTGTGTCGGGCAACCTGTCCAGCGTCGGCTCCGATACCCTGGCCAACCTGATGACCTTGTGGGCAGAGGACTTCAAGAAAGAATACCCGAACGTAAACATTCAGATTCAGGCCGCCGGTTCCTCCACTGCGCCACCTGCGCTGACTGAAGGCACCTCCAACCTGGGCCCGATGAGCCGCAAGATGAAGGACAACGAGCTGCAGGCCTTCGAAACCAAATACGGTTACAAGCCTACCGCCGTACCGGTTGCCGTAGACGCCCTGGCGGTGTTCGTACACAAGGACAACCCGATCAAGGGTCTGACCATGGCTCAGGTCGACGCTATTTTCTCGTCCACTCGTCTGTGCGGCGCCAAGGCTGACGTCAAGACCTGGGGCGACCTGGGCGTGACCGGTGACCTGGCCAACAAGCCAGTCCAGCTGTTCGGTCGTAACTCGGTATCCGGCACCTACGGCTACTTCAAAGAAGAAGCCCTGTGCAAAGGCGACTACAAGTCCAACGTCAATGAACAGCCTGGTTCGGCGTCGGTTGTACAGTCCATCAGCAGCTCGCTCAACGGCGTTGGCTACTCGGGCATCGGCTACAAGACCGCCAGCGTGAAAACCGTTGCCCTTGCCAAGAAAGAAGGCGGCGAGTTCATCGAAGACACCGAAGAAAACACCCTGAACGGCAAGTACCCACTGTCGCGTTTCCTCTACGTCTACATCAACAAGGCACCGAACAAGCCTCTGGCCCCGCTGGAAGCCGAGTTCCTGAAGCTGGTCCTGTCCCAGCAAGGTCAGACCATTGTGGTCAAGGACGGTTACATCCCACTGCCAGCCAAGGTTGCCGCCAAGGCCCTGGCTGACCTGGGTCTGTCCGAAGGCGCCAACGTCGCCAAGAAGTAACTGCCCGGCCTAGCCCGGGTCCTGTGGGAGCGAGCCTGCTCGCGATAGCGGTGGGACAGTCAACATCACTGTTGAATCTGGCCCCTTCGCGAGCCGTCTCCCACAGACCAATTTCCTGTCCGCTGCCGGTGCCCACGGGCGGCGGATTTGTTGCGTCACTGCATTGTCATCTTTCTGTCATACAGGATCGCTAGGGTGTGCGCATGAATGATCTGGCCAATTCCACAATGACTACGACTTCCCCTCCCAAGCGCATTGACTTCAATACGCCTGAACTGCAACGCAAGCGCCGCATCCGTGCGCTCAAGGATCGCCTGACCCGCTGGTACGTTCTGGTCGGCGGGCTCGCCGTGCTGGCGGCCATTACCTTGATTTTCTTCTTTCTGGCGTACGTGGTCCTCCCGCTGTTTCAGGGCGCGGACCTGACCTCCAAGGACTCGATTACCCCTGCCTGGATGCAGGACGCCGGCAAACCGCTGATGATCGCCATCGAAGAGCAAAACCAGGTGGCGATGCGGATCTCCGACAAGGGCCAGGCGCTGTTCTTCGACATCGATACCGGTGCAGAGCTGCGTCGTGTCGACCTGCCGGTGCCGGCGGGTGCCAGCGTGACCTCCATCGGCGAAGACCAGCCCGGCAGCCCGCTGGTGGTGATCGGTCTGTCCAACGGCCAGGCGCTGGTGCTGCGCCATACCTATAAAGTCAGCTATCCAGACGGCAAGAAAACCATCTCGCCCGCCATTGAGTACCCCTACGGTGAAACGCCGATTGTGCTCAACGAGCAGGGCGCGCCGCTGGAGCACGTATCGCTCAACGCCACTGATTCGACCCTGTTGCTCGCCGGCTCCACGGGCGCGCAACTGCAGGTGTTGTCGATCACCAGTGAAGAAAACATGATGACTGGTGAAGTCACCAGCGAGCAGACGCGTATCGATCTGCCGCAGATGACCGAACCGGTCAAAAACATCTTCGTCGACCCACGTCAGCAATGGCTGTATGTCGTCAACGGACGTGCCCAGGCCGACGTGTTCAGCCTGCGCGACAAGAGCCTCAACGGCCGCTACAAGCTGCTTGAGAACGGCGATGCCCAGGTCACTGCCAGCACGCAGCTGGTGGGCGGGATCTCCCTGATCATTGGTGACTCCACCGGTGGCCTGGCTCAATGGTTCATGGCCCGTGACCCGGACGGCGAACAGCGTCTGAAGCAGATTCGTACCTTCCAGATGGGCACTGCGCCGGTCATCGAGATCACCGCCGAGGAACGGCGCAAAGGTTTCGTGGCCCTGGACGCGTCCGGCAAACTCGGCGTGTTCCACAGCACCGCTCACCGCACCTTGCTGGTGGACCAGGTGGTCGACGGCCAGGGCTTGTTCGGTATGTCGCCTCGGGCCAACCGTCTGCTCGTGGAGCAAGGCGGCAAATTGCAACCGTTGCTGCTGGAGAACCCGCACCCGGAAGTCTCGTGGAGCGCGTTGTGGGGCAAGGTCTGGTACGAAAACTACGACGAGCCTAAGTACGTCTGGCAATCGACCGCGGCCAACACCGATTTCGAACCCAAGATGAGCCTTTCGCCGCTGACCTTCGGCACCCTGAAAGCTGCGTTCTACGCGATGCTGCTGGCTGCGCCGCTGGCGATTGCTGCCGCGATCTACACCGCATACTTCATGGCCCCAAGCTTGCGCCGCAAGGTCAAGCCGGTGATCGAGCTGATGGAAGCGATGCCGACGGTGATCCTCGGTTTCTTCGCCGGCCTGTTCCTGGCGCCTTACGTCGAAGGGCATCTACCGGGTATTTTCAGCCTGCTGATGTTGATGCCGATCGGCATCCTGGTGGCCGGTTTCGTCTTCAGCCGCTTGCCTGAGTCCGTGCGTCTGAAAGTGCCAGAAGGCTGGGAAAGCGCGATGCTGATCCCGGTGATCCTGTTCGTGGGCTGGCTCTCGCTCTACATGAGCCCGTACATGGAAGCCTGGTTCTTCGGTGGCGACATGCGCATGTGGATCTCCCATGACCTGGGCATCACCTACGACCAGCGCAACGCCCTGGTAGTCGGCCTGGCGATGGGTTTTGCGGTCATCCCGAACATCTACTCCATCGCTGAAGACGCCGTGTTCAGTGTGCCGCGTGGCCTGACCCTGGGCTCGCTGGCCCTCGGTGCCACGCCGTGGCAGACCATGACCCGCGTGGTGATTCTCACCGCCAGCCCCGGCATCTTCTCGGCGCTGATGATCGGCATGGGCCGTGCGGTCGGTGAAACCATGATCGTGCTCATGGCCACCGGTAACACGCCGGTCATGGAAATGAACCTGTTCGAAGGTCTGCGCACCCTGGCGGCCAACGTGGCGGTGGAAATGCCTGAATCGGAAGTCGGCGGCAGTCATTACCGCGTGCTGTTCCTGTCGGCGCTGGTGCTGCTGCTGTTCACCTTCATCATGAACACCCTCGCCGAGCTGATCCGTCAGCGTCTGCGCAAGAAATATTCGTCGCTTTAAGAAAGGTAGAAGTCTGTGAAACAGAACTCCCTGAAAGGATGGTTCAAGAGCGGCGCCCCCGGCGTCTGGATCAGCGGTGGCGCGGTGTCCATCGCGGTCATCATGACCATTGGCCTGCTGGCAGTGATTGCCGTGCGCGGTCTGGGCCATTTCTGGCCGGCGGACCTGATCCACGCCAGCTACAACGTGCCGGGCATGCCCGCGCATCTGGTTGTAGGCGAAGTAGTGCAGAAGGAATCAGTGCCCCGCGAGCGCTTGAAAAGCGCTGGCCTGCCGGTGCCGGACGAAGGCCCCGAGTTCATGACCCGCGAGTTGATCAAGGTCGGTAACCGGGACCTCAACGGCACTGACTTTACCTGGATCGTCGGTGACTGGCTGACCAACCAGACCACGCCGCCGGAGCTGATGGCCATCGAGCGTCGCGAGTGGGGTAATTTCTACGGCTATCTGGTCAACGTCAAAGAGAACGGCAAGGTCATCGCCGAAGGCGAAGCGGCCTGGCCGGAGCTGCAAGCTCGCGTGGCCCGGGTCAACAAGCTCGCGGCCGAGCTCAAGACCCTGGAAAAATCCGACATCGGCTCCATCAACGCAGGGCTTGAGCGCATTCGTCTCAAAGGCCGCAAGCTGGAGCTGGAAGGCAAACTGGACGCTGCTGCACAAGCGGACCTGGACGCTGACCGTGCTGAGCTCGATGCCCGTTACAAGGACATCGAAGCGCGTCTGGGTGATCTGCACGCGCAGTTCAACCGCGACAGCCTGACCGCCCGCGATGCCAATGGCAAAGAACTGGAAATCGAAATCGGCAAAGTGGTTCACGCCTACCAGCCGAACGGCATGGGGACGTTCACCAAGATCGGTTTCTATTTCAGCAAGGTCTGGGAATTCCTCAGCGACGATCCTCGTGAAGCCAACACCGAAGGCGGGATCTTCCCGGCGATTTTCGGCACCGTCATGATGACCCTGATCATGGCGATGGTCGTGACGCCATTCGGTGTGCTGGCAGCGGTGTACCTGCGCGAATACGCTCGTCAGGGACCGATGACCCGCCTGATCCGTATTGCGGTGAACAACTTGGCGGGCGTACCGGCCATCGTCTACGGCGTGTTCGGCCTGGGCTTCTTTGTTTATGTGTTGGGTGGTTCGGTTGACCGGTTGTTCTTCCCCGAAGCCCTGCCGGCGCCGACCTTCGGTACCCCGGGCCTGCTCTGGGCGTCCCTGACCCTGGCGCTGCTGGCGGTGCCGGTGGTGATCGTGGCCACCGAAGAAGGCCTGGCGCGTATCCCGCGTACCGTGCGCGAAGGCTCCCTGGCCCTGGGCGCGACCAAAGCCGAGACACTGTGGAAAATCGTGCTGCCGATGGCGAGCCCGGCGATGATGACCGGCATGATCCTCGCGGTGGCTCGCGCCGCAGGTGAAGTGGCGCCATTGATGCTGGTGGGCGTGGTGAAACTGGCCCCATCGCTGCCGCTGGACGGCAACTACCCGTACCTGCACCTGGACCAGAAGATCATGCACCTGGGCTTTCACATCTATGACGTAGGCTTCCAGAGCCCGAACGTCGAAGCGGCGCGACCGTTGGTGTACGCCACGGCGCTGTTGCTGGTGCTGGTGATTGCCACGCTCAACCTGTCGGCGGTGTGGATCCGTAACCACCTGCGCGAGAAGTACAAAGCACTCGATAGCTGATTTCACACTGATCTTTTGTGGGAGCGAGCCTGCTCGCGATGGCATCACCTCGGTTTTAAAGCCAAACCGAGTCGCCCGAATCGCGAGCAGGCTCGCTCCCACACAACCGAACCGAATTTGTTAGCACAGGGAGCCTCCCATGCAACCCGAGACACAAGCACGCGGCATCAACATGTCGGCCCTGGGCCGCGACAAGCAGAGCCTGGACCTGGCTCAGGAAACCGTCGCCATCGAAGTGCCCGGTCTGAACCTGTTCTACGGCCAGAAGCAGGCGCTGTATGACGTTAGCCTGAACATCCCGAAGCAGCGCGTTACCGCGTTCATCGGTCCGTCGGGCTGCGGCAAGTCGACCTTGCTGCGCACCTTCAACCGCATGAACGATCTGGTGGACGGCTGCCGCGTCGAGGGCGAAATCAACCTCTACGGCAGTAACATCTACCGCAAGGGCGAAGATGTAGCCGAGCTGCGTCGTCGTGTGGGCATGGTGTTCCAGAAGCCTAACCCGTTCCCCAAAACCATCTACGAGAACGTGGTCTACGGCCTGCGCATCCAGGGTATCAACAAAAAGCGCATTCTCGACGAAGCGGTGGAGTGGGCGCTCAAGGGCGCGGCGCTGTGGGACGAGGTCAAGGATCGCCTGCACGAATCGGCACTGGGTCTGTCCGGTGGTCAACAGCAACGTCTGGTGATTGCCCGTACCATCGCCGTTGAGCCGGAAGTCTTGTTGCTCGACGAACCTTGCTCGGCCCTGGACCCGATCTCGACGCTGAAAGTCGAAGAGCTGATCTACGAGCTCAAATCCAAATTCACCATCGTCATCGTGACCCACAACATGCAACAGGCAGCGCGGGTTTCCGACTACACCGCCTTCATGTACATGGGCAAACTGGTGGAATTCGGCGACACCGACACATTGTTTACCAACCCGGCCAAGAAGCAGACCGAAGACTACATCACCGGTCGCTACGGCTAGCCGTAGAGCCGCAAGCTTTAAGCTGCAAGCGGCAAGTAAAAGCGATCCGGGTAACGACATACATCAGCTTGCAGCTTAAAGCTTGCAGCTCACAGCTTTTGCGGAGCAAAACCATGATTTCGAAGGAAGGCCTTACTCACCACATTTCCGCCCAGTTCAACGCCGAGCTCGAGGAGGTGCGCAGTCACCTGCTGGCCATGGGCGGGCTGGTGGAAAAGCAGGTCAACGATGCGGTGACCGCGCTGATCGAGGCCGACTCCGGCCTGGCCCAGCAAGTGCGCGAGATCGACGACCAGATCAATCAGATGGAGCGCAACATCGACGAAGAGTGCCTGCGCATCCTGGCACGTCGTCAACCGGCCGCTTCCGACCTTCGTTTGATCATCAGCATCTCCAAATCGGTGATCGATCTGGAGCGAATCGGCGACGAAAGCACCAAGATCGCCCGTCGCGCCATCCAGTTGTGCGAAGAAGGCGAGGCGCCGCGGGGTTACGTCGAAGTTCGCCACATTGGCGACCAGGTGCGCAACATGGTTCGCGATGCACTGGATGCCTTCGCCCGTTTCGACGCCGATCTGGCGTTGTCGGTGGCCCAGTACGACAAGGTCATTGACCGCGAATACAAGACCGCGCTGCGTGAGCTGGCGACCTACATGATGGAAGACCCGCGTTCCATCTCCCGGGTGTTGAGCATTATTTGGGTACTGCGTTCGCTGGAGCGTATCGGCGATCATGCCCGCAACATCTCGGAACTTGTGATCTACCTCGTGCGCGGCACCGACGTGCGGCACTTGGGGCTCAAGCGTATGAAGGCCGAAGTGGAGGGCACCTCGTCCGAAACCGCTAATGTTCCGGGCGAAACTGACGATAAGTAAGATTGCCCAAGAAAAGCGCCCGGCCTTCTGGTCGGGCTTTTTTTTGCGGCTTTTTTAATCGAAAGCAGCACCCCGCGAACGAAGAGTCCCGGCGTGACTGAAGGTTTTTGGCAATATGCCATCAGTAAAAGCGGTATGCTTGCCGGGATTTTTTAGAGGTGTATCTGGATGAGTAAGGTCAGTGTGTTGGTCGTGGACGACGCTTCGTTCATTCGTGACCTGGTGAAGAAGTGCCTGCGCAATTACTTCCCGGGCATCCGCATCGAAGATGCAGTGAACGGTAAGAAAGCCCAATCCCTGCTGGCCCGTGAGGCGTTCGACCTGGTGCTGTGCGATTGGGAAATGCCGGAAATGTCGGGCCTGGAGCTGCTGACCTGGTGCCGCCAGCAGGATAACCTCAAGGGCATGCCGTTTGTGATGGTCACCAGCCGCGGCGACAAGGAAAACGTGGTCCAGGCCATCCAGGCCGGTGTTTCCGGATACGTCAGCAAGCCGTTCACCAACGAGCAACTGCTGACCAAGGTCAAACAGGCCCTGCACAAGGTGGGCAAGCTCGACACGCTGATGAACAGCGCGCCGACCAAAATGAACTCGGCGTTCGGCAATGATTCGCTCAGCGCGCTGACCGGCGGCAAGGCGGCTCCGGTTGCGGCCGCGGCTGCGGCGGTCAATCCGTTTGCCAAGCCTGCTGTCGTTGCAGCTGCCGCGCCTGCCGCTGTTGCGGCTCCAGCCCGCGGCATGCTCAACAGCCCGCCCGTCAAGGCGCCTTCAGCCGCCCCGGCCGGTGCCAATCGTGGTCAGGGCCAGTTGCGCCTCTCCAGCGGCACCCAGCAATGCGTGATCAAGGCCCTGAGCCTCAAGGAAGCGCTGCTGCTGGTCAAACGCACCGACACCCTGCCACAGGTGCTGGAAAGCGCCGTGCTGGACATGGAGCAGGGCGACAACGCCGAAACCGCTCGTCTCAACGGTTACCTGCACGCCATTGTTGCTCACGAGCAGACCCCCGACAGCGAATGGCTGCAACTGACCTTCCGCTTCGTCGATAAAGACCCACAGAAACTCGACTACATCTCCCGCCTGATCGCCCGCGGTACAGCGCAGAAGCACTTCGTACCTGGCGCCTGATTCGGCGGCGCACTTCAGTCAGTCATCGCGAGCAGGCTCGCTCCCACATTGATCTTTGGTCGCCACGAAATGTGTGCCCACCGCAGATCAGAATGTGGGGGCGAGCCTGCTCGCGATGGGGCCACCAGCGGCAATAGAGCCCTATCGGCCAACCCATTTTGAAACATCCGTCGACTACGCTGGTCCATCCAGCTGCTAGGCTGCAGTGCAGGCCTTCATTTCGACAGAATTTTTGCCCATGTTTTTGCCCCTGCTGTTTGCCTGTGGTCTTGTCCTGGCCTCCACCTCGGCCGTGGCGATGACGATCTACAAATCCACCGATGCCAATGGCGTGGTGTCCTACAGCGACCGCCCCAGCAAGGGTGCGCAGGTGTTCGTGTTCCGTGATCGCATGGTTGAACGTCTCGAGCGCCAGGTGTTTCTCGATATCAAGAAACAGAAGGGCGCGGACGCGGTGTTCGTGCGCAACGACCTGTACGCGCCTGTGGAGATCGAATTGAGTTTTGCCGGGCTACGCAACGTCAGCGGGGCACCGAGCCGGCCGATCCGGCGGGTGCTGCCGGCGCGCAGTAACCTGCGTCTGGCGCTGCTCACGGCCACGCGCCCCGGAAAGCCTTTGGTGTACACCCCACGGTTCGAATACTCCCTGGGCGACCCTGCAGGCACGGCGCAGGCCTATCGATACCCGCTGCCGTGGCGTGGCGGTCCGTTTCGGCTGAGTCAGGGGGCCAACGGTCAATACAGCCACTATGGCCCGAAAAACCGTTATGCCATGGACATCGCCATGCCCGAGGGCACGCCGATCATCGCGGCGCGCGGCGGCGTGGTGGTCAAGACGGAAAATCACCAGACCGGCCGTGGCACCGACCCGTCGGGCAACTTCGTGCGGGTGCTGCACGATGACGGGACCATGGGTGTGTACCTGCACCTGCAAAAGGGCTCGGTGAGCGTGCGGGAGGGGCAACGGGTGATGGTGGGAACGCCGTTGGCGTTGTCGGGCAACACCGGCAACAGTTCAGGTCCGCACCTGCATTTCGTGGTGCAGCGCAATACCGGGTTGGGGCTGGTGTCGATTCCCTACCAGTTCAATCAACCGGTGGGAGGCTTGCCCAACTTTGCGTTGGGCAAGCAATGAGACCATAAAGCAAAAGATCGCAGCCTTCGGCAGCTCCTACAGGCGTACACATAACCCTGTAGGAGCTGCCGAAGGCTGCGATCTTTTGAGCCAATTAAGGCTCAACCGAGCATCAACACCTTCGCCAGAATAATCTTCGGCCCTTTCATCTTCTTGATGATGATCCGCAGGCCTTCGACTTCCAGCACTTCTTCCTCTTCCGGCACGCGCTTGAGGGTTTCATAGACCAGCCCGGCGAGGGTCTCGGCCTCGATGTGGTCCAGGTCGATGCCCAGCAGGCGCTCAACCTTGAACAGTGGCGTGTCGCCGCGCACCAGTAGCTTGCCCGGCTGATAGGCCAGGATGCCGCGCTCCGCTTTGCGGTGTTCGTCCTGAATATCGCCCACCAGCACTTCCAGCACGTCTTCCATGGTCAGGTAACCGATGATGTTGCCGTCGGCTTCTTCAACCAGGGCGAAGTGCGAACCACCCTTGCGAAACTGCTCCAGCAGCTGCGACAGCGGCATGTGCCGCGACACGCGCTCCAGCGGGCGGGTGAGTTCGGCCAGGTTGAACGACTCGGGAATGTGATCCAGGGCGGCCAGTTCCAGCAGCAGATCCTTGATGTGTAGCAGGCCGACGAACTCCTGGCTCTCGCTGTCATACACCGGATAGCGGCTGAACTTGTGGCGACGGAACATCGCCAGGATCTCCTTGAGCGGCGCATTGAACTCCAGCGTCACCAGGTCTTCCCGGGAGTTGGCCCAGTCCACCACTTCCAGCTCGCCCATTTCCACCGCCGAGGCCAGCACGCGCATGCCTTGGTCGCTTGGATCCTGGCCACGGCTGGAGTGCAGGATCAGTTTCAGTTCTTCACGGCTGTAATGATGCTCGTGATGCGGGCCGGGTTCGCCTTGGCCGGCGATACGCAGGATGGCGTTGGCGCTGGCGTTGAGCAGGTAGATCGCCGGGTACATGGCCCAGTAGAACAGGTACAGCGGCACGGCGGTCCACAGCGACAGCAGCTCGGGCTTGCGGATCGCCCAGGATTTGGGCGCCAGCTCACCGACCACGATGTGCAGGTACGAAATGATGAAGAACGCGGTGAAGAACGATACGCCCTTGATCACTTCCGGCGACTCAACGCCGACCGCGCCTAGCAGCGGCTCCAGAACGTGGGCGAACGCCGGCTCACCGACCCAACCCAGGCCCAGGGAAGCCAGGGTGATGCCCAATTGGCAGGCCGACAGGTAAGCGTCGAGTTGGCTGTGAACGGTACGCAGGATGTGCCCGCGCCAGCCGTTTTTCTCGGCGATGGCCTCGACCCGGGTCGAGCGCAGTTTGACCATGGCAAATTCGGCCGCAACGAAAAAGCCGTTGAGCAGAACCAGGATCAGAGCAAAAAGAATCATGCCGAATTCGGCGAAGAGTGTTGCCAGGGACAAGCCAGGGGAAGGGTCCATGATGGAGTTTTGCGGGTTCCGTATATTCGAAAGGATTAGAAATGAGTGCCTGAAAAGGCAGGCACAAGTCAGCCAATGTAGCGGCTGACTGGGCCGTTGCCTAGTGGCGAGTGCTGGCCGGTATCAATCGGCGGCGCTGGTGAGGCGCGAGCGAACCGTCTGTGCCGGGGCAAAATGGCAGGTAAACGTACTGCCATGGCCAGGCACGCTGCTGATTTCCATGCGCCCGCGATGCCGCAACAAAACGTGCTTGACGATCGCCAGGCCCAGCCCGGTGCCGCCGGTATTGGAGTTGCGGCTGGAATCGACGCGGTAGAAACGTTCGGTCAGGCGCGGCAGGTGTTTGCTGTCGATGCCGATGCCCGAATCCTGCACGCTCAGGTGTGCGCCTTGGCCGTCGGCCCACCAGCGAACGTGAATGCGGCCTTGCTCCGGCGTGTATTTGACGGCATTGAACACCAGGTTGGAGAAGGCACTGCGCAATTCGGCCTCGCTGCCCTTGAGCTGCACGTTCGGGTCGGCTTCAAGGGTGATGGTTTGCTGCTTGGGCCCGGAGAGTTCCTGGGCATCCTCCACAATGATTTGCAGCAAGTCATCGACAGGCACCGGCTGGTTGTCCGAGGGGTAATCGGTGGCTTCAAGTTTGGCCAGCAACAGCAGGTCATTGAGCAGGGTCTGCATACGCCCGCTTTGCTGGTGCATCTGCTGCAAGGCCCGGCTCCAGCGTGGGTTCACTTCCTCGACATTGTCCAGCAGGGTTTCCAGATACCCGCAGATCACTGTCAACGGCGTACGCAACTCATGGGAGACGTTGGCGACGAAGTCTTTGCGCATCTGTTCCAACTGATGGATGCGCGTCACGTCACGCACCAGCATCAAGTGCTCGTTGTTGCCGTAGCGCGTGAGGTACAGCTGAATGCGCACCCGGTCATTGGTGGGCGAAGGAATCTCCAGCGGCTCGGCGTAGTTTTCCTGTTCGAAGTATTCCTTGAAGCGAGGATGGCGCACCAGGTTGGTCACTGGCTGGCCGCTGTCCTGGGGGGTCTTGAGGCCCAGCAGGGTCTCGGCGGCGCGGTTCCACCATTCCAGGTTGCCGTCGCTGTCGAGCATGATCACCGCGTCCTTGAGCGCCGCAGTGGACTCCTGGACCCGGTCGATCACTGCTTGCAGGCGGCCACGCACGCGCTGGTCGCGCCGCTGCAGGTGATAGATGCTGTCGAATACCTCACCCCACAGGCCATAGCCGTCGGGCGGAGCCTCGTCGGGTTTGTGCAGGCGCAGCCACTCATGCATGCGCAGCAATTGCTTGAGCGTCCAGGCCAGGTACAGCGCCAGGCCCGCAGCCAGACTCCAGCCGTAGAAGCCCGTGATCAGGCCCACGACCAGACAGCCGGTCACTAGCAACAACATGTGGCGAATCAGGGTGCCATGCCAGTTTTGATTCAATTGAACGCGCGTCCTTGTCAGCTTGTCGGGCGGTAAGGGCTCGGGTCAGGCCTTGGTCGAAAAACGATAACCGGTGCCGCGCACCGTTTGTACCAGATTCTCATAGGCATCGCCGAGGGCTTTGCGCAGGCGACGAATGTGCACGTCCACGGTGCGCTCCTCGACATAAACATTACCGCCCCAGACCTGGTCCAGCAGTTGGCCGCGCGTGTAGGCACGCTCCTGGTGGGTCATGAAAAATTGCAGCAGGCGGTATTCGGTCGGGCCCATCTCGGCGGGTTTGCCATCGATGGTCACGCGGTGGCTGATGGGGTCCAGCAGCAGGCCGCCGACTTCAATCGGCGCTTCTCCATCGGTCGGACCGGCGCGCCGCAGCACGGCCTTAAGGCGCGCCACCAGCTCCCGTGGGGAAAACGGCTTGGTGATGTAGTCGTCGGCGCCGACTTCCAGGCCCTGGATCTTGTTGTCTTCTTCGCCCTTGGCAGTGAGCATGATGATCGGGATATCACCGGTCAGCTCATCGCGCTTGAGGCGTCGCGCCAGTTCAATGCCAGACGTGCCGGGAAGCATCCAGTCCAGCAGAATCAGGTCGGGCTTGCGGTCGACGATGATGGCGTGGGCCTGCTGAGAGTTTTCTGCTTCCATGCAGTCATAGCCGGCCATCTCCAACGCAACGGCGATCATCTCGCGGATGGGCGCTTCGTCGTCGACGATCAGAATGCTCCTGCCAACCATGGGGTAATCCTCTTGTCATTTAACTGTCTTGCGCCGCATTAGATAACGGAATTATTGCAGTCGTGTGACACTTGTTTCGGCAACCGGCAGTGTAGAGGATCCTGGACTACGCTTTTGAGTCCGAATCCTGACAACTGCAAAAGAGGGTTTCCATGACTTACCTTACCCGTTCCATCAAGGCTCTGGGCCTGGCGGTTGCCTTGGTGCTGCCGGCGCTGGCGTATGCGGCTGACGAGCCGGCGATGGTCACTGATGGTGTGCTGACCGATCACAAGGGCATGACGTTGTACACCTTTGAGAAAGACAAAGACGGCAAGTCGGCGTGCAATGCCAAATGTGCCGAGAACTGGCCCCCGCTCATGGCTGAAAGCGCTGCCATGCCTTCGGGTCACTGGACGGTGATCACCCGTGACGACGGTTCGTCGCAGTGGGCCTACGATGGCAAGCCGCTGTACACCTTTGTGAGGGACACGAAAGCTGGCGAAATGACCGGAGACGGCCTGATGGAAGGTGCCTGGAAGGTCGCCAAGCCCAAGAAGTGACTGACCAGCGCCAAACTGCTTTTTTGGGTAGGGGAGCTTGCTCCCACTGGGCGGCGCAGCGGCCCCAGGCGTTTGCGGCTGCTGCGCGACCGAGCGGGAGCAAGCTCCCTCGCCACAGAGATTTTCATGATCGTGGGTTTAGCGCTGGGTCAGCGGTCTCACCGCAGCGCGTAATCCAGCACAATCCCCACGAAAATCGCCAACCCGGCCCAATGGTTGTGCAAAAACGCCTTGAAGCAGCGCATCCGGTCTTTGCTGCGGGTGTACCAGAATTCCCAGGCAAAACACCCGGCAGCGGCCACCAGCCCCAGGTGGAACCAGCTGCCCAGCTGGAATTTTGATCCGGCCAGCAGCAGGCAACCCAGGGCCAGGCCCTGCAGCGTCAGGATGATCACCCGGTCGGCATCGCCAAACAGAATGGCCGTGGACTTGACGCCGATCCTCAGGTCATCGTCCCGGTCAGTCATCGCGTAATAAGTGTCGTAGCCCACCGTCCACAACAGGTTGGCGATGTACAGCAGCCAGGCCGCCGCCGGCAAATGACCGGTTTCGGCGGTGAACGCCATCGGCATGCCCCAGGAAAACGCGGCCCCTAGCACCACTTGCGGATAGTAGGTGTAGCGCTTCATGAACGGATAACTGAACGCCAGCGCCAGCCCGCCGAGGGACAGCAAAATGGTCGGTGCATTGGTGCACAGCACCAGCAGGAAGCTCACGCTCATCAGCACCGCGAAGAACACCAGCGCCTCTTTCGAACTGATCTTGCCGCTCACCAGCGGGCGCTGTTCGGTGCGTTTGACGTGGCCGTCCACCTTGCGGTCGGCCCAGTCGTTGATCACACAACCACCGGCGCGGGTCAGTATCACGCCAAGCACGAAAATCACGATGTTGGCGAGGGACGGCGAACCTTCGCCGGCAATCCACAAGGCCCATAACGTCGGCCATAACAGCAGATAAATGCCGATGGGCTTGTCCAGGCGCGTCAGTTGCACGAAGTCCCACGCCCGCGGGTTCAGGCGGTTCAAGGATTTGAGCAGTTGCACGTACATCAGCAGTTCTCCGAATAGGCGCGGGCGACGGTCCACAGGCGCGGCAGAAAAATTTCCGCCACCAGCACACTCAACGTTCCGCGATCAAAACGCGAACGGCGGCCCCACAATTCACGGGCGCGCACCTCAGCCGGCAACCATTGCTCGGGGTAATGGCAAACCTCGATGGCCCGGCGCTGGAACGCCTGGTCGCAAAACAGCAACTCGCCCAGGGAACGACTGCCCAGTTCGTCCATCTGCAAACCGTCGCCCTGCAAGGCGCTACGCGCCGCCACACTGCGGGCAAACACCCAGGCCTCGCCATGGCCGCGCAGATACACCTCGCGTACCCAGCCTTCGCTGCCCTCGGCCAGATCCAGCGCGGCACATTCGTCGGCACGCAAGGGCTGCCAACCTTCGAACAGCGGCGTCACGCTGAAACGCTCATCCGACAGCCGCGTCAGGCGCTGGGTCAGGGACCCTTCGTCGAACAGCCAGTCGAGCACACAGGCGTCAGGGCGAGGCGACAGCAGGGGCTGGGGCAACCATTGGAGTGTAGGAAATATCGAATTTGTATGCGGCACAGAGGTCTTGAATGGCAGCAAATGAGGCCGCGAGCTTACCATGTCGGGTGGCGAATTTGATTCAGCGGGGCGGTCTTAGCGTCGATCATGCTTGCATCTATCGCGACCGATCAGTACAAAACGCCCTGAGCCGGAAGGGGCAGCTTTACATCGACCCAACCATACCGGCAAATGCCGACACCTGAGGAAGTACCTGAATGAAAAAGTGGCAATGTATTGTCTGCGGCCTGATCTACGATGAAGCCCTTGGTTGGCCGGATGATGGCATCGCGCCCGGCACTGCCTGGCAAGACGTACCCGAAGACTGGCTCTGCCCGGACTGCGGCGTGGGTAAATCGGATTTCGAAATGATCGCTATCTGATCGTTTCCTGCATGGAGAGCTACATGGAGAGCAACATGAGTGCACCTGTCGTCATCGTCGGTACGGGCCTTGCCGGTTACAACCTGGCCCGGGAGTTTCGCAAACTCGACAGCGAAACCCCGCTGCTGCTGATCAGCGCCGATGACGGCCGCTCCTACTCCAAGCCGATGCTCTCCACAGGCTTTGGTAAAAACAAAGACGCCGACGGCCTGAGCATGGCCGAGCCGGGCGCCATGGCCGAGCAACTGAACGCCGAAGTGCGCACCCACACCCGTATCAGCGGCATCGATCCAGGCCACAAACGCTTGTGGATCGGCGAAGAAACGGTGAACTACCGCGACCTGATCCTGGCCTGGGGCGCAGAAACCGTGCGCGTGCCGGTGCAGGGTGATGCCTCGGACCTGATCTTCCCCATTAACGATCTGGAAGACTACGCACGCTTTCGCGCAGCGGCCGCCGGCAAGCGCCGGGTGCTCTTGCTCGGTGCCGGGCTGATCGGCTGCGAATTCGCCAACGACCTGATCCTGGGCGGTTACGAAGTGGAGCTGGTCGCGCCGTGCGAGCAAGTCATGCCGACCCTGCTGCACCCTGCCGCCGCCGCTGCGGTACAGGCCGGGCTGGAAAGCCTCGGCGCGCGTTTCCACCTGGGGCCGGTGCTCAATCGCCTGCAACGGGTGGCCGACGGGCTGGAGGCGCATCTGTCCGACGGCCAGGTGATCGCCTGCGACCTGGTGGTCTCGGCCATCGGCCTGCGCCCCCGCATCGACCTAGCCGCCGCTGCCGGCCTGGTGGTCAATCGCGGCGTGGTGGTCGACCGCCACCTGAAAACCTCCCACGCCAACATCTACGCCCTGGGCGACTGCGCCGAAGTCGACGGCCTGAACCTGCTGTACGTCATGCCGCTGATGAGCTGCGCTCGCGCCCTGGCCCAAACCCTGGCCGGCAACCCGACCGCCGTGCGCTACGGTGCCATGCCGATTACCGTGAAAACCCCGGTGTGCCCACTGGTGGTTTCGCCACCGCCACGGGGCAGCGAAGGCGTGTGGAGTGTCGAAGGGCAGGGCAGTGACATCAAGGCCCTGTGCCGCGACGCCCACGGCAATCTGCTGGGCTATGCCCTGACAGGCGCGGCGGTGATGGAAAAACTGGCGCTGAACAAAGAGCTTCCAGCGCTGCTGGCGTAAATGCCAGTCCTTCTGTCGCAAATACCCTGCTTTCGGCGCGACAAAGGCCACCCTGACACTGGCGTCGCCTGCGGCCCCGTGCCATCCTCACTCCCGTCTGCCGCAGAGTAGAGCCTGCGGCGCCTTAGGGGCTGTTCCCATGAGTACAGCCCAGACATAACAACAAAAAAACCGTCAAAAGGGGCTTCATTCATGCGTAAACCAGAACTCGCCGCCGCCATCGCGGAAAAGGCCGACCTCACTAAAGAGCAAGCCAACCGCGTCCTCAACGCCGTTCTCGAAGAAATCACCGGCGCCCTGCACCGCAAAGACAGCGTCACCCTGGTCGGCTTCGGCACCTTCCTGCAGCGCCACCGCGGCGCGCGTACCGGCAAAAACCCACAGACCGGTGAGCCGGTGAAAATCAAGGCCAGCAACACGGTCGCCTTCAAGCCGGGCAAAATGTTGAAGGACAGCGTCAATCCATAATCGCCGCGGGTTCCCCGGTTAGGGGGCAACGGTAGAAAAAAAGGGCATGCCGATTGAGTCGGATGCCCTTTTTTGTTGCGCATGTCCCGAACGTTGAAGGCCCCAAACCGCCAATGTGGGAGCGAGCCTGCTCGCGATGGCCGGCTGTTGGTTGTGGCGAGGGGATTTATCCCCGCTCGGCGGCGCAGCCCAGATTAACGCCCGTATACCTTCTGCAACTGCGCCTCTGTCAGCGCATCCTCGAACGGCACCGGCACTGATTTCACCGCGCCGTAGAGGTTGCGATAACGCCAGTAACTGCCGTTGTGGGCCAATTGATATCCGCGTTCGACCACGCGCTGACCATCGAGCACATAACGCAAGGTTTCCTGGGCGGCTGGCGGTGGGGTCGGCAGCATCAGGTCAGTGGTCAGCACGCGCATCGACTCATCGATGCACTCGTCCAGCACCGCCGTGACTTGCGTCAGATCCAGGCTGCCATCGTCGATGCAGCGTTTGCCGCAGCGCCGAATCGGCTGGCTGGTGACTTCAATGCGCATGCGGTACAGCGCCGAACCCGCAATATCCTGAACCTGCACCTGATTGATCAGCACGAAACTACCGCGATCAGGAGTGAGCATCAGTTTAGGTTCGACCAGCAGGCGCGCGGTTACGGGCCCCGCTCCCTGCTTGAGGCCGGCCGCCAGCGACGCCTGCTGGAAACGCTGTTGCAGACGTTCCTGCAACGGCACGCCAGCCAACAGGTCGGCCAGCGGGCGCGACTCCTTGGCGGCGGCGGTTTCCGCATCCCGCTGCAAGCTGCCGCTGCCCATCTGAGTATTGATCAGGCTGGCGACCAGCAAACCGGCAAGCCCGGCAGTGTTGCCGGAACTGGCGATCAGATTATGGCTCGACGACGCGGCCTGCTGCGCGGCCTTGGCGTCGACCACAGTGCTGGCCCCCACAAAGGCCGGCGGCAGTTGTACATCCACTTTGAGCCCATGGGCCTGGACGTAGGTCACCGCATCTTGCGACTTGAAACCGGCCGGCGGCGCAGGCTTTTGCGCACAACCGGCCAGCACCAGCAGGGCCAGCGTGCCGGCCGCGATCAGCGCCCGTTTCATTGTTCGAACGGGGTGATCATTTGCTGGCGGCTGGTATCCATCGCCTGGTAGAACGCGTTGGTCAAATTGGCGTAGTTAGGCTCGTCCCACTCACCCTGAGCGGCCTGCACGACGGCAAAAGGTTTGAACCACAGCAGCTTGTTGTCGGCCAGATCAACCACCATGCCTTGCCCGCCCACCTGCGCCATCGGCACGCTGGTCGGCACGACGCTGTAATAGCTGCGAGTGGCGCCGGTAGCCAGAATGTTGACCAACAACAGGCGATCCACCCCGTAAGTCGCCTTCAGCGGCGTCAGGTCGCGGACCGTGTAGCCTTCGCGGAAACTGACTTCCTTATAGACCTTCAGGTCCACCGGCTCGTCGATACGCTTGGCCTTGTAACCCTTGGCCTGCAACTTGGCGACAATGGCATCCGGCAGCGTGTTGAGGTCGTTGACTTGCCATTTCTCGACATTGTCGCTGAGCGAACTGTTAACGCCCTTGTTGATAGCCAAATCCAGAAGGCCCTGATTGCCGGTCAGCGCCAGCACAGGCTCGGGCACTACGGTAATTGCCACACCGATGGTTGGCTCCTTGGCATCCCAGAACTGATGGTCCAGCGGTACGGGAGGTTGAACGTGGGCGCAGCCGGTGAGCGTGAGGCAGGCGAGTAACGTCAGTGCAGCGAGGGTGCGGAAGGTGTGAAAAGACATGCATCAAGTCCTTATGATTTAAAAACGATGCTGCCTGTGTCGGCAGCATCGGGCAGGACTATAGTGGCATATTGATATATTTTTTTTCAGCTGTGTTACAGCTCGGGCTAGGAAGTGATGCTGCAACCCCGCGGACACTCGGTGTCCGCGACGCGAGCCAGAACGCTTGGGTCAAATGATCGAATCAACGTCCAGCGGGTAATGCTTACCGACGGAGTACCCGTGAGCACCTCTGATTAATTCGATATCGATCTCCTCACTCGGAGCCATGGCCAGTTGCACGGCGACGCTGTTCTGTGGATGTTCGTGCCACCGGGCTAAACTTTGCGCCAATCGTTCGGGTTGCCCTGACAAGCTTCCATAAACGTCTTTTTCGTTGACCGACGCGGTACGCAGTGTGGCTAGACGAGCGCGTGTGGTGTGTATCTTCTCGATCTCGCGGGCAAGTGCAACATTAACGGGTTTCTCGCTACGCCTATTTGGTGCCGATCGTGCCGCCAGGTTACGGTTTTCTTCACGTAACTGCTGGGTAATCCGTTCCAGTGCACTACTTACCCATTCATATTCGAGCTTTGTCACTAAGGTGTCTCCAGTAGCCTGTGCTTGCTGCCAGCGGCGCAAGGTAGCCCAACAAGCGGGGATATAGCTGGGGACCATGAAATGGTTTCTAACGTCGAAGAGTTGAGACAGGAATGAAGCACGATCCGGCAAGCCGCGCTTATGGTGAAGGGCTATTTCGCAGGCGGCGTGTTGAGTAATGGTGTCGCAACTGGGGGTCCAAAGAATCGAGGATTTCTCCCGGCGACCGAGTTCCACCGGCAAGAAATGTTGCAAGACACCGTGGTGTTCGTAGGCCTCGCCCGTCCAGTTGGTTATGCCCGCCACAAACACCGACAGGCCGAGCGGCACGTTGGTGAACATCAGTGCCGTGCCGGCGCCATATATACCTACTCTGGTGTTCATCCAACTGCCTGGCAAACTGGGTACCGGGTCGTTGTGGTTGACCATGCGATAGTGCACCAGAGGCTCGGCGTTTTTTATGAACGTGGAATCAGCGGCACGGGGTGCGCCGTAGGTATAGAGCTGGAGGTTGTAGCTTTCATGTCTACGACGCAGCATCTCACAAAGCAATAACGCCACTGCGCCTCCTAGGCTGTGGCCGCAGATCAGCAGTTTTTGCCCTGCGTAGAATCTGTCCAGATAGCTCGTTACGAAGGTCGCGGCGTGTTTGGCGGCTCTATAGAAACCTTGATGCACCTGGCCGGCACCTTCTTCAAAAGGCACTTGGAGCGCATCGGCGTCGCGCAGGCCGTCGGCGAATTGCTGGGTTCCACGCACTGCAATCAGGATCAATTCGTCGTTGTGGGTGATGAAGGCTTGAGTGTCCGTGCTGTCTTGCTTGTCGGTGTCGTCGAAAAAATGAATGTTGGCGGGATGTTCCTGATGTTCACCTGACTCTGGATCGTTGGCCGCGTAAAGAGTTGGGTCGAACGGAACGATCTCCAGGCGCTTGGAGTAGGGCACGTCCTCGTACAGAGGGTAGAAGTCAGGTTCTGTTTGCTCTGGATAGAGCTTCCAGATCTCTTCGAATTTAGCCAATGCATCCGCGAACCAATTACCCACGCTCGGCTGTTGGGTGAAACTTACCGGTGTTTCTATCGGCGATTTGTCAGGTGTCTGGCCGAAGGGACAATAGGTCAGGGTCGACATGAGCGCCAGTTGGTATAAGTTGAGCGCGCAGAACTCGGGAGCGGTGGACAGCATGGGCCGCAACGCCCGCAGTGGGCGTACCTCCAGCACGGTGTGCCTTTGGGGCATCAAGGCAACACCGAACTTGCCATGTTTGCCCATGAGTCTTGCGGGGCCCGGACCGAGGGGGTAATGACGGTTCACCTCTGGCGGTAGATGCGTGACATGTTGGACCAGATGGCGCACTTCCACCTGGAAAAATTCATCGGTGCCGGTTTGCGCGGGTTTTTCTCGGGTGCGGGCGGCGTTGCTGTTCAGGAAGCGTGTTTGTTCGGCGCGAACTTGCAGTTCGGTGATTTTTAGGGGGTAATGCTTCCTGCTAATCAGCTGGTTGTACCCTGCGTCGTTGCCTTGATAAAGATCAGTAAACGCAAGGGCAATGGGCCCTGCACAATGGTTAGCCACTTTCCCCGCCCCATCAATGCCTAGCCGGCCGTGATATTCAAGCCCTTCGGCATCAATCGCTGTATAGGCCAGTCCCGCATACGGTTCGCCTGAACCGAACTCGTCAGTGAGTTGAAAAGTGGTCCACTGGTCTTGTCGGGGGCAAGAGACCATTCTTCCACCTAACGAAGACATCATTTCCTTATCTAAAACTGCCATTGAATCCTTTCCTTATTCGATGCATCCAGGGTAGACGGAGCAGATACGGCCGTCGGGTAGTTGGAATGTGCTGAAGTCTTTAAAATTGCCGTGACAAAAAGCATGTTGATCTTCAAAGCCCTGGCCCATACAGCGTTTATATCCGCTCTTGAACTTCACCCATTTACCGGTGAAGTAGGGTTCCTCCTCCGGCGCCAGGGAAATTTTCATCTTCACGGTCTTGCCTGGTAGCTGTTCGAGGGTGTACGCGGCGAAAGGATGCCCGTGTCCAGATTCGCCGAGTGGGTTGGTTTTTTTACAATCGAGGATTTTTCTGAGAAGGCGCGGCTTTCCTGAGGTACGGAAAAACCATTGGCACTGACCATAAAAGAGGCTTTCTCCCGCTGGGTTGAAAGTGCCCTTGTATGTGTCTTCCAGCTCATCGCGAATAACGACGTTGGCTGTGTCATGGCTCATATCGCTCCAGCCTTTGCCATAGGCGGAGTTGATTGTGAGTTTGATGCGATTGATCACCAGCGGACAGCCCTTACGGGTGGTTCGAATAGTGATCCGGGAGTCAGGTATGTATTCCTTTCGCCACTCTCTGTTAAACACGGGGGCTTTGTTGTCCCTTTTCTCGACGGTGCAGCTCTCACCCCTGGCGGGGGAGTAGTACACCACCGCAACGTAGGCAAAGTCGGGCGGCAAGTCAGCGGTAAAGATGAAGGTATTCACCTGTTCCTGGGCGCAACCGGCCGTTATCGCCAGGCATAGGCCAAGGTTCATCATCCGCAGGTGATCGTTCATTGCGGCGCACCTCCTTGCCAAACCTGCGCCGCCAAGCGCACTCGTTCAAAGTGTTCATCGGGATTTTCACCTGGGCGCGCTTGCCAGTGCGGCGCCAGCTCCTGGGTGGGTGCTTGCAGGCGATGGGTGAGCAAAAACGCCAGAGGGTCGGGCGCCAGCCAATTCCATTCCTCGGCTTGTTCAAGCGTGGCGCGCAACCATGTCTGCGGATCCTGTTGCTCGGCGAGCTGAGCGTAGGCCTGGAGATGTTCGGCCAACAAAAAGCGATGGGCATTGATCAGGCGAGTTTTCATCGCTTGCTGTTGAGCAAGTGGTAGCTGTAGCCAAAGAGGAAAATCAGGCACCGCAGTAGTGCCCGGCGCCGGGTTATCCGTGCATTCCCAACTGGCGCCCTGCCAATAGCACACGCTGATCGCCGGCCCGAGATAGCCCGGGTAGGCTTCAACGGGCAGATGCCTGAGCGCCTTGGCCAGTACTCGATTGTCCTGAAAGCGATACAGTGCCTGATGCGGGCGATCTCCGATGATCAACCGTTTACGCCAGTGTTCCACAAACATGGGCATGTGCCCTTTGGGAACGCTGGCAAACCACCCCCAGTCACTGTCCGGGCGCATGAGTAACTCGTTGATATTTTTGTCGCCGGGATCGACGGTGAAGACAAACGGCCCCGCATCAAAGAGATCTGCGACCAACGTTTGCCCATAGACACTGAGGTACTGGTGAGGACGGCTGTTCTTTAGCAACGTCTGGCGTATCTGGCGCTCATTTTCGGAGTCCAGAACGAGACATAAACTGTGGCCGAGATTCTGGTGTGTGAGTAACCATTGATAAGGGCGCGAATGAGTCATGCAGCGGCTTCCATTGGGCAGATACGCTCCCGGCAGGCCTCGCAGATAGGGCAAAAGTCGGACCCCAAGGCTTTACTGGTCGCCATCAGGGCGCGTTGAGTAGGCGCAAGCAGCGGGAGCTGATCCGGTAACGTTGCCAGGGAGGGTGCTAATCCGGGCTTGAATGACGGGGCGGTGGCACCGGACAGTGGTGATCCACCGATCTGGATTTCACTGCTGCTATGGATACCGCTGTGGTCGATCACCAGATGTTGGCCACCGGCATTCAAACTGAGGGTTGCGCCTGCCTGGAGAACCACATGGGCGCCTGCCTTGATATGGACTTGCTGTCCGGCCTCAACGACCAGTGTTTGTTCAACGCTCGTGTGCCGGTTGGCGACACGCAGATAATCGTTGCCTCCAATCAGGTTTACGCGATCGGCAGCCGTCGTTCGATGCTCGCCGGCTTGCAGTACCGTGGTGCTGTTGCCCTTGATAATCTCTCGTCGTTCGTTGCCAACCTCCAGACGACTGTCGTTCTCAACCTTCTGCTCCATATCGCGCTGGGCATGCAGGGAGATCAGCTCCTGACCCACGCGGTCTTCCAGATGCAACTCATTGAAGCCCTTGTTGCCTGGCGAGCTGCGAGAGCGAAACACCGTGCGGGTCTTGTGTGCAGGCAGCGGGTAGGGCAAAGGGTTGACGCTGTTGGTCAGGCATCCACTGATCAAAGGCTTGTCGGGGTCGCCCTCCATAAAGGTCACCAGCACCTCCATGCCCACCCTTGGAATCGTGACACCTCCGTAGCCGTTGCCGGCCCAACTGGACGCAACTCGTAACCAACAACTGCTACGGTCATTGAGATGACCTGCGCGATCCCAGAAAAACTTGACCTTGACGCGACCATAGGGGTCGCAATGGATGTCTTCGCCTTCAGGACCAGTGACTATGGCGGTCTGGCTGCCCGATATGTGTGGTTTCTGATGAACCCGCTGCGAACGGTAGGTTGCATCCCAAGGTGTGGCAATGAAACGATTGCGGTAACCCTGATAGAAGTCGCCTTCATTCGCGGAGGGGGTGTAGGTGAGGTTTTCTTCCAACACTTGCGGTTGCCTGCCTTGATGATGCACTTCGGTCAGCAGCCAAAGATCATTCCATTCCTGGCGAGGGTGCCCGTTCAATGCCAGGAAGTGTCCCGTCGCCAGCTCCGGTTGATTACTTTTACCTTCAGCCTGGCGGTAGTCGGCACGATGCCGTTCCAAGGCTCGCCGACTCAGTAACCTACCGCGTTTGTCCTGAGCAAAATCGGCGGGGTAATCGTAGTCTTCCAAGTCTGGCCAGATGCTGTCGCTGTCTGGATGACAGCCGTTCTCCAAAGGAAATGCCGCCTTCCTGAAATCGTAATTACGACGAGTGACCCTGCTGGGTCGTATCTCCAATCGAAGATCAAAACGCTGGATGACCGGTTCGTCGTTAACCAGGTCCCTTTCGTGCCTATACACAATGGACCGTTCCAGCCGGCGAAACACCGTTTGATCATCGCCAAATACCAAACGATGGTCCGATGCACTGTGCTGGAAGTGATAATGCAAGCCTTCTTCGTGACACAGACGCTCAATGAAGTGTAAGTCAGACTCGTGGTACTGCACGCAGTAATCACGTGGCGGATAGTTGGAGTTTAATTGGAAGCTATGAGCGTCCGCGAGAATGCCATGTTCTTTTAAGATTGACGAGATGATTTGCGGGACATTTATGTGTTGGAAAATCCGTTGATTAGTACGGTGCTGCAAATAAGCCAGTCGCGGAACCAACCTGATCGTGTAATGAGCCAGGCGCTCCCCGAACTCACTTTGTACAACGCGATAAATTAGTCCATGTACACCGCGACCCTGTTTGTTTAATGCAAGAAACGCTCGTTTATTTAATAAATGTTCAAGGTCCATATTCTTTCGCTCGCTGACGAGGTCAATATCGAAAGAATAAGCCGTACTAACGGCTTCATAACCATTGAAGGCCAAGACCTGTAGATCATGGTCGAGGTCAGGGATCGAGAGGTGAAAATTGGATAACTCAGTAGTGGAGTGCATCAGTTCATCCTTGGGTAATGGCTTCGGCTCCTTGTTTCATTGAAGCAGCCCCTGATGCCCGACAAGGTCTGAAGCTTAAAAAAAGAAAAGGTTGTAGGAAATTTCTTCGAGATAAATGCATCGGCGTCCAGAAACTATTTGAAGTAACTTAAAAGTTGACTGGGCGGCATGTTTTCGTAGGCAAATGTGGTGGTGGAGGAGGAAAATTCCGATCGTTCGATTTGTTCTTATTCTCTTGCGAAAGGAGAAAATTCCTACTTTTTTGTGTTCCGTATTTTGGCATTCTTTGCGGCATTCGAGTGATTGGAGAACGATGTAAGAGTTTGTGTTGGAGGGGCTCGATTGTATTGGGTGAAAATCCTAGAAGTGAAATCGAATGCTGATCTTAAATAACCATGCTGCCCTAACTACTTTACCTCCCTAACTGAATTCCCTGAATCGAGACGTGAATGCCGTATTCCGGAAAACTGCCCGCCCATTATCTGGCTCTCGCCGAGTCTCCTGTGTCTGCAGAGAGTTTCGCCGGTGCGGACGTGCGTTTTTCTAATGAATACGAAGCGTTGGAAAGCGAGCTGGGTAAATCCCAGTCGATGCATCAAGGCGGTCAGGTCGATTGGCTGAAAGTACTTGAACACAGTGAAGCCCTGTTGCGAACCCAGTCGAAGGATCTGCGCGTAGCCGCCTGGCTGACATGGGCGTTGTATCAGCGTGAATCTCTACAGGGGTTGCTTGCCGGCCTTTGTGTCCTGCAATACCTGTGTAAAAACCATTGGACCGAGATCTACCCGGCCAAGGCCCGAACCCGCGCTGCGAGCATCAATTGGTTGGTGTCTCGCCTGGAGCAGGTGATGGTGGATGACATCGCGATTGGGGACCAACTGACGTTGTTCCGACATCTGGTGGAGCAACTGGAAGGCCTTGACGCCGCTTGCACCGCTCACTTGGGCGATGAAGCACCGTTGTTGTTGCCGCTGTGTCGGCGACTTAGAAATATGATCCGGCGCGTTTCTGACAATCGACCACAATCCGGCGTGGTTGGGGATGTAGCGGTTAAGGTGGAGCAAGCGGCAACACAGTTGCTCGCAGTCGGTGTCGTGATAGAGAACGAAAAAGAGGCCCAGAAGGCCCTACGAGTGCAGCAGGAAGGCGCTCGTATGTTGTGCACCTGGTGGCTCAAACAGAAAGCGACCGACGTTCGCGCTCTTCGTCTGAATCGCACGCTGATTTGGCTGCCCATCGACGCTTTACCCGAGCGCAACGCTGAGCAGATTACGTCTCTACGCGGGCTGCCTACGGACAAACTCAAAAGTTATCAGGACAATCTCCAACAAGGCCATTTTGCGGATCTGTTGTTGGAGATTGAAGGTAGCCTGGCGAAGTCCCCGTTTTGGTTCGACGGCCAGCGACTCGCATGGGAGTGCCTGCAAGGCTTGAACGCTGAGCTGGCCATGCGTGAAGTGGAAATCCAATTCGCATTGTTCATTCAACGGCTAGCGGGGATTATCGATCTTCGTTGGCATGACGGCGCGCCGTTCGCCGATCCGGCTACCCGAGCCTGGATTGCTGCCCAGGTCATGCCTCATCTACAAAACCACACCCTCCAGCCCAAAGCTGATGTCACCCGCAATCAGATGCTTTGGGAGCTGGCTCTGGAGGAGGCTCAGTTGGTCCTGCGTCAGGGGGGCCTGAAACCCGCCATCCAGATGCTCAAACAAGGTATGCAGAACGCTCACGGTGCGCGCGAGCGGTTCTGCTGGCGTTTTGCGATGGCTCGTTTGTGTTTCTCGGCCAGGAAATACGAACTTGCCAAGGTCCAGCTTGAAGCCCTCGATCAGACGCTGCAGAACTCGGACTTGAATGCCTGGGAGCCCGATCTCGTGTTGCAGGTGCTGCATCTGTTGCACAACTGCTGTGAGCTGCTGCCCCAAAACCATGCAGTGCGCGAGCGCAAGGAAGAGACCTACCGCAGGTTGTGTCACCTCGACCTCGAACGGGTCATTGAATAGGCCCTAGGCCTCAATCGTTAGGAGAAAGTCATGGCCAAAGAAGGCTCGGTTGCCCCAAAGGAACGCATCAACGTCACCTTCAAACCCGCTACCGGCGGAGCTCAGGAAGAGATCGAGTTGCCGCTGAAGTTGTTGGCAATCGGTGACTACACCCGCCGCAAGGACGAACGCAAGGTTGAGGATCGCAAACCGATCAGTATCGACAAGATGACCTTCGACGAGGTGCTGGCTAAACAAGAGTTGAGCCTGACGCTGAGCGTGCCAAATCGTTTGCAGACCGAGAGTGGGACAGAAGAGCTGTCCATGCATCTGCGCGTCAATTCGATGAAGGACTTCAACCCAGCCAACCTAGTCGATCAAGTGCCTGAGCTGCGGAGGCTGATGGAGTTGCGCGACGCGCTGATGGCCCTCAAAGGCCCCCTGGGCAACGCACCTGCGTTCCGCAAAGCCATTGAAGGCGTACTCGCCGACGACGAATCGCGTGCACGTGTACTGGGTGAGCTGGGCCTGAGCGCCGAAGCCAAGCAATCCTGAGTCCCTATCAGTCAAGGAAGCCTCCACTATGAACACCCGAGCAGCGCAGCAAAAGAACAGTGAATACGGCGGATACAGCATTCTCGACAGTATCATCGCCGAAACCCGCCTGACCCCGGATGACGAAGCCTACGACATAGCCAAGCGTGGTGTGTCGGCGTTCATCGAAGAACTACTCAAGCCGCAAAACAGTGGCGAGCCGGTCAAGAAAGTCATGGTTGACCGCATGATCGCCGAGATCGATGCCAAGCTAAGCCAGCAGATGGACGAGATTCTTCATCACCCGGCGTTTCAGGCGCTGGAGTCGGCGTGGCGCGGTTTGCAGTTGCTGGTCGAGCGCACCAACTTCCGTGAAAACATCAAAATCGAGATCCTCAACGTTTCCAAGAATGATCTGTTGGACGATTTCGAAGATTCGCCGGAGGTGATGCAGTCGGGGTTGTACAAGCACATCTATACTGCGGAATACGGCCAGTTCGGTGGCCAGCCGGTGGGCGCAATCATCGCCAACTACTACATGTCCCCGAGCTCACCAGATGTGAAGTTGATGCAGCACGTGTCCAGCGTCGCTAGCATGTCCCATGCGCCGTTCATTGCCGCCGCCGGCCCAAGGTTCTTCGGTCTGGAAAGCTTCTCCGGCTTGCCGGACCTGAAGGATCTGAAAGACCACTTTGAAGGTCCGCAATTCGCTAAGTGGCAGAGCTTCCGCCAGTCGGAAGACGCTCGTTACATCGGCCTGACCGTGCCGCGCTTCCTGTTGCGCAATCCATATGACCCGGAAGAAAACCCGGTCAAGTCATTTGTGTACAAGGAGACCGTAACCAATAGCCACGAGCACTACCTGTGGGGTAACACTGCGTACGCATTCGGCACTCGCCTGACCGACAGTTTTGCCAAATTCCGCTGGTGCCCGAACATCGTGGGTCCTCAAAGTGGAGGGGCGGTCGAGGATCTGCCGCTGCACCACTTCGAAAGCATGGGCGAAATTGAAACCAAGATTCCCACCGAGGTGCTGGTTTCCGACCGCCGCGAATACGAGTTGGCGGAGGAGGGCTTCATTTCCCTGACCATGCGCAAAGGGAGTGATAACGCCGCATTCTTCTCCGCCAGCTCCGTGCAGAAGCCCAAGTACTTTGGGATCAGCGCCGAGGACAAGCATGCAGAGCTCAACTACAAGCTTGGCACCCAACTACCGTACATGATGATCGTCAACCGCTTGGCTCACTACTTGAAAGTGTTGCAGCGGGAGCAACTCGGTTCGTGGAAAGAGCGCACCGACCTTGAGCTGGAATTGAACAAGTGGATCCGCCAGTACGTCGCCGACCAGGAAAACCCAAGCGCCGAGGTTCGTGGTCGTCGTCCACTGCGTGCTGCCCAGATCACTGTCAGCGATGTGGACGGCGAGCCGGGCTGGTATCGCGTCAGCTTGAACGTGCGCCCGCACTTTAAATATATGGGGGCCGATTTCACCCTCTCGTTGGTTGGCAAGTTGGATAAGGCATAAGCGGGCGTCGTCTATGGCTGGATATGGCAGTCTTTTCGAGCGCTTGAACGGCGATGCTGAAAAACGTTCAGGTTTGAGTCGCGATGTCTGCGCTATGGCTTCTGTGGCTGCACATCTGGCCAAGATGCTCAGCACCCGTGTGGGTAGCGTGCGGACGTCTCCCGATTATGGAATGCCGGATCTCAATGACATGCGCTTGAGTCCTCACGATGCCCGGAGCCAAGCCCGTACGGCGATCAAGGCGCTCATCGAGTCCTACGAGCCACGTCTCAGTAGTGTTTGTGTTGCGTCAGTGCCAAGTAGCGCTGATCAGCTTCGGCTGTCCTTCAATATCGACGCTTTGCTGGTTATGGACGGTGGCAAGCAGCAAGTGAGTTTTACCGCGTGCCTGGACGGTCGCGGCCAAATCAAGGTCAGCCAAGGATAGCTATCGATGTCGTTCAACCATTACTACCAGAGCGAGCTGACCGCACTTCGCCAACTGGGCAGGCGTTTTGCTGAGCGCAACCCGGCATTGGCGCCATTCCTGGGGCACGCCGGGCGTGACCCGGACGTGGAGCGGTTGTTGGAAGGGTTCGCCTTTCTGACAGGGCGCTTGCGCCAGAAGCTCGATGACGAACTGCCGGAACTGAGCCATTCGCTGATGCACCTGTTGTGGCCAAACTACATGCGGCCCTTACCGGGGTTCAGCATATTGCAGTTCGATCCGCTCCAGCGATCCGGCCCTGCCATTCGGGTGGAGCGTGACACGTCGGTCGAGAGCAAGCCGATCCAGGAGGTACGCTGCCGTTTCCGTACGTGTTACCCGACCGAAGTGCTGTCGCTGGACCTTACCGGGTTGAGCTACTCGATGCAGGGCGATGGTTCGCTATTGAGCCTGCGTCTGGAGATGGGGTGCGAGGGGCATTTGGGTGAGTTGCAACTGAGCAGTCTGCGACTGCACCTCGCCGGTGAGCGTTATATCAGCCAGATGCTCTATCTCAACTTGTTGCGCAACCTCAAAAGCATCGAGCTGATCCCGCTGAATGGCGCTGGCATGCCCTTGAACATTGGAGATGGCTCGCCCCTAACCTTCAGGATCGGTGCCGACCGTGTCCAGCCAGTAGGGTTTGCCGAAGAAGAGGCCCTGATTCCCTATCCGCTTAATACCTTTCGCGGCTATCGTTACCTGCAGGAATATTTTGCCTTTCAGGACAAGTTCCTATTCGTCGATGTCCATGGGCTGGACGTTCTCAGCGCGTTACCGCAAGAGACCCTCAAGCAGATGCGCGGCCTGGATCTGCGCTTCGATATTGGCAAGTGCGGTGTCCAGCGGCTGCGTCCGACGCTGGATAACGTGAAGCTTTATTGCACACCTATCGTCAATCTGTTCACCCATGATGCGCAGCCGATCCGTCTGGATGGCAAACAGGATGAGTACCTGCTTCTGCCGGCCAGTTATGACCGGGAGCACTGCGGTGTGTTTTCTGTCGAAAGTGTCATCGGCTGGAACCCCGGCGGTTTGGGTTATCAGCCCTATGTGCCGTTCGAGTCGTTTGAACACGACTCAAGCTTCGAAGCGCCCCATCACCGGCCCTATTACAGCGTCCGTCAGCGTCTGTCCTTGCTGCACGGCGGCCTGGACACCTGCCTGGGCTTTGATGTTCGGCACGCTGAGCCTCATGAGACCCTGTCGATCGAGCTGATGTGCACCAATCGAAACCTGCCGCAGCAACTGCGTCTGGGTGACATCGACCAACCCGGTGAAGGCAGCCCTGAATCGCTGAGCTTTCGCAACATCAGCCCGGTCACTCCGAGTTTTGCCCCTCCGCTCAACCGCGACTTCCTCTGGAAGTTGGTCAGCAACATGTCACTCAACTATCTGTCGTTGGCGGACGTGAACGCCCTCAAGGTGATTCTCGAAACCTACGATTTCCCGCGTTATTACGACGAGCAGACGGAGAAGGTCAGCAGGCGTCTGCTGGACGGACTCAAATCGATCAGACATCAGCACGTCGATCGCCTGCATCGGGGGTTGCCTGTTCGTGGCTTGCGCACAGAGCTGACCATCGATCCACAAGGGTATATCGGCGAAGGCGATTTGTTCGTTTTCGCCTCGGTCCTTAACGAGTTTTTCTCGCTATACGCCAGCCTCAATTCGTACCACGAACTGCGGGTGAGCAGCACTCAGGGAGAGGTGTATCAATGGACACCCCGCATGGGTCAGCAGCCGCTTCTCTAAGCGCGCTGACGCAAGGGATACGTGAGTACTCGTTGTTTCAGGCCGTGCTGCTGGTCATTGATCGGCTGCGTGAGTTCTGCCCGTTCTTGAACGATGAGGAACTCTACGAGCGTCTGGAGTTTCAGGCGAATCCAAGCCTGGCATTCCCTGCGAGTGATATCGATCGTGTGGAGTTTTTTGAGGAGCATGGGCAGGTACGGGCTCGTTTGTGTCTGAATCTGATCGGTTTGGTGGGCACAGGCTCGCCGCTACCGGCGTTCTATGGTGAGCAGGCCCTCGGAGAGGACGGGAACGGCAATCCGACACGCCAGTTCCTTGATCTGTTTCATCATCGACTGCATCGGCTGATGCTGCCGATTTGGCGTAAATACCGCTATTGCGCCAGTTTTTTGAGCGGTGCCGACGATCCATTTTCCGAGCAATTATTTGCGCTGATCGGCTTGGGCGGCGAAGAAATCCGCAAGTCCACTCAACTGAACTGGAACCGCTTGTTGCCGTATCTGGGTCTGCTGAGTCTGCGGGTTCATTCGGCGGCGTTGATCGAAGCCGTACTGCGTTACTACTTCAAGCACGCCGAGATGAACATCGAGCAGTGTGTTGAACGCTGTGTGGACATCCCGGATGAGCAACGCAATCGCCTTGGAAGCTCCAATAGCCTGCTGAGCGCAGACCTGGTCCTGGGAGAGCAGGTTCGTGATCGCAGCGGCAAGTTCCGGATCCATATCCACGAACTGGATTGGCAACGTTTCCATGAATTTCTGCCCATTGGAGTCGGTTATCAGCCGTTGTGCTCACTGGTGCGTTTCACCCTGCGTGCCCCCCTTGAATATGACATCCGTCTGGTCCTGCGCCAACGAGAGATACGTGAACTGCGTATCGGTGAAGGGAATACCTGTCGCCTCGGCTGGACCAGCTGGATGGGGCAAGAACACGCCGATGGTGTAGTGACCCTGGGCAGTAAAATTCATTTGGAATGGATGACATGATCAACGTAGATCTACAGCAACTCATTCAGGCGTTGGACGCCGATACGCGCAGGGACTTGGAGCGTTCTGCCGAGCGCTGCGTGTCTCGTGGCGCCAATAAAGTCCTGGTGGAAGATCTGTTGCTGGGATTGCTGGAGCACCCGCAGGGTCTGCTCACGCATGCCTTGCTGGATGCCCGGATAAGCGCCAGCGAACTGAGCGCCGCCCTGCAACCGCGGATTGAACACGGCGCTTCGGATAATCCGGTATTCGCACCTGAGTTGGTGCAATGGCTACAAGATGCATTGCGAGTGGCCGATCTCGAGCTTGGGCAATGCCAGGTCGGGCAAGCCGCTTTGATCCTGGCATTGCTGCGCAATCCGGATCGTTACGCAGACAGCCCTTATCAGGCATTTCTCGCTCGGATGAACACTGGGCGCATAAAGGCGCTGCTCTTGTCGCGAGGAGCCCAACCGAGTGCGAATCAATTGATCGCACCAGACGATTCCCTGCTGCAGCGCTTCACTCATAACCTGACCCAGCAGGCACGTGACGGCCATCTCGACCCGGTGCTTTGCCGGGATGACGAGATCAGGCAAATGATCGATATCCTAGTTCGTCGCCGCAAGAACAATCCGATCGTGGTCGGCGAAGCGGGAGTGGGCAAGACTGCCATTGTCGAAGGGCTGGCCTTGCGCATTGTCGGCGGGGAAGTGCCGTCTGTACTCGAAGCCGTTGAAGTGCTGTCGTTGGATATGGGGTTGCTGCAGGCCGGAGCCAGCATCAAAGGCGAATTTGAGCGACGCCTCAAAGGTGTGATCGACGGGATCAAAACTTCACCTAAGCCTATCGTCTTGTTCATCGACGAGGCTCATACGCTGATCGGCGCGGGCGGTAACGCCGGCGGCTCCGATGCGGCCAACCTGCTCAAGCCAGCCCTGGCGCGAGGTGAGCTTTGCACCATAGCGGCTACCACCTGGACTGAATACAAAAAATATTTTGAGAAAGATCCGGCTCTGGCCCGGCGTTTCCAACCCGTGCGAGTGAACGAACCTACCGTCGGTGACGCAGTGACGATTTTGCGGGGGCTGGCTAGGGTTTATGAGGCCAGTCACGGTATCTACCTGCGAGATGATGCGGTGGTCGCTGCAGCACACTTGTCGGCCCGCTATCTGGCCGGTCGTCAACTGCCGGACAAGGCTGTCGATGTGTTGGACACTGCCTGCGCTCGAGTGCGTATCAGCTTGGCTACTGCACCGCAAAGCCTTGAGCGATTGCGGGGTGAATTGGCCGAAGGCGAGCAGCAGCGCCAGGCGTTGCGACGTGACGCAGAGGCTGGCCTGTCGATTGATATTCCGCAACTGGCGGCCCTAGAGACACGTCTGATTGTAATTCAAGACGAGTGTCAGGTGCTGGAAGCTCGCTGGACGGAGCAACGAACGCTGGCCGAACGCCTGCTGTCGTTGCGTCAACAATTGGCCAGTACGCGCTCAGCGGCGTTGGATCAAGCGCTGAGAGTCGAACCCCTGGAAGCGTTGTTGCACGAGACCCACAGTGCGTTGATGGCTGCGCAGGTTCAAGAGCGCCTAGTCAGTTTCGAGGTTTGCCCGCGACTGGTGGCCGAGGTAATCAGCGCCTGGACGGGGATTCCGCTGGCGCAACTGGCAAGGGAGCACAACGCGAGAGTCGCCAGTTTTTCTGCTGACTTGCGCGCTCGCATTCGCGGTCAGGAGCAGGCCGTGCAGGCACTTGATCGCGCAATGCGCGCCGCCGCTGCTGGTCTGAACAAATCCGATGCCCCGGTGGGCGTGTTTCTGCTGGTGGGACCGAGCGGGGTCGGAAAGACTGAAACAGCGCTGGCCATGGCCGACCTGCTGTATGGCGGCAGTCGCTTCATTACCACGCTCAATATGGCAGAGTTCCAGGATAAACATACCGTCTCGCGGCTGATCGGCGCGCCACCGGGTTATGTCGGTTTTGGCGAGGGCGGCATGCTTACGGAGGCGGTGCGGCAAAAGCCCTACTCCGTGCTGTTGCTTGATGAGGTCGAAAAAGCCGACCCGGATGTGCTGAACCTGTTCTACCAGATATTCGACAAAGGTCTGGCAAATGACGGGGAAGGGCGAGAGATCGATTTTCGTAACACCCTGATTCTGCTGACGTCAAACCTGGCCAGCGAACTCATCAGTGAGCTATGCGAAAACGGCGTGCAACCGAGTGTCGAGCACCTCGAAGCAACCATTCGCCCGATACTCAGTAAACATTTCAAACCGGCACTGCTTTCGCGCATGTGTGTGGTGCCGTACTACCCGGTGAGCGGGCCGGTATTGCGCGAGCTGGTGGAAATCAAACTGGATCGCTTGGGGGAGAGGCTGCTTCGTCGGCAACTGAGGTTCAGCTATTGCGAGCGCGTCGTTGATCAATTCGTCGAGCGCTGTACCCGCAGCGACAGTGGCGCGCGGCTGATTGACCATTTGCTTGACCGACAACTAATGCCGCTGGTTGCCGACCGCTTGCTCGCGGCCATGGCGAATGGTGAACAATTGCGACACGTACACGCCACGCTCACCGGTGAAGCAAGCGTAATTTGCGAGTTCACTTGATGGGCACGATGTTCAAGCAGATTGCGCAACCGCTGGCCTGCGCTGAAGCCCTTCTGGCGCAGTTTTCCCGCCTGTCGCGGGCGGTGGATGATGCTGCATTGTCGGCCGATTTCATCCTGGGTGTGGCGAGTCTCAGTGGCTGCGAATTGGCGCAGTTGTACGTGTTTGACGCTACTCACTCTCGCCTGGAAATGCACACCGAATGCCTGGAAGGCCAACTGCAGTTTCGTGAGCGCAGCAGCCTTCCTACCGATTACAGCGATGAGCAACTGTTGCAGTTCGCCTTGGATCAGAATCGCGTGGTGTGTCTTGGCACATTGAGTGGCAGTCTGCACAAAATCAGTTTTCTGCCGACGCGGGCAGTTCCGTGGCAGTCGCTGCTCTGCGTGCCTCTCGTCACTCAGCAGGAAACCGTAGAAGGTCTGTTGTTGTGCGCTAGCGATCGGCACATGGACCTGCATGGGTTTGCCGAGCCTCTGGGGGACCTTGGGGTGTTCGCCCTAAACCGGATGCATCAGTTACAGCGTGTGTCCCGTCCAACCCGGCCCGTCCCCACAAAATTGCCCGGCGCAGGTGGCTATGGGCTGGTCGGCAACAGCGCGGCAATGCGCCAGACCTGGTCATTGATCAGCAAAGTCCTGCACAGCCCTTACACCGTCCTGCTGTGTGGTGAGACCGGTACAGGCAAGGAGGTGGTGGCTCGGGCGATCCACGATTGCGGTGGGCGGCGCTCCAAGGCGTTTATCGTCCAGAACTGCGCGGCAGTTCCCGAACATTTGCTGGAGAGCGAGCTGTTCGGCTATCGCAAAGGTGCTTTCACCGGGGCAGATCGGGACCGCCCAGGGCTGTTCGATGCGGCCAACGGAGGCACTCTGCTGCTCGATGAAATTGGTGACATGCCGTTGTCCCTTCAGGCCAAGCTACTGCGGGTGTTGCAGGAGGGAGAGGTCCGTCCGCTGGGGTCCAACGACACCCACACAATTGACGTGCGCATCATCGCCGCTACGCATCGCAACCTGAAACAGTTGATGGAGGAGGGCAAGTTCCGCGAGGACCTGTACTACCGCCTTGCTCAGTTTCCGATCCAGTTGCCGGCGTTGCGTCAGCGCGACGGAGACATCCTAGAGCTGGCGCGGCATTTCGCCGACAAGGCTTGCACGTTCTTGCGACGAGATCCGGTGCGCTGGTCCGACGCGGCGCTGGGCCACTTGGCTGCATATGGTTTTCCCGGAAATATCCGTGAACTCAAAGCCATGGTGGAAAGAGCCGTGCTGCTGTGTGAGGGCGCAGAACTATTGGTCGAGCATTTTGCTTTGCACATCGAAACTCCTCCAGACCAAAGCCACTTAAGTTTGCGTGAACGGATGAGGCAAATCGAACGTAAGTTGCTGATCGATTGCCTTCGCAAAAACGCCGGTAACCAGACGCTTTCCGCCCGCGAACTCGGTTTGCCGCTGCGCACACTGCTGTATCGCCTTGGGCGCCTGAAGATCTGTCGCAGGGACTTCGATGAATGACCCTCGCTCTTGTTCACTCCTGCCTATCCCTGTCTGCTCCTTTCACTTCTGGAGATTTTTTTCCATGTCTGTCTATTCCCGGCAAACCGTCCTGCTGACCCTGGCGGTGTTACTTGGCCTCGGCGGTTGCAGCGGCAATTACAAATTCAATGACAGCAGTTATCGCCCACTGGGCGATCCGCAGGCGGTCAATCGCGGCAAATGACCACAAGGAGCTCATCAATGGAACTTGTTTTCGAAGTATTGAACGCCAGGCAGTTTGTCGCGGTGCAGTTGTGCCAGAAGACTTTCGGACCGGCCGGCGGCGTGATCGGGCGGGGCGAGGGCTGCGACTGGGTTATTCCCGACCGGCAGCGATTTCTGTCCAAGCGTCATGCACAGATCAGTTTCCATGAAGGTGTGTTTTTTCTCACCGACATCAGTGGCAACGGCGTGACCGACAGTGAAAGTGGTGTGCGGCTGCCCAAGGACGAGCCGGTACGTATCAAGGACGGCAAAGCCTACGTCCTGGGCGATTTCGAAATTCGGGCCCGGTTGATTTCCGGCCCTGCGAGCAGCCGTGCTGAACCCCAGCGTGCGGTACCGGCCGGCAGTCTGATCCCTGACGACATGTTTTTGGATCTAGACCCGCTGAAGGCCATGGATCAACGAGAGCACCTGTTTTCTGATATCGATAATCTGATAAACCCCGCAGCGGTCCCGTCCGACACCCTGGGGCGTTCGGACTACGCTCGTATCGATATGGAAAGCCTGCTGCTGCCGGAACTGGTCGACGCCGTGACCACACCTGAGCCGGTCACGGCCCCACCGTCCGGCGCGTTGGAACCCTCAAACGATAGTTTCTGGGAGCGTTTCGGCAGCGCGCTGGGCATGGATCTCAATAGCCTGGACGGAGAGGCCCGCGAAGCCTTGGCGATCAATGCTGCTCTGCTGCTCAAGCAAAGCGTCAAGGGTTTGCAGCGGAGTCTGCGGATCCGTTCGGAGTTGAAAAACGAACTGCGTCTGGCCCACACCGTCGCCGAGGGCGAGCAGAAGAACCCGTTGAAGTTTGCCGACGACAGCCATCACGCGCTGCAGATGCTGTTGCGGTCGGATAAGCCTGGTCAGCTGTCGGCCGAACAAGCCGTCGCTCGAGGATTTCGCGATCTACAGGCCCATCACGTGGCCTTGCTCAGTGCCAGTCGCGCGACCTTGCGTGCGACGCTCGAACATTTTTCACCCCGGCAATTGATTCTTCGTCTGGAGCTGGGTGACAAGCCACTGGTCAATACCTCGGGCCGCTACTGGAGGGCTTACGGCCGCTATCACCAGTCCCTGTGCCAGGACGATGAGTGGACCGAGCGTCTGTTGGCTCGCGACTTTGCCCAGGCTTATGAAGAACAGATTCGTTTAATTTCCACTCTGCACAACGATCGCCACGGATGATGGATATGTCTCGCTGCATGATGTTTTTTCTCCGAAGTTTGACAGTGCTTGTCACTACGGTGCTGTTGGCCGGATGCGCCTTTCTATCGCCATTTTCGACGATAACCAAACTCAACCTCACGCTGACTGCCACTGATCAACTCAATCCGGACCTCAACGGGCGACCGTCGCCGGTGGTGGTGCGGTTGTTTGAACTCAAGCATCCGGTGGCTTTCGAGAGTGCGGATTTCTTCAGTCTGTACGAGCGCGCCAGGGAAACCCTATCGCCCGATCTGGTTTCCAGCGAAGAACTGGAGCTGCGTCCGGGTGAAACCATCGAACTCAGGCTCGGCATCGTGGGGGGCGGTCATTATGTCGGCGTGCTGGCAGCGTACCGCGACCTGCCGCGAACCCGATGGCGCTACACGCTACCACTCGCCGCGGCGCACGTGACCGAAGTGAACCTGACTCTCGATCAGGAAGGTATCGCCAGCACCCTTGAAAAAACAGCCAAGGTAGATGACCGATGAATCACGATAAAGTCATCTGGCAGGAAGGCATGCTGCTGCGTCCGCAGCATTTGCAGCACAACGATCGTTACTTCGATCACCAGTTGAAGGTCCGCACCCGCTTGTTGGCCAGTTATGCATGGGGTTTTCTGGCGCTGGAAATCGATGCTCAGTTTCTTGGCATGGGCCAGCTGGTGGTCAGCCACGCTTCGGGGGTCCTGCCGGACGGCAGCTTGTTCGAGTTGGGTGGCAACGCCGAACCGCTGATCTTGGAGGTGCCGTCCAATACCCGCAACATGTCGATCTACCTAGCGCTGCCGCTGGTGACCGGCAATCACATAGAGGCCCGCCGCCCAGAACAGTCTGATGTGTTGGCCCGCTTCACGACCTATGAATCGCGGGTCACCGACTCCAATGCGGGAGATGCTAACGCAAGCGTGATCAGTTGTGGTCGCGCGGACTTGCGCCTGCTGTTGGGCGAGCAGCAAAGCGACCAAGCGTTTGTGAGGCTCAAGCTCTGTGAGGTACTCGACGCGACGTCCGATGGAGTGATCAAGCTCAATCCAGACTTTGTTCCAACGTTTATCCAGGCTCGGTCATCCAGTTATCTGCTGTCATGCCTCAAGGAAGTCGTCGGCATGCTTGCTCATCGGGGTGACAGTCTTGCTGATCGTGTTGGTACCAATGGCAAGACGGGGGGCGCACAAGTCGGTGATTTCATGATGCTGCAGGTGATCAACCGCACCGAACTGTTGTTGCGTCATTATCTGGAGCTGGAACAGGCGCATCCCGAAACGCTATACCGCGCGCTATTGGTTCTGTTGGGTGATTTGGCGACTTTCTCCAGTGACAACAAGCGCCCGCCGCTCAACAACCGCTACCAGCACAATGATCAGGGCGCGTGCTTTCGAAGCCTGATGCAAGCGATCCGCCAGATGCTGTCGATGGTGCTTGAGCAGCATGCTATCGAGCTGCAATTGCAGGTGCGTCAGTACGGGATCATGGTCTCGCCGATACCGGATCTTTCGTTACTGGACTCGGCTTCGTTCGTATTGGCGGCAAGTGCCAACTGCGACGGCGAAGCTTTGCGCCATCGCTTGCCTTCGCACCTGAAGGTCGGTCCGGTGGAACGCATTCGCCAGTTGGTCAACCTGCATCTGCCTGGCATCAAGATCCGGCCTTTGCCCGTGGCGCCGCGGCAGATTGCGTTTCATGCCAACAAAACCTATTTCATCCTCGAGCCCAGTCCCGAAGACCTGGCTCAACTCAAGCACTCTGCGGGCTTTGCTTTCCATGTTTCCGGGGAATTTGCCGACCTTGAACTGAATTTCTGGGCCATCAGGAACTGAACGAAATGGATAAGGAAAATCCTCAGGACGAAACAACGGTTCTGCTCGATCATCATGGTCAACGCCCCGGCTCCGGGCCATTGACCGACGCTACACCACCGCCACGTATCGAACAGTTGCAAGATCGAATGGTCTACGCCGCTCACCTGTCGCCGTCCCGGACATTGAATGTCAGCCTCAATCCACTGGTGGCGGCGGCATCCGGGTTGCTGTCGCAAGTGGTGCGGCTCAAACACGGACGTGATCGAGAAGATCTGCAAACGCTCAAAAGGGAACTGACCTGGGGCTTGGAACAGTTCGAAGCCCGGGCCTTGCAAGGTGGTGTTGAAAGCAGCCAGTTGGTCGCCGCCCGTTACGTGCTGTGTACAGTGATTGATGAAGCGGTAGCTACCACGTCGTGGGGTCATGGGAGCGGTTGGTCGCAAATCAGTCTACTCAGTACCTTTCACAACGAGACATTCGGCGGAGAGAAAGTCTTCCAGTTGCTCGATCGCCTGTCGAAAAATCCCATCAAGCATCTGCCGATGCTTGAGCTGCTGTACTTGTGCCTCTCCCTGGGTTTCGAAGGCAAGTATCGGGTTCAGGCCCGCGGAGTTCTTGAGCTCGAAGGTATCCGTGACGCGCTTTACCAAATGATCCGTCAGGCCCGAGGTGACACCCCTCGTGAACTGTCACCCCACTGGGAAGGCCTCGATGGTGTACCTCGCACTCCGATGCGCATTGTCCCGGCCTGGACTGTGGTGGCCTTCACCCTGGTATGTCTGGGGGTGATGTATTGGAGCTTCGCCTGGGTACTGGACGAACATCGCGAAAGCGTACTGCAACCTTATCAATCGCTTGAGCCGGTCACCGCTCAGCCGCGACCTTAAACAGGGACGTCTCATGAAATCGTTTTTCCGAAAAGCCGGTGCTTGTGTGCGTCGAACCTGGGTCTGGACGTTGCTGCTGGTATTTTGTGCGGGGTTGTTGGTCTGGTTCGTCGGACCGCTGCTGGCGGTCAATGATTACAAGTTTTGGTCGACCCCCACGACACGGCTGTTGTCGATCAGCATCTTGCTACTGGGTTGGGGGCTGGGCATGGTTTTCGTTAATGGGCGAACCGGCGCGACCCTGAGAACCAAGGAGGTCATCAGCGACCGGGACGCCATTCGGCGCCAGACCCGCATTGACGATGAGCAACGCGAACTGCGCTCGCGCTTCAAGCAGGCGTTAAGAACGCTGAAAACCTCACTTTTTTATTCTGGTCGTGGCGGGCGCTGGCGAAACGAACTGCCTTGGTATTTGCTGATGGGGCCGTCCGCTGGTGGCAAGACTAGCCTGCTGGATCGCTCGGGTCTGGAATTCCCCCTCAACAGGCATGAGCAAAAGCCGATGACTGATGTATCGGCCACCCGCAGTTGCGACTGGTACTTTACCAAGCACGCCGTGCTGGTAGACACGCCCGGGCGCTACTTGAGCCAGGAGGATTCCGATGCCGACGCCAGCGCCTGGGTGGCTTTGCTGGAGCTGCTGCGCAGACGTCGCCGCTATCGGCCCTTGAATGGCCTGCTGATGGTTGTGCCCATCGACGTCCTGCTGCTGGCGCGTGAGGATGAGGTCGCTACGCTGGCCTGCCAGATTCGTGGCCGCTTGCAGGAGGTGCAACGTAGGCTGCACGTTAATGTGCCGATTTATCTGGTCCTTAGCAAAGCGGACAGCGTGCCTGGCTTCAACGAGTTCTTCGATTCGCTAACTCGCGAGGAGAGCGACCAGGTGTTGGGCGCGAGTTTCAACCAGGACCAGCGCGGTAACGATGTCGCGGTGTTGCAAGCCGAATTCGAGGCGTTGCTGAATCGCCTCAACGGCCAGGTGCTCATGCGCATGCATCAGGAACGCGACACTCGACGCCGTAGCCAGATCCTTGATTTTCCCCATCAACTGGGGCATATCGGTGCCAGCTTGCGTCTGCTGGTCGAACTGGCCTTCATCGGTGATGTCTGCCAGTTACGCGGGTTCTACCTGACGTGTGCCTCCCCGCCAGCCTTTGGCAGGGGCTCGGTCGTCCAGGGCGATGCCAGTCTACGCAGTACGTCTGTGGCACCTGGAGGACGTTCGCGATTTGTCCAACATTTGCTCAGAAAGGTGATTTTCCCGGAGGCCGACCTCGCCGGCCTCGATCAGCGCGAAGGCAGACGTATTCATTGGGGCCAGCGTGTTTTGTACCTGGGAGCGCTGGCGGTCCTTGGGGGGGGCGGGTTGTTGTGGGCGAATGGTTTTTCGGCCAACCATGAGCGTCTGGAGAGCTTGCGTACGTTGGCGCAACGTTGGGATCAACAGCGCTCGACCCTGGTGGCCGGTGATGACACGATGCTCAAGTCCCTTGATATCCGTTACGAGGCCACGCGGGTTTTCCCCCATGACGGGGAGGTACCGTTGTACGAGCGCGTCGGTCTGTACCAGGGCCAAGCGAGTAATCCAACGGTAGTCGGGGCTTACGAGCGTGAATTACAAGCTCACCTGCTGCCTCGGGTCGCCCAGATGCTTGAGGCGCATATCCGCGGCAATTTGAATAGTCGCGAACATTTGCTCAATAGCTTGCGCGCGTACTTGATGCTTAACCTGCAGGAGCGTCGCGACACTGCGTGGCTAAAGGATCGGCTTGCCAGCGACTGGTCGCTGCGTTACGCCGGCAATACGGCGGTGCAGGATGGCTTGAATGCTCACTTTCAGCGTCTGCTTGACCAGCCGTTCACCTATTTGCTTGATGAGTCGCTGGTGGCCAGTGCCCGGGAGACTCTGCGCAGTGAGTCCCTGGCGAACGTCGTTTACCGAATGCTCCGAGAACAGGCCAGTCACCTGCCGCAATACCGTCTCAGTCAACATTTGGGACCACAGGGTACGTTGTTGGCAGGCACTGATCATGTGATCCCGGGGTTCTACACCCGCCAGGGGTACGAGCGATACTTTTCAGTTCAGGGTGCAACTCTGGTCACGGAGTTGCTGCGGGACAATTGGGTACTGGGCGAGGGTACTGGTCTTAGCGGCATGGACATGCGGCGTCTGATGATCGAAGTGGAGCAACTGTACTTCAGCGACTATGCCGACCAGTGGAGCGAAGCAGTTGGCCGGGTTACCCTACAATCGATCAGCGATATGGGGGAAAGGGCCGAGCAACTGGCCGGATTGACCTCGGCTCACTCGCCGATCCTGCGGATGCTGGTGCAAGTGCGTGAGCACACGCAAATCCTGAGCGTTGCAGAGCGTATCGATGATGTGAAGCCTGCGGTCGGAAGCGGTGGGAGTGCCGTGACACACATCGTTGCCATGACCGAGAAAACGGCTGGCTCCTTGGCCGAAAATTTGCCGGACACCGCGCAAAAATCATTGCGACGGCGTTTCGAACCACTGCACCGTCTGCTGGATCTAGATGATAGTCCGATGCCTGAGTTGACTCAGGCCTTGCTGGCGCTCGACGAAGTGCAGTTACAACTGGCCAACCTTGTCCGTGTTGGTGCACCGGAGCAGGCTGCGTTCGAATGGGCCAAGCGGCGCATGGGCGGTCAGCGTGATGCACTGAGCAACCTGCGCAGCGCCTCGGCTCGTTTGCCGCGTCCGGTCAGCCAATGGTTTTACGTTCTGGCCGAGGACAGCTGGCGCTTGGTGCTCAATGATTCCTACCGTTACCTGAACCAGCGCTACCAGAGCGAGATTTACAACTTTTACGGCAAGGCAATCAATAAGCGATATCCGTTCAGCGCTCACAGTGCCAGTGACGTGGCGGTCAACGACTTCCGAGAGTTCTTCAAGGATCAGGGCGTTATCGATCGATTCTTCGAGAGTTACATGCGGCCCTTCGTCAGCGGTCATCCTGGGCACTATCGCCTGCGCAGCATCGACGGCCAAAGCTTGCCGGTGTCCAAGGCCTATCTTGACCAGATGACGGCGGCGAACACCATCCGCCGGAGTTTTTTTGCCGAAAATCCGACCGAGCCGCAGGTGCAGTTCAAACTTGAGCCGTACACGCTGGATCCGGCTGTGAGTCGGGCCGAATTCCGTTTTGGCGACAAGACGCTTGAGTACCGTCATGGTCCGATCTTGCCTGTGACATTCTCCTGGCCAAGTGATGCCCAGGATGGGCGAACCGTCCTGGTGTTGGAAAAAATGGTCGGGCGAGGGGTGGGTATCGAGAAAAATACGGGGCCATGGTCGCTTTTTCGTTTGTTTGACCTGATGCAAACCGAGTACATGACCGGGCGCGACGTGCGCGTGCTCAAGGCAGACCTGGGCGGCTTGCGAGCCAATTATCTGTTAACGAGCCAACGCACCCCCAACCCTTTCGACACGAGTGTGCTGCGCACTTTTCGAATGCCGGTGCGGCTTTGATGCAGGCTGCGGATCGATGGCGCAGCGCCGCACGTACAGACCTTGGCAAGGTTCGGGTACGGAACGAGGATGCCTTTCTCGAATCACCACAACAGGGGCTATGGGTGGTGGCCGACGGGATGGGCGGTCATGCGCGGGGTGATATCGCAAGCCAATTGATTGTTGCCAATCTGGCGGAGTTGCCGCTGCACCTAGACCTCGACAAGCGTTCGAAAGCGGTGCGCCAGTGCCTGCGCTGGATCAATCGGCGATTGAATCAGGAACTGACTGTCACAGGACATCATTGCGCAATCATGGGCAGCACCGTGGTGGCATTGTTGCTGGAAGGCAATCGTGGAGCGTGTATTTGGGCAGGCGATAGCCGGTGTTATCTATGGCGCGACGGACGGCTTTATCAGCTATCCAGGGACCATTCACTGCAACAGCAGCTGGTTGACAAGCAACACATCGATATTCATGAGGCCCGTGTCCACCCGGCAGCGAAGGCGTTGACTCGCGCCGTCGGCGCTACGCAAGAGTTGAACCTGGAGGTTCTGGAGTTGGAGATTCATCCGCACGATACGTTTTTGTTGTGCAGTGACGGCTTGTATCAGGATCTAAGTGCACAAGCCCTGGGGGATGCGTTGAGCCTGGCTTCACCTCGCACTGCCTTGGAGTGTCTTTTCGAGCAAGCACTGCGTGGCGCTGCGAAGGACAACTTGACGGCGGTGGTGATTGGCCAGTGAACGAAGAGGGGAGCTACCACACATATTTCGCCTTCTCCAGCGCTCTGCATTCGACGACATTGCGTGATCGCTGTGTCAGCGACATGCCCGAAGTGCTCGCAGGCCGCTATCGCCTCGAACGCCTGCTCGGAGCAGGAGGCATGGGGATCGTGTATCGCGTACGGGACCTGCTACACGAACAATACGGTGACCCCGATCCGTACGTTGCGTTGAAAATGCTCAGTGAGCAATTCGATGGTTCACCTGACGCGAGCGCGCTGCTCTACAGTGAGTTCGCCCTGAGCAGGCGATTGCATCACCCGAACGTGTTGCGTCCCTACACCTTCGAAGTGGACGCTGACCATCGACGGGCGTTTATCACCATGGAACTGATGCGTGGCTTGACCTTGGACAAGCTGCTTTGCGAGCGGCCGCTGGGTTTGCCCTGGCATGAACTGCATGCCATCGCCGCGCCGCTGCTCGACGCCTTGGCGTATGCCCACAGCCGGGGCGTGCTGCACGGGGACATGAAGCCAAGCAACGTCATGCTCAGCGAGGACGGGGTGCGTTTGTTCGATTTCGGTTTGGGCCTGGCGCAAGAAGGGCCGTTGAAGGGCCTACCAAACTTGAATCGAGATCGCCTCAACGCTTGGACCCCGAGCTACGCCGCCCCTGAGTTGCTTGACGGCGCACCGCTGTCAGCGGGGGCCGATGCCTATGGGGTGGCTTGCTTACTGTATGAGCTGGCGAGCGGCAAACACCCGTTCCGCCGTTTACCTTCAACCCAAGCTCGAGACGCCCGCATGGAGCGCGAACTCAAGGCGCCGCGCAATTTGCCCAAGCGTTGCTGGGCGGCGTTGCGCGTGGCGCTGACGTTTGATCCGGGGCAGCGCCGCATAACTGCGGCACAGTTGCGTGACGCCTTGGGTGCTGAGGCGTCCTGGTGGTGAATCGGTTGCGAGCAATGATCATGAGCGTGCCGGCCATGCATCTTGTGGCCGGCAAGCCCTGTGCATTCCCTTAGCTTCAGTTCTGCTGAAAGCTCCACTCTTCAGCCCGAACCAGTTGGCAGAACGGCCCTTCAAGCGTTGCATTGTGATGAGCAACGATGTCCTTGGCTTTCATCACTGGGGTGTCTGAACAGGTATGGCCTTCGGCGATAAGTACCGCGTCGAAGCCAAGATCACGAGCCGCACGGCAGGTGCTGTCGACGCAGTATTGAGTTTTCATGCCAGTGATCACCACGCCGGTAGCCCCGCGAGACCGTAAATTGTCCGCCAGGTCGGTCATTTCGAAGGCGTTGGGCCGCCGTTTTTCGAATACCACCTCTTCACCCAGAAGCTTCAGTTCCTGCGCAACCATCGTCAACGGGCTGCCTGGTCCGATTGGAGATCCCTCGGGCCCGATGTGGCGCGCGAGAAAAATCGGAGCGCCAGCGCTGCGTGCCTTGTCCATCAGGGTATTCACTGTTGCCAACAACTCTTCGCAGCGCCATGGTTTTTCCGGGCCGTGAACAAGCCCGACTTGGATATCGAGTATCAACAGGGCGTACATGGGTGCATCTCCTTGCGTTTGAGCCAGCGACACAAGGGCGTAAAAAAAGGCCCTGTCCATCGCTGGCGGGCCTTTGAAGTTCGTCTGCTATTGGCTCACGACACCTCGCACGCTCCGCTTTCAGCGGTCGTGGTGGTGGTAGTCGAGGTGAGGCAATAATGGGTCATAGCTCGACACTAGCACACAAAGCCCTAAAAAAACGGCGCTTCCCCACTCAAGGAGAAGCGCCATCTTTTTAAGTGAACAGCATTGCGCCGGATGGCGGGGTTGCTTATCAGGCCGTTGCAGGCCGCAGCGAGTAGGTCTTGAGCTGGTCCGCGAAGTCGCGCAGGGACTGGATGCCGCTGGCCTCGGCTTCGTGAATCCATTCCTTGATGGCCGCGAGCATGTCGTGGCCGTTGCTGCTGGTCTTGGCCCAGATTTGCTGCAAGGCCAGGCGTTTTTCGTAGATCACCTTCAACGCCTGACTGTGTTCCAACATGCTCTGGATGCGCGCGTGGTGACGCTCATCCAGCAGGCTGGTTTCCCGCGATAACAGGCGTTTGGCCCGGTGGAACTGGTGGCGGACCGAGTGATCGACCTTTTCCAGTTCCTGCTTGACCAGCGGCGCGATGACCAGCCTGCGGTACTGGGCCATGATCTGGAAACGGTTGTTGAGGATCGCCATGGCGGTGTCCATGTCCAGATGCCCCTTGCCCTCGACACGGTGGGCGATCGGCGCGACGCGCTGGACCTTGGCCAGGCGCAGGAAACTGAATACCTGGATCCAGGCCCAGCCCAGGTCGAACTCCCATTTGCGTACCGACAGCTTGGCCGAATTGGGGTAGGTATGGTGATTGTTGTGCAGTTCTTCGCCACCGATCAGGATGCCCCAGGGCACCAGGTTGGTCGCCGCGTCGCGGCATTCGAAGTTGCGGTAGCCCACGGCATGCCCCAGGCCATTGACCACGCCCGCGGCCCAGACCGGAATCCACATCATCTGGATGGCCCAGATGGTGATGCCGATGGTGCCGAACAGCAGCAGGTCGATGACGCCCATGATCGCCACGCCCAGTATCGGGAAGCGGCTGTAAAGGTTGCGCTCGATCCAGTCATCAGGGCAGTTCTTGCCGTAGATGCGCAGGGTTTCGGGGTTTTCCGCTTCGGCGCGATACAGTTCGGCGCCTTTGCGCAGCACGGTGGACAGGCCTTTGATCACCGGGCTGTGGGGATCATCGACGGTTTCGCATTTGGCGTGGTGCTTACGGTGGATAGCGGTCCACTCGCGGGTGTTCTGCGCCGTGGTCAACCACAGCCAGAAGCGGAAGAAATGTTTGAGGCCGGCGTTGAGCTCCAGGGAGCGATGAGCCGAATAACGGTGCAGATAGACCGTGACGCCAATGATCGTGACATGGGTCATCAGCAGGGTGACTGCCACCAGTGACCAGGGCGACAAGCCAAGAAAACCTTCGTACCACATAGGCTATAGGGCCCTCGATAAAGATAGAAACAGCCGTTGCATTATCACCTGCCGTACAGATAAAACCAGTCGGCCTTTCAGATAACAGTGGCAGGATGTTTCTTACTCTATAATTCCCGCCTCTTTGTGGGGACATGGATGACCTGATGACCATTTATCACCGTAGCGCCATGCGTGGAGCACTGCTTTATCTCGTGCTGTCGGTCGTCTGGCTGCAGCTGGTTGGTTATTTATTGAGCAGCTTTTTCGATCAATCCGCCGATCAGCTTCGCTGGCAGTTGATCAACGGGTATGCCTGGGTCTTGGTCAGCGCCGGCTTGGTTTTCCTGGCGGGTGTGCGGATATCCCGGCTTTTCGGAAAAGGCGAACACCGTGCCGACGGCGAACGTTTGCGCCAGGCCGCCGCCGTCTTCGATTGCACGCGCGAAGGGGTGTTGGTGACGGACCCGAACGGCCTGATCGTGCACGTCAATCGTGCCTTCATGGCGATTACAGGGTATGCCCGGGAGGAGGTGCTGGGCCGGCGGCCCAACCTGTTCAAATCTGGCCGTCACGGGGCGGATTTCTACCAGGAGATGTTTGCCTCCCTGGGCAGCCTTGGCGAGTGGAGCGGCGAGATCTGGAACCGGCGAAAAAACGGTGAGATCTATCCGCAATGGCAGACGATCCGCGTCATTCGCGACGATAACGGTCAGGTGAGCCATTACGTCGCGGTGTTTTCGGACATCAGCGCCATCAAGGATTCGGAGCACGAACTGGCGTACCTGGCCCACCACGATCCGCTGACCGGTCTGCCCAATCGCCTGCTGTTTTCCGATCGCGCCGAGCAGGCCCTGGCGTCGTCGCAGTTGCACAAACGCGGCTGCGCCTTGTTGCTGGTGGACCTGGACCACTTCAAGAACATCAACGACAGCCTGGGGCATCACGTTGGCGATCAATTGCTCAAGAGCGTGGCCGAGCGATTCCGGGGGTTGTTTGCGCCGGGCGTGACCTTGGCCCGGCTGGGGGGCGACGAGTTTGCGGTGCTGGTGGAAAATTGCTCGCAGCCGGGGCAGGCGGCGATTCTGGCTCAGCGCATTATCGATGCCCTCAAAGAGCCGGTGTGTCTCGAAAACCAGCTCTTGTTCATCAATGCCAGTGTGGGCATCAGCCTGTTTCCCGGGGATGCCCTCAGCGCGGGGCAACTGCTGCGCAATGCAGATTCCGCGCTGTTCAAGGCTAAAAGTGCCGGGCGCGATGGCTACGCCTTGTATACCGAAGAACTCACCGCTCATGCCCAACAACGGGTCGAGATCGCTTTCGAACTGCGACGCGCGCTCCAGCAGCAGGAGCTGCGGGTTCATTACCAGCCGGTACACGATCTGGCGACCAGCCGCTTGATCGGTGTCGAGGCTTTGGTGCGCTGGGAACATCCCGAGCGCGGGCTGGTTTCGCCGGCCGAGTTCATTCCCATCGCCGAGCGCACCGGGCTGATAGCCCAAATCGATGCCTGGGTCATGGAGCAGGCCTGTCGACAGATGCGTCAATGGCAGGAGGCCGGGGTGGCGTTATCGTTTGTCGCGGTCAACGTTTCCAGTCGGCTGTTCGCCCGTCGCGAGTTGTACGAGCAGGTTGCGCGGGTACTGCACGTTTCAGGCCTGGACCCGGCCTGTCTGGAACTGGAAGTGACCGAAAGCGCGGTGATGGACGATCCGGAAGTGGCCCTGGAGCAAATGCACCGTCTGCGGGAATTGGGGGTGCGACTGGCTATCGATGATTTCGGTACCGGTTATTCGTCGCTGCTGCGACTCAAACGCCTGCCCGTCCAGAAGCTCAAGATTGATCAGGGCTTTGTTGCCGGGTTGCCGTGGGATGAAGACGACGCAGCGATTGTCCAGGTCATCATCGCCCTGGCCCGCAGCATGGGTATGCAAGTGCAAGCCGAAGGCATCGAGCAGCGCGAGCAGGCCGCGTTCCTGCTGAAACACGCCTGTGGGATGGGGCAGGGCTACTGGTTCGGGCGTCCTGTTGCCGCGCAGCAGCTGGATTGGGCGCACGCGCCCGCCATCAAATAATCCCCTTGTGACGGAATTGAACGTTTATTTGGTTATATAAAAATTCTTAAATATTCTTTTTAAGAATATCTGCGCCTACCTAGTATTGCTCCCACGCCGCAAACAGTGCCCTCCACTTCCTGGCATTCAAGGAGCAACAACATGAGCGCTTCTCTACCTAGCGTTAACGATCAAGACCCAGCAACCCGCTTGCGCGAATCCCTGAGCCGTTATGCCTTGGCTGTGTTGGCCAGTGCTGTTTTTGCAGGGTCCGCTTTTGCCAAGGATTACGAGTTGCTCAACGTGTCCTACGACCCTACCCGCGAGCTGTATCAGGATTACAACGCCGAATTCGTCAGTTTCTGGAGCAAAGCACACCCGGATGACACCGTGAAGATCCAGCAGTCCCACGGCGGCTCGGGCAAGCAAGGCCGGGCGGTGATCGATGGTCTGCGGGCCGATGTGGTGACCCTGGCCCTGGCCGGCGACATCGATGAAATCGCCAGGCTGGGCAGGTCCTTGCCAGTGGACTGGCAAAAGCGTCTTCCCGAAGCGAGCACGCCGTACACCTCGACCATCGTGTTCCTGGTGCGCAAGGGCAATCCCAAGGGCATCAAAGACTGGGGTGACCTGATCAAGGAGGACGTGTCGGTCATCACGCCGAACCCGAAGACTTCCGGTGGCGCTCGCTGGAACTTCCTCGCGGCCTGGGCCTATGGCCTCAAAGCTAACGGTGGTGACGAAGCCAAGGCCAAGCAATACGTGCAAGCGCTGTTCAAGCACGTGCCGATCCTCGACACCGGCGCCCGTGGTTCGACCATTACCTTCGTCAACAACGGTCAGGGCGACGTACTGCTGGCCTGGGAAAACGAAGCTTTCCTGGCATTGAAGGAAGACGGTGGCGCGGACAAGTTCGACATCGTCGTGCCGTCGTTGTCGATCCTCGCCGAACCGCCGGTGGCAGTGGTGGACAAGAACGCCGGGAAAAAGGGCAACGCCGAGATCGCCGAAGCCTACCTCAAACACTTGTACAGCCCGGCTGGACAAGAGATCGCGGCGAAAAACTTTTATCGCCCGCGGGACAAAGACGTTGCCGCCAAGTATTCCCGGCAGTTCCCTGAGCTGGAATTGGTGACCATCGACAAGGACTTCGGCGGCTGGAAAACCGCCCAGCCGAAGTTCTTCAACGATGGCGGCGTGTTTGATCAGATTTATCAGGCGCAGTGAGCTGAAGCAGGCTCAAACAAGCCAAAAATGAAGCTGTACGCAGACTTGTGGCGAGGGGATTTATCCCCGTTAGGCTGCGCAGCAGCCCCAAGTGTTATCTGCAATCGGATTTTAGGGCCGCTGCGCGCCCCAACGGGGATAAATCCCCTCGCCACAGTTGCATGTGTTCACCCAAGGACCTTTATGTCGCGTCGCATCTCACCGGTCATACCCGGCTTCGGGCTGACGCTGGGCTACACCCTGGTGTATCTCAGTCTGATTGTGCTCATACCGCTGGCGGCAATGTTCGTGCATGCCGCCCAGCTCACCTGGGAGCAGTTCTGGGCAATCATCTCGGCGCCACGAGTGCTGGCGGCCTTGAAGCTCAGCTTCGGCACGGCTCTGTGCGCGGCGATCATCAACGGCGTGATCGGTACGCTGCTGGCCTGGGTGCTGGTGCGCTACACCTTTCCCGGTCGCAAGATCATCGATGCAATGATCGATCTGCCATTCGCCCTGCCTACCGCCGTGGCCGGCATCGCGCTGACGGCGTTGTATGCGCCGACAGGTCTGGTGGGCCAGTTTGCCACCGACCTGGGTTTCAAGATCGCCTACACCCCGCTGGGCATTACCCTGGCGCTGACCTTCGTAACGCTGCCGTTCGTGGTGCGCACGATGCAACCGGTGTTGGCCGATATTCCCCGTGAAGTCGAAGAAGCCGCCGCCTGTCTCGGCGCCAAGCCATGGCAAGTGGTTCGTCACATCCTGGTGCCGGCGTTGCTGCCGGCCTGGCTGACCGGTTTCGCCCTGGCGTTTGCCCGTGGTGTGGGTGAGTACGGTTCGGTGATTTTCATCGCAGGCAACATGCCGATGAAAACCGAGATCCTGCCACTGCTGATCATGGTCAAACTCGACCAATACGACTACACCGGCGCCACCTCCATCGGCGTACTGATGCTGGTGGTTTCCTTCCTTCTGTTGCTGGTGATCAACCTGCTGCAGCGGCGCATCGAAACCCCATAAGGAGGCACGGACATGTCCCAAACGTCTATTTACGCGACCTCCACCAACGCCGCTCGCCGTGGCAGTGCAGCTTCGCGGCGAGTCCTGCTCGGCCTTGGCTGGCTGATTTTTGCGCTGTTCCTGCTGCTGCCGCTGTTCATCGTGGTCTCCCAGGGACTGAAGCTGGGCCTGGGGGCGTTCTTCACCGCAATCTTCGAACCCGATGCCTTGTCGGCGCTCAAGCTCACGGTGATCGCGGTGCTGATCTCGGTGCCGCTGAACCTGGTGTTCGGTGTCAGCGCCGCATGGTGCGTGAGCAAATATTCATTTCGTGGCAAAAGCTTGCTGGTGACCCTGATCGACCTGCCGTTCTCGGTTTCGCCGGTGATCGCAGGCCTGGTGTACGTGCTGATGTTCGGCGCCCAGGGGCTGTTCGGGCCGTGGCTTTCGGATCACGACATCCAGATTGTGTTTGCGCTACCAGGCATCGTACTGGCGACAATTTTTGTCACCGTGCCTTTCGTGGCCCGCGAGCTGATCCCGCTGATGCAGGAGCAGGGCACCCAGGAAGAGGAAGCCGCGCGCCTGCTGGGCGCCAACGGCTGGCAAATGTTCTGGCATGTCACCGTGCCGAACATCAAGTGGGGGCTGATCTATGGCGTGGTGCTGTGTACGGCCCGGGCCATGGGTGAGTTCGGCGCGGTGTCGGTGGTGTCCGGGCACATTCGCGGGGTCACCAACACTCTGCCGTTGCACGTCGAGATCCTCTACAACGAATACAACCACGTGGCCGCGTTCGCCGTGGCGAGCCTGTTGCTGATCCTGGCGCTCTTGATCCTGCTGCTCAAGCAGTGGAGCGAAAACCGTATCAACCGTCTGCGCAACAGCAGCGCGGAGGAATAAGTCATGTCGATCGAAGCCCGTAACGTCAGCAAGAATTTCAACACCTTCAAGGCTCTGGACAACATCAACCTGGACATCCAGAGCGGTGAGCTGGTGGCGCTGCTCGGCCCGTCGGGGTGCGGCAAGACCACGTTGCTGCGGATCATCGCCGGCCTTGAAACCCCGGACCAAGGCAACATCGTGTTCCATGGCGAGGACGTGTCTGGCCACGATGTGCGCGATCGCAACGTGGGTTTCGTGTTCCAGCACTACGCTTTGTTCCGCCACATGACCGTGTTCGACAACGTCGCCTTCGGCTTGCGCATGAAGCCCAGGAACCAACGCCCGAACGAAAGCCAGATCGCAACCAAGGTCCACGAACTGTTAGGCATGGTGCAACTGGACTGGCTTGCCGACCGCTATCCCGAACAGCTTTCCGGCGGACAGCGCCAGCGCATCGCCCTGGCCCGGGCACTGGCGGTGGAGCCCAAGGTGTTGCTGCTGGACGAACCTTTCGGCGCCCTCGACGCCAAGGTTCGCAAGGAACTGCGGCGCTGGCTGGCGCGGTTGCACGAGGACATCAACCTGACTTCGGTGTTCGTGACTCACGACCAGGAAGAAGCCATGGAAGTCGCCGATCGGATCGTGGTGATGAACAAGGGTGTGATCGAGCAGATTGGCTCGCCGGGCGATGTCTACGAAAACCCCGCCAGCGACTTTGTGTATCACTTCCTCGGCGACTCGAACCGCCTGCACTTGGGTGAGGATCGGCATGTGCTGTTCCGCCCCCACGAAGTCTCGCTGTCGCGTTCGGAGTTGGAGGAGCACCACGCCGCCGAAGTGCGCGACATCCGCCCGCTGGGCGCCACCACCCGGGTGACCCTGAAGGTGGAAGGCCAGAGCGATCTGATCGAAGCTGAAGTGGTGAAGGACCACGACAGCCTGGTGGGCCTGGCGAAGGGCGAGACGCTGTTCTTCAAGCCGAAGGTCTGGCAGAAAGTCTCGAACCTTTAAGATCAAAAGCATCGCGAGCAGGCTCGCTCCCACAGTGGAATGGGCTTGACCACAAGTCTTTGGGCAACCCAAAAACCTGTGGGAGCGGGCTTGCTCGCGAAGGCGTAGTCACATTCACCCTCGATGCAATCTGACCCGCCGCTTTCGCGAGCAAGCCCGCTCCCACAAGTGGATCGGTGTCGGCCACAACATCTGCGGCCCAGCCCCCAGTCTCCTGTGGGAGCGAGCCTGCTCGCGATGACGGTGCCGCTGACGCGCCGATCAGAATCTGAATAACCCCGCCCCACCTTGCTTCGATTGGTTCTACACCAATACCTTTTCCCATCTAAATCCCTACCTAGACTCTGACTTGCCAGGAGGCAAGTGAGAGTTCATGACGGACCGGTGTTATCTCCTGGCGCCCTGATGCCAAGGAGATAAAGCATGAGAATGGAAGTCAGTCGGCATGGCCCGTTTGGCTGTGCCTTGCTAAGCGTTTTATTGAGCCCATCCGTCAGCGCCACCCCCTCGTTGTCACCGCAGATACCCTTCGATGTCACGGTTGCCGAGGAACATCCCACTCTGGCCAGCCTTCAGCGCGATTTCGATGACCTGTCATGGCAGACGTTCATTGCCTTGAACTGGCCTGCGCTGGACAACGGCAATCCCAATACCGGCACTCCCATCGGCAAGCAGGATGGGGCGACGGTGTGGGAAAGCTGGAAAGAGAGCTACCAGATCTTCCGGGCCAAGGGTCAGGCGCCGTTGGCCTGGGACGCGCCGGCGACGCTGCCCGAGGCGTGCAAGTCGCTCAAACCCGGTCGCCTGTTGCAGCAGATGGGCAAGGTGCCCGATGTGCTGGATGAGTTTATCCAACCCTTCGAGAGTGGCCCGTTGGTGGATCAGAACGGTGCCTATACGCGCAACGAAATCGTGGTCAACCGATCGATGTTCGATTCAATTGTCGACAATGGTCTGTACAGCATCGAAGGTCAGCAGCAGTTTTTTGCCGCAAACCCGACCAACACCGTGGCTTTCAGTTGCGGCTCGACCAAGACACAGGACGTCGGTGCGCTGATGGTGAAAGCCTCGTGGAAAGTGCTGGGCGCCAATGATCGCCCGCAGGATTTTCACACCGTCGATGCGCTGGTCTATACCCCGGGAAACAGCGACCCGAGCAAAGGACCCATTGTCGGGGAGTCGTGCAAGTCCGAACCGGTGGGATTGGTGGGACTGCACATCGTTCACAAGACCGACAGCGCAGCGCAATGGGTCTGGTCGACTTTTGAACATGTGAAGAACGTACCCGAAAAGACCACGCCCCCGGCCCAACGAATGGGGCCTTATCTGTTCTACAACACTGCCAGCCAAAGCGACATCAACCAGCCGCCGCCCCGGCCATGGAATCCGGCGGTCAAGGCAACACCCTCGCAGATCGTGCGTGAGATACCGCTGACCGAAGCCACCAAAACCCTGAACACCACCTATCAGGCCCTGTTGCGCACAGTCAATCCGCAGAGCGTCTGGGCGAACTATCAACTGATCAGTACCCAGTGGCCGTCGGCACCACAGCCCAACTGTCAGATATCAGCCGCCAACCCGCTAGGCAATCCCGCTCCGTTGTTCCTGGCCAACGCCACGCTGGAAACCTACATCCAGGGCACCGTACCCCAAGGGTCTTCCAGTTGCATGGCGTGTCATGGCAATGCGGCGACCCATGTCACCGAATCCCCGCGCACCAGCTTCGCGGATTTCACCTATTTGCTCGAACGCGCGCAGTCCACGACTGGACAAGGAGTCAAGCATGAGCAGTGATCTGGAGAATTTCGTAGGCCTTTCATCGGTCCTGACTGGCATTTCCACTGAGCGATTGGCGCCGGAGATCGACCAGGTGGGTTTGCCACCGCTGTTTCTTGAATTCATCACGCCAAGAGTCACGCCTGATGTGCTCAGTACATTGCTGACTCAATACGCCAACCTGGCGGGGGACAATCAATCCCCGGATCAGATCGCCCAAGCGGTATTGATGGACGGAGCGCTACCGGCCGACACGCAGACCGCCAAGGCCGCGCGTTCGATCATGAAGCTGTGGTTGCTGGGCGTCTGGTACCAGCCCTATGACGCGGCGAGTTTCAAAAAGGATGAGCAGACGGTGGTGTCCGACCAGGCTTATATCAATGGATGGGCCTGGAAAGCCGCCCAGGCTCATCCCATGGGCTACAGCGAGATGTTCTTCGGCTACTGGAATACGACGCCGCCCAGCCTTGAGGATTACACCGGGGTACCCGCCAACACGCAGCAAGGAGCTTCGTCATGAGTACCGAACAAGCAGAGGTGGTCATCGTTGGTGCGGGGTTGGCCGGCAGCATCATCGCTTATCAATTGGGCATGGCTGGCGTGGATGTGCTGGTGCTCGAATCGGGCCCGGAGATTCCGGCCAATCGTACGCAGTATCTGGAGCGCTTCTACACCGCGACCCTGAAAACCCCGGAATCACCCTATCCTCCGGTATCGACCCTGGATACACCGCGTGATCCGACCAAGGAAAATGCCCCGCGGGCAACCATCGCCGATCTGATCCTGGGTTGGGACAAACCGGCGATCAGTTATCTGGTGCAGAAAGGTCCGTTGCCCTTCAACAGCACCTATGAACGGGTGGGCGGCGGGACGACCTGGCATTGGGTGGGGACGTGCCTGCGCATGGTACCGAACGATTTTCGCCTGAAGAGCAAGTACGGCGTCGGGGTGGACTGGCCGATCGGCTACGACGATCTGCAAAGTGCCTATTGCCGGGCCGAGGCGGAAATCGGTGTGTCGGCCAATGTCGCCGACCAGGCTTATCTGGGCATGACCTTTCCCGAGGGCTACTCATTCCCGATGCACAGCATCCCGCTGTCGCTGGTCGACGGCAGTTTCGTCACGGCGGTGACAGGGCAGTCTTTCGATGGCTTGCCATTGGTCGTCAGCCCGACGCCGGCTGGGCGTAACTCCCAACCTTACGCCGGGCGCCGGGTGTGTGCCGGCAATACCAACTGCACACCGATCTGCCCGATTCAGGCCAAGTACGACGCCACGGTGACCATGAACAAGGCCCTGGCCACCGGCAAGGTCCGGGTCATGTATCGGACCGTAGCCAGCAAAGTGACCGTGGGCTCGGACAAGAACATCAACGGTGTCGAATTCATTCAATATCAGCTTGGCGAGGGACCGAAGACGGGAAACGGCGTGGCCATCGGACAGCGATACGTGCTCGCGGCCCATGCCATCGAAACCCCTAAATTGTTGCTCAACTCCAAGACCCCGGACTGGCCCAAAGGTGTGGCCAACAGCAGCGGGCAGGTGGGACGCAGTCTGTCCGACCATCCGATTTACCTGGCGTGGGGGCTGATGCCAGAAGGCAAGACGGTTTTCCCCTATCGTGGCCCGGTGTCCACGGCGGGCATCGAGAGCCTGCGCGACGGTGCTTTCCGCAGCCAGCGAGCGGCATGGCGCATCGAAATCGGCAATGAGGGCTGGAACTGGCCGGTTGGCGATCCTTACGTCACCGTGGCTGATTTTATCGATGGGACGAACACAAGCCGCACCAACCCATTGCCAGCGAAAGAGACACCGGCGCCGCCCACTGAGGCGCTTTACGGCACGGCACTGATCAAAAAACTCAACGAGCTGTTCATCCGCCAGTTTCGGATCGGCTTCTTGGTGGAACAGGTGGAAGACCATCCCGACCAGGCCAATAGCTACATCGTGCCCTCGACGGATAATTACAAGGACGGGCTCGGCATTCTTCGGCCGGAAATCCACTACGACCTGTCCGATTACACCAAGGAAGGTTTCAGGCAGGCGAAGATACTGGCGAGCCACATCATCAAGGACCTGCTCGGCGCCGTGGAACTGACAGCCCCCATTGGCAAAGGAACCTTCAACTACAAAGGCGAAGATTACAGCTTCCAGGGCGCCGGACATCTGATGGGTACCTATCGCATGGGCGATGATCCAGCCAAGTCGGTGGTGGACAAATACCAGCGCAGTTGGGACCACAAGAACCTGTTCCTGGTGGGTGATGGCGTGTTCCCCAGCACGGGCACCTCGAACCCCAGCCTGACGATTGCGGCGCTGTCGTTCCAGGCCGGGGACACCGTGGCCAACGACCTGAAGGCAGTGACCATGCAGGTCCAATCCAACATCGCCTGGCAGGGCACTGGAGTGCAGATCAACGGGTTGGTACCGCGCGTGGTTCGCTACGTCAGTGGGCTATGGTGCGCGAGCCCGCAGGGGGGCAATGTCGACGGAAAGGGCGGGTCGAGGCACATCGACTACAGCAGCTATGCCTTGCCCGGTGCCGCCGAAGGCGCCTTGATCGGTCGTGTGGGCGATGGTGGCAAGCCGTTCCTGGTGGGTGATCTGGCGCAGGTTCCGGGCGACCAGCAGGGTGAACTGCAACTGTGCATCAACGATGACCTGACCGGGCAATATGGAGCTGGCTTGAAAGATAACACCGGCGCGCTGACGATACGGGTCGAGTTTGGTGCGCTGTAACTTGAGGGGTAGGGCCTGACTCTTGTGGGAGCAAGGCTGGCCCGCGATGGCATCGCCTCGGTCTAGCAGCTACACCGAGGTGTTTGCATCGCGGGCAAGCCTTGCTCCCACAGAGTCTGGCGTTGCATTGTTTTTCAGACGGCCGAGCGCTGGTTGCGCAATGTCACGGGCCCGGCGCGCTCTTCAATGGCCCGCTTCAGTTCGCCACGAAGCCCCAGCAGGAAACCCGCCTCCACCACCACGAACAGCGGTCCGACAATCAACCCGGTGAGGTCATCGACGAACGCCGGTTTACGGCCTTCGTAATAGTGGCCGACGAACTGGATCACCCAGCCCACCACGAACATCCCCAAGCCACTGCCCAGCCATACCCAGGTGCTTTGCGCGGCGAGCACCTGGCCCAGCCATAGCGCCAGGGCCAGCAGTACCGTCATCACCACCCCCAAGCGCAACTCCAGGCGCAGATAGAACCAGGCACTGGCTACCGCTACCAGCAGCGCCGGCGACACCAGGAGCTCGCCCACCGGCCAACCCGGCCGTGACAACAGCACAGCTACGGCGACGAAAATCAGCGGAATACCGATGAAGTGCGTGGCGATGTTACGTGGATCGCGGTGGTAGGCGGCGTATTGACTGAGATGATCAACGAGGCTTTTCATTGTTGTTCCTCCTGAGGTGATGCCTGCATGATGCCCAGGTTCCACGAGGCGTTCTGTCAGTTAGCCGACACTTGTCCCGGAGTTTCCATGAATACGCATCCCTGGCACTCGCACCTGTTGGCCGGTCACTGGTACAGCCACTTGCCCGCTGAGTTACAGAATAGTCTGTTGGCAATGTCGCGGGTGCGCCGCCTGGTGCCGGGGCACCGGCTGTTCCAGCGCGGTGACCCGCCCTGCGGGATGTACGCCGTATTGGAGGGCGCGGTACGGATCGGCGCAGTGAACGAACAGGGCAAGGAAGCACTGCTCAGCGTGGTGGAAGCGCCCCACTGGTTTGGTGAAATCTGCCTGTTCGATGGCCAGCCGCGCACCCATGACGCGGTGGGCGTGGGCCAGTGCACCTTGTTGCACTTGCCTCAGGCGTCGTTGATGGCGTTTCTGGAAGAACACCCGGTCTATTGGCGAGATATTGCGCGGCTGATGAGCCACAAACTGCGCCTGACCTTCATCAATCTCGAACACCTGAGCCTGATGCCCGCCCCGGTACGTGTTGCCCATCGCCTGCTGATGATCGCCGAAGGCTACGGCGAAATCGAACCGGCGCGACGGGTCTTGCAACTGCCCCAGGAGCAACTCGCGCTGATGCTCTCACTGTCGCGCCAGACCACCAACCAGATCCTCAAGGACTTGCAGGGCCAGGGCATTGTGCACCTGGGTTATGGCGAGATCGAAATTCTGGATATCGAGCGGTTGCGGGCGTTGACTGCGGCCTGAGGCCGGCCCGGCATCTGTGGGGGCGGGCTTGCTCGCGAAAGCGATGGGCCCGTTGGCTGTGATGTTGACTGTGCTGCCGTCTTCGCGAGCAAGCCCGCTCCCACAGGGTTTGTGTGCGCCATAAATCGAATGTGGGAGCGAGCCTGCTCGCGATAGGGCCAGCCCGGCCAGCGCAAACCCCTAGCGCAAGCCGTCACGAAACTGCCCTGGCGTCATTCCGGTCCAGCGCTTGAACGCACGGCTGAAGCTGCTGGCGTCGGCAAAGCCCAAGAGATAACCGACTTCGCTCAGCGAACATTGCGGGTCGCGAAGGTGCAGCAGCGCCAGGTTTTCCCGGCATTCGTTAAGCAGCGTGTCGAAGCGGCAGCCTTCATCGGCCAAATGCCGTTGCAGGCTGCGCAGGCTCAGGTGCATGGCCTGGGCGATGCGCTCGGCGCTGGGTTCGCCTTCGGGCAGTTGGGCCTCGATAGCGGCTCGCACCTTGCGCTCCCAGGTCAGCGGCTGGAGTTGGGCGAGGGTGCGCTTGAGTACCGTCTCGTTATGTTCAGCCAGCTCCGGGTTGGCGTCGTCCAGGTGGCTGTCGAAATCGACGAGGTTGAATTCCAGGCAATCTTGCTCGGCGCCGAAATACACCGGTGAACGAAACACTTTATGCCAGGGGCCAGGGTCTGATGGTTCCGGGCGCCGCAAGTACACCGCCAGCGGTGCGTAATCGCGGCCCAGTCGGTTGCGACACGTGCGTACGTAAATCGCGGCGAATGCATCGATGGCTTCAAAGGCCGGCGTCGCCCGGCCCTGGGGCACATCGAGAGTGAAGCGGTAACGGTCTTCGCAGCGGCTCAGTTGCAGTATCAACGCATCGCTGACCACCGGGTGATAACGCACGATCCGCTCAAACACTTCTCGCAAACTGCCGCTGGCCACCAGGGCATAACCCAGCGCGTGGAACGTAGTGGGACTGACGAAGCGCGAAACCCGCAGGCCGATCGCCGGATCGCCGCTGGCCTGCACGGCCAGCTCCCACAGGCGCGTGGTGGCCGAGAGCGGATACCGGGCATTCGGGTCGTCCATCCATTGCGGATCGAGCCCGGCCTCCAGGCACAGGGCATGGCTGTCCAGGCCCAGCGCATCAAGCTGTTTGCGCAGGGCGCGGGTCCAACTGGCGAGGGAGGTGGGTTCAGTCATGGTGATTGGCGCTTGCGGTCAACAGGTTGGCGTTTACGGCTACCACCCTAGGGGGCATCGCCCGGCAGGATGAGCACATCTCTAACAGAGGATGTAAGCCATGCACGGCACTTGCGCAAGCCCCGAGCGATTGAATGCACAACAGCGGTCCGCCCATATTCGCCAAGTGGTCCTGGCCCGTGGCGAGGAGCTGCGCCAGCGCTACCCGATCCTGCGGCATCAGGATGCGTTGGGCGCGGGCATCCTGGCGTTCGCCCTGGCCGGGATGGTCGGTTCGGCACTGCTCTACATCAACGGTTACCTGGCCGGTTGGGCGTGCCTGCTACTCAACGCTTTTTTCGCCTCACTGACCCACGAGCTGGAACACGACCTGATCCACAGCATGTATTTCCGCAAGCAACGCGTACCCCACAACCTGATGATGGGCCTGGTCTGGCTGGCGCGCCCCAGCACCATCAACCCGTGGATCCGCCGCCACCTGCACCTCAATCATCACAAAGTGTCCGGCAGCGAGGCCGACATGGAGGAACGCGCCATCACCAACGGCGAGCCCTGGGGGGTGGCGCGCTTGCTGATGGTGGGCGACAACGTGATGTCGGCCTTCATTCGCCTGCTGCGGGCCAAGACCTGGGCGCACAAGCGCAGCATCCTCAGGCGCACGCTGAAGGTGTATTTCCCCCTGGCGCTGTTGCACTGGGGCGCGTGGTACGTATTTCTCGGTTTCCATGGGTCCAACACTGTCGCCCATCTGCTTGGCACGTCGATTGATTGGTCGGCGACTACGCTGGCAGCGATGCACGTGATCGACATCGCGGCGGTGGTGATCATTGGGCCGAATGTATTGCGCACCTTTTGCCTGCATTTCATCAGCTCGAACATGCATTACTACGGCGACATCGAGGCGGGCAATGTCATCCAGCAAACCCAGGTACTCAACCCGTGGTGGCTGTGGCCGTTGCAGGCGTTCTGCTTCAACTTTGGCAGCAGCCACGGGGTCCATCATTTCGTGGTCAAAGAGCCGTTCTACATCCGCCAGATGACGGTGCCGGTGGCCCACAAAGTGATGCGTGAGATGGGGGTGCGGTTCAATGATTTCGGCACGTTTGGCCGGGCGAACCGGTTTGTGCGGGAAGAGGGGGTGGTGCGCAAGGAAGCTCCCGCCGGGCCTGCAGGAGCTGTGTAGGAGCTGACGAGTGCAACGAGGCTGCGATCTTTCCCCTGACGCTTGAATCCCAAGTGAAAGATCAAAAGATCGCAGGCTTCGCCAGCTCCTACACAGTCCTGCGAAAGCAGGTCAGAACTGGTAACTCACCGTAGCCGCCACGTTGCGTTCTTCGCCCAGGTAGCAGTAGCTCAGGCTGGCGCAGGAGGCGACGTAGGTTTCGTTGGTCAGGTTGTTGGCGTTCAGGCGCACGTCCACGCCTTTCAAGCCGACCTTGCCCAGGTCATACCCCACCGACGCATCGAACAACGTATAGGACGGCACCTTCATGGTGTTTTCCGCATCGGCCCAGCTGTAGCCGACATAACGTACGCCACCGCCCAGTCGCAGGCCATCGAGCGCGCCGCTGTCGAACTTGTAGTCCGCCCACACCGAAGCCATGTGGCGTGGGGCCTGGGTCGGTGAGTTGCCCTTGTTTTCGATGATGTCGGTGGCGGTGCTCAACGTGCTGATCATCGATTTCGAATACTCGATATCGGTGAAGGTGTAGCTGCCCAGCACTTTGAACTGCTCGGTCAACTGCAGATGCGCTTCCAGTTCCAGGCCCTGGGAGCGAACGGCACCGACGGCGCGGTAGAAGTTTTCCTGGGGCAGTTTGGTCGCCAGGTTCTCCTGGTCGATGCGGAACAGCGAGGCGGTGTACAGGTCATCCGTACCCGGTGGCTGATACTTCAGGCCCAGTTCCCATTGCTTGCCATCGGTCGGCGGCAGCGGATTGCCGGCGCTGTCGGCGTAGGAGTTGGGGTTGAACGACTCGGAGTAGCTGACGTACGGCGCCAGGCCGTTGTCGAACAGGTACAGCGCCCCGGCGCGGCCAGTGAGCTTGCTGCGCTTGTCGTTGATCTCGGTGCCTTGCGGGCGGCCGAACTCAGCGATGCGGTTTTCATCCGAGGTTTTCACCCAGTCCTGACGCAGGCCCAGGGAGAAACGCCATTTATCCATCTCGATCAGGTCTTGCAGGTAGACACCGGTCTGTTCCAGGCGCCGCAGGTAGCTGGTGGGGCTGAAGTAGGTGATAGCCGAGTTGCCATAGACCGGGTCGAAGGCGTTGATCGGGGCCAGGCTGCCGCTGGTCCAGTCCACCACGGTCTTGCGCCGCTGATAGTCAGCGCCCATCAACACGGTGTGCTTGGTCGCCTCGGTGAAAAATTCAGCCTGCAGCATGTTGTCGACGATAAACGAATGCAGTTTTTCTTCGGCGCCGGTGTAGTAGCGGTTCAGCTCGTTGCTAGTTGGCGTGGTCCAACCGTAGGCATAGACCTGATCATTGGTGACTTGGGAGTCCAAATAACGGAAGTTCTGCCGGGCGGTGAAGACATCGTTGAAACGGTGTTCGAACTGGTAGCCGAATGACTGCTGATCACGTTCATAACCATCGACCCCCGGCTCGCCTTCGAAGAAGTTTTCCGAGATACGCTTGCCGTTGCGCTGATGCAAGGTGCCGTCGGCCGGCATGCCGCCGTGATAACCACCGTCGGGGTCGTGCTGCAGGTAGGCCTGAAGCGTCAGCGACGTGTCTTCGGTAAAGTCGATGCTCACCGTGGGGGCGAGGGCAAAGCGCTTTTCCTTGGTGTGGTCGAACTGCGTGTCGGAGGTGTCCGCCAGGCCAATCAGGCGATAGGCGATGCGTTTGTCTTCATCCAGCGGTCCGCTGAAGTCGAAACCCATGCCACGTTGACCCTGGGTGCCGACCGTGGCCTGGATCTGGTGATAAGCCTCGTACAGTGGCTTCTTGCTGGTGAGCGCCACCAGCCCGCCGGGGGAGCTGCGGCCATAGAGCACCGAAGACGGGCCTTTGAGAATGTCGACCCGCTCAAGGAAGTACGGGTCGACCTGCATGGAGCTGTAGGTGCCGCTGTCGCCCATGGACTTGAGGCCGTCGAGGTAGATGTTGTCCACCGAGCCATCGTTGAAGCCGCGCATCGCCACGTAGTCGTAGCGATGGGTCGCGCCGTAGGGGTTGGTCAATACCCCGGGGGTGTAGCGCATGGCCTGGGAGACGGTTTGCGCGCCTTGGTCGTCCATTTGCTCGCGGGTTACCACGGAGACGCTTTGCGAGGTTTCCCGCAGGGCGGTACTGGTCTTGGTGGCGACCTGGCTATGGGTGGCGTTGTAGCCCGCCATGCTGCCCAAGGCGTTACCCAGGGCAAACCCCTTGATGTCGGTGGTCGGCAGCGCCAAAGTGCCGCCCGAGGCCTCGGTTTGCAGCACATAGCTGCTGCCATCGGTGCTGACGGCGGTCAGGCCCGAAGCGCTGAGCAGCTGGCTCAGGGCCTGGTCCGTCGAATACTCGCCGTGCAGTCCCGGGGACTGGATACCGCTGGTCTGCTGCGGAGTGCTTGCCAGGGTGATGCCGGCCTGACGAGCGAACTGGTTCAGCACATCGCTCAGGGGGCCGGCGGCAATGTCGTAGCTCTGGCGCGCGGTGGTGACACCGTCTTGCGCCGCGACGGCGAACATCGGCACGGCGCCCGCACTCAACACCGTGCAGAACAGTGCAGCACGGATGGCATGGCGCAACAGGCCTGTTTGCGAGGAGCAGCCAAAGGGGGTGTTGAGGTTTACGCGCTCAGTCATTGTGGGTTTCCGTTGGAGTCGCTAAGGGCAGATAAGCGTTGCTTACTGTCCTAGCCGGACTTGCGCGCAAAACCCGCCAAAAAAAATCAGGCCGATTCCTGCACCGTGACCCACCAGCGGGTCCGATAGCGTAATTGCACGGGGAGCGTGCGCGGCAGAACGGCCAGTAACTTGTCGGTGTCTTCCAGGCGGAAAACACCTGACAAGCGCAAGTCTGCAATCGACGCAGCGCATTTCAGATAGCCCTGGCGGTAACGTCCTACCTCGTTGAGGAAGTCTTCCAGGCGCATGTTGCGCGTAACGAGCAAACCGTCCGCCCAGGCGCCGACGTCCATATCCAGCGGCGGCGTCATGGTCGCGGTTGATGAACTGATCAGATAGCTCTGCCCGGCGCTCACCATCAGCGCAGTCCCATCGCCGCCGCGGTGCGAACGGATCGCGACCTTGCCACGGGTGACGCTCAGGCGTGTGCAGGCATTGTCCTGCCGCACGACGAAGCGCCCGTCCAGCCCTTCAAACAGACCATGTTGGCTGCGCACCAGCAGCGGCCGCTCGGGATCGTGACCGCAGGTGAGCATGATTTCACCCCGCGTCAGGCTGATCAGGCGATGCTCGGTCGTGTAGTCCAGGTCGGCGGCGCTGTCAGTGTTCAGTTCAAGCCGCGTACCGTCCGGCAGCTGGAAGCCTCGGTGTTCACCGGTGGTGGTGGCGAAATCCGCGTTCCACGACTGCCAGCCCAGATCCTTGCCCAGCCAGGCGGCGGAGCCTATCAGCGCCACCCCCGACAACAGTTTCAAGGCCTGGCGCCGACCGAGTCGCTGGGCGCTGTTTTCCAGGGTGTCGAGAGCGACGTGGGCGCCGGGGACCGCCCTCAGGTTCGAGGTCAATTCACTGTGCAGCGATTGCACCCGCTGCCAGGCCAATTCGTGTTCGTGATGGGCGGCGCGCCAGACCTCGCATTGTTGGCGCAAGGCCGGATTGGCAGCATGGTTGCGCAGGCGCAGCAGCCAGTTGATCGCTTGCCTGACTACCTGTTGGGATGGGCCGCTGCGTCGACTCAACACGTTATCCACTGGCTCAGCTTTCATAGCGCAACACGTAGCAGTGATACAGCGCATCGGCGACGTATCGTTCCACCGACCGCAAGGAAATGCCCATCTGCTCGGCAATCTGCTTGTACGTCAGGCCTTCGCACTGGGCCAGCAGAAATGCCCTGCGCACTTTCGGCTTCAGGCCCTCCAGCATTCTGGCGATGGCTTCCAGCAACTCCAGGATCAAGGCCTGGGCTTCGGTGTCGGGGGCTTGGGCGGGTGGCAGGTGGGCGATGGATTCCAGGTAAGCGCGTTCGATTTCTTCCCGGCGCCAATGATCGATCACCAGGCCTTGGGCGATGGTGCGTAGAAAGGCGCGGGGCGACTTGAGCTCAAGGCGTTCGGTGCGTTGCAGCAGGCGCACGAAGGTGTCCTGGGCCAGGTCCGCTGCGTCGGCAGCATTGCCCAAGCGGCTGCGCAGCCATGTGTGAAGCCAGCCGTGATGGTTGCTGTAGAGCGCCTGAACTGCAAACTGGGGAGAAGACATGAACGCGAAGGCCTGGATATCACAAATGATAATAGGTCGCATTGTCATCAGCGGTCAGTGAATTTGCAACCACCGTTCGACGCACCATGTCCTTCCGTCGCCCATTTGTTCAAAGGGCTCATATTTTTTTAACTTTTGCCGACAGCGTTATATGCGTGCACCAAAGTGGAGCAGACCAAAAGTCCGCCCACGCTGTGACATGAATGCTGCAATCGGAATGCACCCCCACTCCCTGCATAAGAAGCCTGTCGATGAATCTGAAGTTCAGCCATAAAATCCTTCTGGCCGCCTCTGGTGTGGTCGTTCTGGCTTTTGCCCTGTTCACGCTCTACAACGACTACCTGCAACGAAAAACCATTGGCAGCAGTCTCGAATCTTCCATCCAGCAGTCCGGCGACCTGACGGCCAGCAGCGTCCAGAACTGGATGAGCGGCCGGGTGCTGGTGCTGGAAAACCTGGCGCAGAATATTGCCCACCAAGGCGCGGGTGCCGATCTGCCGGGGCTGGTGGATCAGCCGGCGTTGACGTCGAATTTCCAGTTCACCTACGTGGGCCAGGCCAACGGCGTCTTCACCCAACGCCCTGACGCAAAAATGCCCGACGGCTACGACCCGCGCCAGCGCCCCTGGTACAAACAGGCAGTCACCATCGATCAAACCATGCTCACCCCGCCCTACATGGCAGCGGTGGGCGGCCTGGTGGTGACCATCGCCCTGCCGGTGAAGCACAACGGTGAGCTGCTCGGTGTGGTGGGTGGCGACCTGAGCCTGGAAACCCTGGTGAAAATCATCAACTCCGTGGATTTCGGCGGCATTGGCCATGGGTTTCTGGTCAGCGGCGACGGTCAGGTCATCGTCAGCCCGGACAAGGACCAGGTGATGAAGAATCTCAAGGACATCTACCCCGGTACGCCAGTGAGCATCGAGAAAGGTATCCAGGAGGTTGAGCTCAATGGCCAGGATCGCATTCTTTCGTTTACCCCCGTCGCGGGCCTGCCAAATACTCAGTGGTACATCGGTCTGTCGATCGACAAGGACAAGGCCTACGCACCGTTGAGCCATTTCCGTACCTCGGCGCTGATTGCGATGTTTGTGGCGGTGGCGGCCATTGCGTTGTTGCTGAGCTTGTTGATCCAGGTGTTGATGCGTCCGTTGACCACCATGGGGCGCGCCATGCAGGACATCGCCCAAGGTGAAGGCGACCTGACCCGGCGTCTGGTGGTACAGGGCAAGGATGAGTTCGGTGAGCTGGGGAGTTCATTCAACCAGTTCGTGGAACGGATTCACGCGTCAATCTCGGAAGTGTCTTCTGCCACTCGGCAAGTGCATGACCTGTCGCAGCGGGTGATGACTTCGTCCAATGCCTCGCTCGTTGGCTCCGATGAGCAGAGCGCCCGCACCAACAGCGTGGCAGCGGCCATCAATCAGTTGGGCGCCGCGACTCAGGAAATCGCCCGCAATGCCGCCGACGCCTCGCAACAGGCCAGTGGTGCCAGCGAGCAAGCCGATGACGGACGCCAGGTGGTGGAAAAAACCATCCAGGCCATGACCGAGCTGTCGCAGAAGATCAGCCTCTCGTGCACCCAGATCGAAACCCTGAACGCCAGCACCGACAACATCGGGCACATTCTGGACGTGATCAAGGGCATCTCTCAGCAAACCAACCTGCTGGCGTTGAACGCTGCCATTGAAGCGGCCCGTGCCGGTGAAGCCGGACGTGGGTTTGCGGTGGTGGCCGATGAAGTGCGTAACCTGGCGCACCGTACCCAAGAGTCGGCGGAAGAAATCCACAAGATGATCACCTCGCTCCAAGTCGGTTCCCGTGAAGCGGTGACGACGATGAACGCCAGTCAGGTGTCCAGCGAAGAAAGCGTGGAAGTGGCCAACCAGGCCGGCTTGCGGCTGGTCAGCGTGACGCAGCGCATTGGCGAAATCGACGGCATGAACCAGTCGGTGGCCGCGGCCACCGAAGAGCAGACCGCCGTGGTGGAAACCCTCAACATGGACGTCAGCCACATCAACCTGTTGAACCAGCAAAGCGTCGCCAACCTCAATGAAACCCTGAAAGATTGCGATGCCCTGTCGCAACAGGCCAACCGGTTGAAGCAACTGGTGGACAGCTTCAAGATCTGATCTCTGCCAACATCACCGCCAACCGTCCCGCCGCCATCGCGAGCAGGCTCGCTCCCACAGGGGATTGGCGGTGGAGCTGGCTCTGGCGGCCACCCGAAATCAGTGTGGGAGCGAGCC
>NZ_FODL01000012.1:0-143957 GCF_900110355.1 Pseudomonas sp. NFACC39-1 | reverse complement strand
CTGCGCGTAGGAGCTGCCGAAGGCTGCGATCTTTTGATCTTTCGCTCAGGACTCAATTGTCTGGGAAAAGATCGCAGCCTCGTTGCACTCGACAGCTCCTACACCGCAACCCAGCGGGAGCAAACTCCCACGCCACGAGGGGCAGGCGTGACCGCCGTTTGCTCGGCAACCAACCAACGAGTGTTATAAAGACATCCCGAAAAAGTCCTCGCCCCCTGTTCTGCGGGTTTTCACACATGAATCCCGACAAACAGCGACGACTTGTCATAGAACTTTGTTTTTGTTGATTGAACGTTCAATTAAAACAAAATAGACTGGCCTTCATTCCGATAGACCTCACTCGTCCATCGGATGGCCTAAGGAGATGTACCAGATGCCCAAGGTCGGTATGCAACCCATCCGCCGCCAGCAATTGATCGAAGCCACTATGCAAGCGGTCGATCAGGTCGGAATGGGGGACGCCAGCATTGCGCTGATCGCCCGCTTGGCCGGTGTCTCCAACGGCATCATCAGCCACTACTTCAAGGACAAGAATGGCCTGATCGCGGCCACGGCCCAGTACCTGATGACTGTCCTGAGCGATAACGTCACCGCACGCCGTCAGGCGTTGGAGGACCCAAGCCCACGGGCTCACCTGCAGGTGATCATCGAAGGCAACTTCGACGCCAGCCAGGTCAATGGCCCGGCAATGAAAACCTGGTTGGCCTTCTGGGCCACCAGCATGCATCACCCGTCTTTGCACAGGTTGCAGCGGATCAACGATCACCGTCTGTATTCCAACCTGTGTTGCCAGTTCCGCCGCGTGTTGCCCCTCGATGAGGCACGCAGCGCGGCACGGGGCCTGGCCGCGTTGATTGACGGTTTGTGGCTGCGCGGGGCGCTGTCGGGAGACGCGTTCGATACCGCCCAGGCGCACCGGATCGCTTACGAATACATGGATTTCCAACTGGCCAAGGCAGGGGTAACAGAGCACACAGAACCGCTCGGCTCCTGAACCGCCACCGAACCGCGTAGTCAGCTGTAGACGACACGCTCCGGTGGTCAGCCAACCACTCATGCACTTGCGAGGACTTTATGGCCCGTTTCGAACTGCAAAAACTCTACATCGATGGCGCGTACAGCGATGCCAGCGGCGACGCCACTTTCGAAGCCATCAACCCTGCCAACGGTGAAGTACTCGCCCAGGTGCAGCGGGCCACGAAAGAAGACGTCGAGCGCGCCGTGGTCAGCGCCGAAAAAGGCCAGAAGGTCTGGGCCGCAATGACCGCCATGCAGCGCTCGCGCATCCTGCGCCGCGCCGTGGACATCCTGCGCGAGCGCAACGATGAACTGGCCGCTCTGGAAACCCTCGACACCGGCAAGGCCTACTCCGAAACCCGCTACGTCGACATCGTCACCGGCGCCGACGTGCTGGAATACTACGCAGGCCTGGTGCCGGCCATCGAAGGTGAACAGGTGCCGCTGCGCACCACTTCGTTTGTCTACACCCGCCGCGAACCCCTGGGCGTGGTGGCCGGCATCGGCGCGTGGAACTACCCGATCCAGATCGCGTTGTGGAAATCGGCACCGGCCCTGGCAGCTGGCAACGCGATGATCTTCAAGCCGAGCGAAGTCACCTCGCTGACCACCCTGAAACTGGCCGAGATCTACACCGAAGCCGGCGTTCCAGCGGGTGTGTTCAACGTGCTGACTGGCAGCGGCCGTGAAGTCGGCACCTGGCTGACCGAGCACCCGCGCATCGAGAAAATCTCGTTCACCGGTGGCACCGACACCGGCAAGAAAGTCATGGCCAGCGCCTCGAGCTCGTCGCTCAAGGACGTGACCATGGAACTGGGCGGCAAGTCACCGCTGATCATCTTCGACGACGCCGACCTGGATCGCGCCGCCGACACCGCGATGATGGCCAACTTCTACAGCTCCGGCCAGGTCTGCACCAACGGCACCCGCGTGTTCGTGCCGAGCCATCTCAAGGCGGCTTTCGAAGCCAAGATCGCCGAGCGCGTGGCGCGTATTCGCATCGGCAATCCAGAAGATGAAAACACCAACTTCGGGCCGCTGGTGAGCTTCGCCCACATGGAAAGCGTGTTGGGCTACATCGAGAAAGGCAAAGCCGAAGGCGCGCGCCTGCTGTGCGGCGGCGCTCGTTTGACCGACGGCGAATTGGCCAAGGGTGCGTTTGTTGCACCGACCGTATTCACCGATTGCACCGACGAGATGACCATCGTGCGCGAAGAAATCTTTGGTCCGGTGATGAGCATCCTCACCTACGAAACCGAAGAAGAAGTGATCCGCCGCGCCAACGACACCGACTTCGGCCTCGCCGCGGGCGTCGTGACCCGCGACTTGAACCGCGCTCACCGCGTGATTCATCAGCTCGAAGCCGGCATCTGCTGGATCAACGCCTGGGGCGAATCGGCGGCAGAGATGCCAGTCGGTGGCTACAAGCAATCGGGCGTGGGCCGGGAGAACGGCATCAGTTCGCTGAACAACTTCACGCGCATCAAATCGGTACAGGTCGAACTGGGCGAATACGCCTCAGTGTTCTGATCTGACGCCGAACTTGAGACTGGGGCCTTTGTGGCGAGGGAGCTTGCTCCCGCTGGGCTGCGGTGTAGGAGCTGTCGAGTGCAACGAGGCTGCGATTTTTTCCCAGACAATTGAGTCCTGAGCGAAAGATCAAAAGATCGCAGCCTTCGGCAGCTCCTACGCGCAGCCGAACGAGGATAAATCCCCTCGCCACAGGTTGCTCGGCGTCAAGGCAAACCGCGACCTGAACCCAATTCAAAAGAGGGTGCATTTCATGTCCCACGTATTCGATTACATCATCATCGGTGCCGGTTCGGCCGGTAACACCCTGGCCACCCGCCTGACCGAAGACGAAGGCGTCACCGTCCTGCTGCTCGAAGCCGGTGGGCCGGACTATCGCCTGGATTTCCGCACGCAAATGCCCGCCGCCCTGGCGTTCCCGCTGCAGGGTCGCCGCTACAACTGGGCCTACGAGACCGACCCGGAGCCGCACATGAACGGCCGTCGCATGGAATGCGGTCGCGGCAAGGGCCTGGGCGGTTCTTCGCTGATCAACGGGATGTGTTACATCCGCGGCAACGCCCTGGACTACGACAACTGGGCCAAGCTGCCAGGCCTGGAAGACTGGACCTATCTGGATTGCCTGCCGTATTTTCGCAAAGCCGAAACCCGCGACATTGGCCCGAATGATTACCATGGCGGCGACGGCCCGGTCAGCGTGACCACGCCCAAGGCCGGTAACAACCCGCTGTTCCACGCCATGGTCGAAGCCGGCGTGCAGGCCGGTTACCCGCGTACCGACGACCTCAACGGCTACCAGCAGGAAGGTTTCGGCCCGATGGACCGCACCGTCACGCCCAACGGTCGTCGCGCCAGCACCGCGCGCGGTTACCTGGACGTGGCCAAGAAGCGCTCGACACTGACCATCGTCACCCATGCCCTGACCGACAAGATCGTGTTCGAAGGCAAACGCGCGGTCGGCGTGCGTTATCTGGTGGGCGCGGCTGAAGAGCGCGTCGAGGCCCGAGCGCGCAAGGAAGTGCTGCTGTGTTCCGGCGCCATCGCCTCGCCGCAGATCCTGCAACGCTCCGGCGTCGGCCCGGCCAAACTGCTGGAAAGCCTCGACATCCCGGTGGTCCATGATTTGCCGGGCGTCGGTGAAAACCTCCAGGACCATCTGGAGCTGTACCTGCAATACGCGTGCACCCAGCCGGTCTCGCTGTACCCGTCGCTGCTCTGGTACAACCAGCCGGCCATCGGTGCCGAATGGCTGTTCAACGGCACCGGCATCGGCGCCAGTAACCAGTTCGAAGCCGGCGGTTTCATCCGCACCCGCCCGGACTTCGATTGGCCGAACATCCAGTACCACTTCCTGCCGGTGGCGATTAACTACAACGGCAGCAACGGCGTGAAGGAACACGGTTTCCAGGCACACATGGGCTCCATGCGCTCGCCCAGCCGTGGCCGGATCCAGGCCAAGTCCAAGGACCCGCGCCAGCACCCGAGCATCCTGTTCAACTACATGGCCACCGAGCAGGACTGGCAGGAATTTCGCGACGGCATCCGCCTGACCCGCGAGATCATGCAACAGCCGGCGCTCGACCCGTTCCGGGGGCGTGAAATCAGTCCGGGCATCGAGGTGCAGACTGACGAGCAATTGGACCAGTTCATCCGCGAACACGCCGAAACCGCTTTCCATCCGTCCTGCTCGTGCAAGATGGGCACCGACGACATGGCGGTGGTGGACGGCGAAGGCCGCGTGCATGGCATGCAAGGGCTGCGCGTGGTCGATGCCTCGATCATGCCGATCATCACCACCGGCAACCTGAATGCGCCAACGATCATGATCGCCGAGAAAATCGCCGACAAGATCCGTGGCCGCCAGCCATTGCCACGCAGCACCGCGCCGTACTACGTGGCCGGCGACGCGCCGGTGCGGGGTAAGCCGATGCGGGAAGTGGGGCCTCTGGCGCAATAAGGCATCACACCGCTATCGCGAGCAGGCTCGCTCCCACATAGAGGCCTTGGCGGACACGGATTTTGTGTCCGACATCCGTCAACTGTGGGAGCGGGCTTGCTCGCGAAAGCGGTGGGTCAGCTTGCAACAATGTTGGATGTACCGCCGTATTCGCGAGCAAGCCCGCTCCCACAATGGGTACGGCGGCCGGCACGGATTCCGTGCTTACCAAAGATCCAATGTGGGAGCGAGCCTGCTCGCGATGGCGTCCGACCTGACATTCCAAATCCCCATCTACCTTGATCCCTCCCCCACCCAGGCCTAATCTAGAGCCGTCGCGTCAATGCGCCGCACCTCGCTGCACCGCCACTCCAGACAAGGAGGTTCCATGTTCGATGTCCACCCCCAGCTCAAGCAGCGGTTTGCTGCCTTGCGCACGGGCGCTGAGTTCTTTTCCCTGCGCTACGTGCGCGAGTCCGGCCAGCATCTGTCGGTGCGCAAGAACATCGCCGAACCGCCCAGCCTGGGCCGTGATGAAGGGGCGATGCTGACCGTGCGGGTCGACGGTGTCGAGGCCTATGCGGCCACCAACGACCTGTCCCAGGCCGGCCTGCAAGCGGCGCTGGAGCGAGCCGAACAACAAGCCCGCCGGCTCAAGCCACACGCCCTGCTCGACTTGCGCAAGCAGGCGGTCTCCAGCGACCGCGCCGACTACTTCTCGCCTCACTTCGACCAGGCGTTCCCGTCCCTCAACGATTGCTATCAGTTACTGGGCGACGAATCCGCCGCGGTGCCCAAGGATGAGCGCCTGGTGAACTGGCAGGTCAGCATCGGCCTGACCCAGGTCGAGCAGATCTACCTCAACAGCGCCGGCGCCGAACTGCGCCAAGCCCAACGCTTTGTTTATCCAGCCCTGGACGTCACCGCCTTCGACGGCAACGACAGCCAGACCCGCACCCTGGGCCGTGAGAACTTCGGCCAGCAAGGCGGCTTCGATGTCATCCACCGCTGCGGCCTGATCGGTGCCGCACCAAAAATCGCTGACCAGGCCCTGCAATTGCTCCTGGCGCCGAACACCCCGCAAGGCCCGCGTGACCTGCTGTTGATGCCCGACCAGATGATGCTGCAGATCCACGAGTCCATCGGTCACCCGCTGGAACTGGACCGCATCCTGGGAGACGAGCGTAATTACGCCGGCACCAGTTTCGTCACGACCGACGACTTCGGGCATCTGCAATACGGCTCCCAGCTATTGAACGTGACCTTCGACCCGAACGTTCCCGAAGAACTGGCCAGCTACAGCCATGACGACGATGGCACCGCCGCCAGCAAAGAATTTCTGATTCGTGAAGGGCTGTTGCTGCGCCCGCTGGGTGGTGCGCTGTCGCAATTTCGCGCAGGCCTGAGCGGGGTCGCCAACAGCCGCGCCTGTGGCTGGAATCGCCCGCCCATCGACCGCATGGCGAACCTGAACATCGAGCCCAGCGACCAGTCGTTGGAGCAACTGATCCAGGGCATCGAACACGGCGTGCTGATGCGCACCAACCGCTCCTGGTCCATCGACGATGCCCGCAACAAATTCCAGTTCGGTTGCGAGTGGGGCCAATTGATCGAAAACGGCGAGCTCAAGGGCGTGGTGAAAAACCCCAACTACCGGGGCATTTCCGCGCAATTCTGGAAAAGCCTGCGGGCGGTGGGCGACGCCAGTACCGCTCAGGTCCTGGGCACGCCAAATTGTGGCAAGGGCGAACCGAACCAGGTCATCCGCGTCGGCCATGCCTCGCCGGCGTGCGTGTTCAGCAATGTGGCAGTGTTTGGGGGAGATGCCTGATGAGCACCGTCAATAATCAGGCCGTGGCCTTCAAGGCGTTGGTCGACTGGCTGCGTGAAGCCCTGCATGAGCCGGAACAATTCACCCTCGGCTACGCCGCCGAATCCTCGGCCTTCGTGCGCTTCAACCATGGCAAGGTCCGCCAGGCCGGGCAGGTGCAACAGGCCAATGTCAGTTTCAAACTGATCGACAACGGCCGCCATGCGGATCTGCAGATCACCTTGTCCGGCGAGCCCGAAACCGACCAGCATCGCCTGGCCGAAGGTCTGCAACAGTTGCGCGAAACCCTGCCACTGCTGCCACCCGATCCGTACCTGCTGCTCAACCACAACCACTGGCAGAGCCACAACTTGCAGGACCATCCGTTGCCGGACACTGACCAGGCGGTGGCCGAAATCACTCGCGCCGCCGACGGCCTGGACTTGGTCGGCTTCTATGCCGCCGGCCCCATCAGCCGGGGCTTCGCCAGTTCTTCGGGGGCGTTCGGCTGGCATCAGGCCAATAGCTTCAACTTCGATTTCAGCCTGTTCCATGAAAACGGCCAGGCGGTAAAAGCCAGCTACGCCGGCCACGAATGGAGCAGCGAAGGCTTTGCCAGGCGCTTTGAACAGGCCCGCGAACAGTTGGCGTTTTTGGGCCGCCCCTTGCGCACACTGCCGCCCGGTGAATACCGCGCCTACCTGGCACCAGCGGCGATGGAAGAAATCATGGGCATGCTCAGCTGGGGCGGGTTTTCGGCCCGGGCCATTGCCAGCAAGCAAAGTCCGTTGCAGAAGTTCTACGCAAACGAAGCCAGCTTGAGCCCCGATGTGTGGCTGAGTGAGCAGGTCAGCGGTTCTTTGAGCCCGGCATTTTCCGACGAAGGTTATCCGCGCGATGACTTGGGCCTGATCGTCAAAGGCATGGCCGGTGCACAGTTGATCAACTCCCGCAGCGCCGCTGAGCACGGCCTGAACGCCAACGGCGCCAGCAGCTACGAATACCCCACGGCGCTGGTGATGAACCAAGGCCAGCTCGAGCAGCAAGACATCCTCGAACACCTTGGCACCGGGCTGTACATCAGCAACCTCTGGTATTTGAATTACTCGGACCAACCGGCCGCGCGCCTGACCGGCATGACCCGCTTCGCCACGTTCTGGGTCGAGAACGGCCAGATCGTCGCGCCAGTCAGCACCATGCGTTTCGACGACAGTGTCTACAGCCTGCTCGGTTCACAACTCGAAGGCCTGAGCCGGGAGCGGGAACTTCTGCTCTCGGCCAGCACCTACAGCCAGCGGGCCACGGCTTCGATGCTGTTGCCGGGAGCACTGGTCAAGCGCTTGACCTTGACGTTGTAGTACCAACCCTAAGCAAACCTGCGAAGGCGATTACTTGTGGCGAGGGGATTTATCCCCGCTGGGTTGCGAAGCAGCCCTAAAAACTATCACCTGGTGTATCTGGTTAACTGCATTCAATTGCTTTGGGGGCGCTCCGCGCCCCAGCGGGGATAAATCCCCTCGCCACAACAGCGGCACCCGTTCCTGATCAACACGCCATACAAGAGGCCCCATGCCCAACCGCGCACCGCTCGACGCTGTCACCGCCCGCTGGCTTCCTTGGGTCGTGGCGATTGCCTTCTTCATGCAGTCCCTGGACGGGACCATCCTCAACACCGCCCTGCCCGCCATGGCCAGCGACCTGGCGGAGAACCCGCTGCGCATGCAGGGCGTGATCATTGCCTACATGCTCACCGTGGCGCTGCTGATCCCGGCCTCGGGCTGGATCGCCGACCGCTTCGGTACCAAGAAGATTTTCTTCGGCGCGATCCTGTTGTTCAGCTTCGGCTCGTTGCTCTGCGCCTTGTCCAATTCGTTGTCCATGCTGATCGGTGCCCGGGTGATCCAGGGCCTGGGCGGCGCGCTGATGCTGCCGGTGGGCAGGTTGGTCGTGTTGCGGGCCTACCCACGCTCGGAACTGGTGCGGATCATGGGTTTCATCACCATTCCTGGCCTGCTCGGCCCGCTGATCGGCCCGACCATGGGCGGCTGGATGGTGGAGTACCTGACCTGGCACTGGATCTTCATCATCAACCTGCCGGTGGGCGTGCTGGGTTGCTACGCGGTGTGGAAATTCATCCCGGACCTGCGCGGCAGCGAGCGTACGCGGTTCGATGGCCTGGGCTTTTTGCTGTTTGGCGCGGCGATGGTGCTGATCACCATCGCCATGGAAGGCCTGGGTGAACTGCACCTGCCGCACTTGCGCGTGATGTTGCTGCTGTTCGCCGGCATGGCCTGCCTGGCGGCTTATTGGCTACGGGCCGGGCACATCGAAAATCCGCTGTTCGCACCGTCGCTGTTCAAGACCCGGACGTTCGCCGTGGGGATTCTCGGCAACCTGTTCGCCCGCCTGGGCAGCGGCGCCCTGCCGTTCCTGGTGCCGTTGCTGCTGCAAGTGGCCCTGGGCTATTCACCGTCCCAGGCCGGGATGAGCATGTTGCCCCTGGCGGCAGCCGCAATGGTCGCCAAATCCGTGGCCCGGCCTTTGATCGAGCGCTTCGGCTACCGCAGCGTGTTGACCGGCAACACCCTGGCCTTGGGGCTGATGCTGGCGAGTATGGGCCTGGTCAGCGAACAGACGCCGTACTGGTTGCTGCTGGCGCAACTGGCGGTGCTGGGGGCGATCAACTCGTTGCAGTTCACCGCGATGAACACCGTGACCCTGATTGACCTGGACGACGCCAGCGCCAGCAGCGGCAACAGCCTGCTGTCGGTGGTGGCGCAACTGTCCCTGAGCCTGGGCGTGGCCTGCGCCGGCGCGCTGCTCGGCGGCTTTACCGCCCAAGTCGGCAACGACGGGGTGGACACCGTGCTCGGCGCGTTCCAGTTGACGTTCCTGACGGTGGGCATCATGGCGATGCTGGCGGCGACGATTTTTTCGCAGCTGTCGAAAGAGGATGGGCGGCGGACCAAGCGGCCGGATGAGCATATCGAGCACTGACCAGACTCGGTGAGCTTTCGTGGCGAGGGAGCTTGCTCCCGCTCGGCTGCGCAGCAGTCGCAATCCAGGCGACACGAACTTTCAGGTACTCCGTGTTGGCCGGTTTGGGGGCGCTTCGCACCCCAGCGGGAGCAAGCTCCCTCGCCACAGGGAATTCGTCCGCTTCAGAACTGCGCCACAGCTCGTCCAGAACTTTCGAGAAAAGTGGCACGAGGCTGCTACACTGCGCGACATTTTGTTTTGCAGGCCAGTCCCGTGACCACCATTGCCACCGCTTTTAATACTCTGCCGCTGTCCGCCGCCATGCTGGCTAACCTCGAATCCCTCGGTTATGCCCAGATGACGCCGATCCAGGCGCAGAGCTTGCCGGTGATCCTCAAGGGCATGGATCTGATCGCCCAGGCCAAGACCGGCAGCGGCAAGACCGCGGCCTTCGGCATCGGCCTGCTGAACCCGATCAACCCGCGCTTCTTCGGCTGCCAGGCACTGGTGATCTGCCCGACTCGCGAGCTGGCCGATCAGGTCGCCAAGGAAATTCGGCGCCTGGCCCGCGCCGAAGACAACATCAAGGTCCTGACCCTGTGTGGCGGCGTGTCGTTTGGCCCGCAGATCGCTTCCCTGGAGCACGGCGCCCACATCATCGTCGGCACGCCAGGGCGCATCCAGCAGCACCTGCGCAAGGGCTCGCTGGTGCTGGACGGCCTCAACACGCTGATCCTCGATGAAGCCGACCGTATGCTCGACATGGGCTTCTACGACGCCATCGAAGACATCATCCAGCAGACCCCGGAGCGCCGTCAGACCTTGCTGTTCTCCGCCACCTACCCGGTGGGTATCAAGCAGCTGTCGTCCAAGTTCATGCGCAACCCGCAGCAGGTCAAGGCCGAAGCCTTTCACTCCGACGCGCAGATCGAGCAGCGTTTCTATGAAATCTCCCCCGAGGAGCGCATGGACGCCGTGGTCAAGGTGCTGGCGCATTTCCGTCCGGCTTCCTGCGTGGCGTTCTGCTTCACCAAACAGCAAGTCCAGGAAACCGTCGACCATCTGACATCCAAAGGTATCTCGGCGGTCGGCCTGCATGGCGATCTGGAACAGCGTGACCGCGATCAGGTGCTGGCGATGTTCGCCAACCGCAGCACCTCGGTGCTGGTCGCCACCGATGTGGCGGCCCGTGGCCTGGACATCGACGCACTGGACATGGTGATCAACGTCGAACTGGCCCGTGACTCGGAAATTCACATTCACCGTGTCGGCCGCACCGGGCGTGCGGGTGAAAAAGGCATCGCCATCAGCCTGGTGGCGCCGTCCGAAGCCCACCGCGCCCAAGCGATCGAGCAGTTGCAGAAGTCGCCACTGAGCTGGGACCAGTTGGACAACCTCAAGCCCCAGGGCGGCGGCCCGCTGCTGCCGGCCATGAGTACCCTGTGCATTGGTGCCGGGCGCAAAGACAAAGTCCGCCCCGGCGACATCCTCGGCGCCCTCACCGGCGACGCCGGCATCCCCGGCGCCCAGGTCGGCAAGATCGCGATTTTCGACTTCCAGGCCTATGTTGCCGTGGAGCGCGGAATCGCCAAACAGGCCCTGCAACGCCTGAACGATGGCAAGATCAAGGGCCGCTCGTTGCGGGTGCGGATCCTGTAACTCCAACAGAAATCAAACTGTGGGAGCGAGCCTGCTCGCGATGACGGACTGTCAGACAACATCAATGTTGAATGTACCGGCCTCATCGCGAGCAGGCTCGCTCCCACAATGGGTTTTGTGGTGACATTTAGAGGGACACCGTTTTGCGCTCTACCGAAGTCGTGATCATTGGCGCTGGCGCCGCGGGGTTGATGTGCGCGCTGACCGCCGCAGGGCGCGGACGGCAGGTAATGTTGCTGGACCACGCCAACAAGGCCGGCAAGAAAATCCTCATGTCCGGCGGTGGACGCTGCAATTTCACCAACATGTACACCGAACCGAGCAATTTTCTCTCGCAGAACCCGCATTTTTGCAAGTCGGCCCTGGCCCGCTACACCCAGTGGGATTTCATCGCCCTGGTGGCCAAGCACGGCGTGCCGTATCACGAGAAAAAACTCGGCCAGTTGTTCTGTGATAACAAGTCCAGCGACATCCTTGGCCTGCTGCTGGACGAATGCGACCAGGCCGGCGTCAAGCTGCACCTGGACACCTCGATCGAGCGCATCGAGAAAACCGAAAGCGGCTACCTGCTGCAAACTACCCTCGGGGCCATCACCTGCCAATCCTTGGTGATTGCAACGGGCGGGCTGTCGATCCCGACGTTGGGCGCGACCGGTTTCGGTTATCAGGTGGCCAAACAGTTCGGCCACCAACTGCTGCCAACCCGTGCCGGGCTGGTGCCGTTCACCATCACCGACCAGCTCAAGGCGTTGTGCACCGAACTTTCGGGCACTTCAGTGGATTGCCTGGTGAGCTGCAACGAGCAGAGTTTTCGCGAGAACATCCTGTTTACCCACCGCGGCCTCAGCGGCCCGGCGATCCTGCAGATTTCCTCGTTCTGGGAACCGGGTGACACGGTGCAGATCAACCTGCTGCCCGACCATGACGTGCCGAGCTGGCTGCAACAGCAACAGGCCGAACGCCCCAACAGCGAACTGAAAACCCTGCTGGGCGAATTGTTCACCAAGAAGATGGCCACCCTGCTGGCCGACACCTGGTTCGTCTCCAAACCCATGAAGCAATACACCCACGCCGAACTGGCAGACATTGCCGAGAAACTGGCGAGCTGGAATGTCGTCCCGGCCGGCACCGAAGGCTACCGCACCGCCGAAGTGACCCTGGGCGGCGTCGATACCCGGGAAGTGTCCTCCAAGACCATGGAATCTCTGAAAAGCCCCGGGCTGTATTTCATTGGCGAAGTGCTGGACGTCACCGGACACCTGGGCGGCTTCAACTTCCAATGGGCCTGGGCTTCAGGTTACGCCGCCGCGCAATACGTCTGACACAACACACATCAAATGTGGGAGCGGGCTTGCTCGCGAATGCGGTGAGTCAATCAATTCGATGCTGGCTGACACACCGTATTCGCGAGCAAGCCCGCTCCCACAGTAGGTCGGCGGTGCATCCCGGAACACTTTTTGCTGCCGGATGTGATCGCCGCCATTGCGTCGGCGTCATTACTGCCTCAATTTAGCGTCATTGCCCGTCAGGCCCGTGCACTTCATGTCATCGACCTCGTTTAGTCAGTCTCTGCGTCGCCTTTGGGCGTTGGATAAATTCAGTTATAGCGTGCGGGTGTTCATCGCCCTGACCGGCAGCATGGCGCTGTGTTGGTATCTGGATAAGATGGCGCTGCTGATCCCGCTGTTCCTGGGCATCATCGCCAGCGCCCTGGCCGAGACCGATGACAGCTGGCAGGGCCGCCTCAACGCGCTGGCCGTGACCCTGGTGTGCTTCACCATCGCGGCGCTGTCGGTGGAATTGCTGTTCCCTTATCCGGTTCTGTTCATCGTTGCCCTGGCGCTGGCGAGCTTCGCCCTGACCATGCTCGGTGCGTTGGGCGAGCGCTATGGCGCCATTGCCTACGGCACATTGATTCTCTCGGTCTACACCATGATCGGCGTGGACCAGCGCGGTGGCGCGGTCACCGATTTCTGGCACGAACCTTTGCTGCTGGTGGCCGGTGCAGCTTGGTACGGCCTGCTCTCGGTGCTGTGGCAGGCGCTGTTTTCCAACCAGCCGGTGCAGCAAAGCCTGGCGCGGCTGTTCCGCGAGCTGGGACGCTACCTGAAGCTCAAATCATCGCTCTTCGAGCCAATCCGCCAACTGGATGTCGAAGCCCGACGCCTGGAACTGGCCCAGCAGAACGGCCGAGTGGTCGCCGCGCTTAACGCGGCGAAGGAAATCATCCTGCACCGCGTCGGCAACGGGCGACCAGGCTCGAAGGTCAGCCGTTACCTGAAGCTGTACTTCCTCGCCCAGGATATCCACGAGCGCGCCAGCTCTTCCCACTACCCCTACAACGCGCTGGCCGAGGCGTTCTTTCACAGCGACGTGCTGTTCCGCTGCCAACGCCTGCTGCGCCAGCAAGGTAAAGCCTGCCAAGCGTTGGCCGAGTCGATCCAACTGCGCCAGCCATTCGTCTATGACGCCAGCTTCGCCGAGGCCTTGAATGACCTGCACGCCTCCCTCGAACACCTGCGGATCCAAAGCAACCCGGCCTGGCGCGGGTTGCTGCGTTCACTGCGGGCCTTGTCGGCGAACCTTGGCACCATGGACCGCCTGCTCAGCGACGCGAGCAACCCCGACGCCCTGGCCGACGCCACCGATAGCAGCCTGCTGGATCGCTCACCGCGCAACCTGAAGGACGTCTGGGTCCGCTTGCGTACACAGCTCACGCCCACTTCGCTGCTATTCCGGCATGCCCTGCGCCTGCCCCTGGCGCTGAGTGTGGGTTATGCCATGGTGCATCTGATCCACCCGTCCCAGGGCTACTGGATCATTCTCACCACGCTGTTCGTGTGCCAACCCAACTACGGCGCCACCCGGCGCAAGCTCGGCCAACGGATCATCGGCACCGCCATCGGCCTGACGGTGGCCTGGGCGCTGTTCGATCTGTTTCCCAACCCCCTGGTGCAATCGTCTTTCGCCATCGCCGCCGGGGTGGTGTTCTTTACCAATCGCACGACCCGCTACACCCTGGCGACCGCCGCGATCACGATCATGGTGCTGTTCTGTTTCAACCAGGTGGGCGACGGCTATGGACTGCTGTTGCCCCGACTGTTCGATACGCTGCTCGGCAGCCTGATCGCCGGCCTTGCGGTATTCCTGTTCCTGCCGGACTGGCAAGGCCGCCGGTTGAACAAAGTGCTGGCCAACACGCTGACCTGCAACAGCATTTACCTGCGCCAGATCATGCAGCAGTACGCTGCCGGCAAAAGCGATGACCTGGCCTATCGCCTGGCCCGACGCAACGCCCACAACGCCGACGCCGCATTGTCCACCACCCTGGCAAACATGCTGATGGAACCGGGGCATTTCCGTAAGGAAGCCGATGTCGGGTTCCGCTTTCTAGTGCTGTCCCACACCCTGCTCAGCTACTTGTCAGGCCTGGGCGCCCATCGGGACACCCAGTTGCCTGCAGACGTGCGCGAACACCTGATAGACGGCGCGGGGGTGAAACTGGCCGCGAGCATCGACGAAATCGCCCAGGGCCTTGCGAGCAAACAACCGATAGCGGTCCAAAGCGACGAGGAAGAAGCCTTGGCCAATGAGCTTGAGCAGATGCCCGATGAAATCGACGAGGGCCAGCGGCTGGTGCAGACGCAACTGGGGTTGATCTGCCGTCAGTTGGGGCCGCTGCGCACATTGGCCGCGCATCTGGTCAAAGATACTAGCCAGGCTTGAGCAATGTGGTGAATGGACCGGCTCTTCGCGAGCAAGCCCGCTCCCAAAGGGTACAGGTTCCAAGTGTGGGAGCGGGCTTGCTCGCGAAGGGGCCAGTACTGCCACCGCAATCCCAAGATCACATCCCGTGCGCCTTCAATAACCGCGCATAACTACCATCGGCCTTCATCGCCGCAATCTCCCGATCGAATCCCGCGACAATCTGCTCGTGCTGGGGGTTCTTCAGGCTGACCAGGATGTGCAGGCTGTTTTCACTCAGTGGCTTGGGCATGAACTCCACGGCGTTGCGCACCTTGGCCGATTCACGAGCCAGGTAATAACGGGCGACGAACTCATCTTCCAGGGTCAGCTTCACCCGACCGGCAGCGAGCATGCGCACGGCCATTGCAAAGTTATGCACAGGGACTTTCTGCAATTGCCGATCCTCATCGAACGCCTTGGCGTAGGCGTATCCGCGGACCACGGCGATGGGATAGGCATACAGCTGCTGCAGGTTCTCGTACTGGATGGGTGCGTCCTTGCGCTTGATGAAGCGCACGCGGTTGAGCAGGTACTCAGCCGAGAAACGGCCCACATGGGTACGTTCTTCGCTGTACCAGGCGTTGATCAGCACGTCATAGCGCCCCTCGCCGATGCCCAGCATCGCCCGGGCCCAAGGCACCTGCTCAAAGTCACTGGCATAACCGGCCCGCGCCAGGGCGGTACTGACGATATCGGTCGCCAGGCCCCCATTGACCAGCGTGGTGTCGGTAAAGGGTGGCCAGCCATCTGCCACCAGACGCAACTTTTGCGCGCAGGCGTTGTGGCTCAGCAACAGCAACCCGACCAAAGCAAGAGCTCGATGCAATCGCGGCATGCCAAACATCCTTGACGGGTTCAAAGCCCGGTTTGTTTTTAGCCGAATCTCAAGAGATGTCGTCAGACATCCGGTCCTAACATTAGCTCAGTGGAACCGCTGCGCAGCGCTGGATTGAAGATTACACAAAGAAGGCCACACCGCGACAATTCGATGATGGCATTTTGGCCTTTGTCACAGATTTTTACAGTTGTGCAAGAAAGAGACTTCCGCAACCAGCCCGCTTAATATCGGCATCAGGTTCTTCAGGAAATTCAAAAAATGGATATCGACTGGGTCTGCAAACATCACAGTGACCTGAGCAAGGAACAGCTGTACGCCATCCTCAAATTGCGCGCCGAAGTCTTCGTCGTCGAGCAGAACTGCCCCTACCTGGACGTCGACGGCCTGGACCTGGAGGGCGATACCTGCCACCTGATGGCCTGGCAGGACAATCATCTGGTGGCTTACCTTCGCTTGCTCGATCCGCATTCGCAAAACAGTGACGTGGTCATCGGGCGCGTGGTCATCGCCCCCCAGGCACGGGGACAGGGGATGGGTCATAAGCTGATGGAACAGGGCCTCAAGCAGGCCGAGCGGCACTGGCCCGGTACATCGATCTCACTGTCGGCACAGGCACATCTGCAGGGGTATTACGCGCGGTATGGGTTTGGCGTGGTGGGTATCGAGTATATGGAAGACGGCATTCCACACATTGGTATGCATCGACCCTGAAAACGCATCGCGAGCAGGCTCGCTCCCACATTGATCTGCAGTGGACATTTGATTTTATGCACGACTGGGGTCCACTGTGGGAGCGAGCCTGCTCGCGATAGCGCCAACCCAGACACCGCCGATGTCAGGGATACTCCAACACCGCTTTAATCCGCTGCAAATTCCCCTCGATCCACCGCCGATCAATCGCCCCCCAATCACGGATCCGATAATGCCCGGCATGGTTACGGGCGCCCTCTAGCTGCTCGAATTCACACACGATATCCAGGTCCGCCAGCGCTGCCACGGTGTCCTGGGCGGTGCGTCGCGGCATGCCGGTGACCTCGGTGAGCGCGGGAATGTTGCTGGCCACGCCGCTATCAATCAGGTAGGCCACATACAAACGACGATAGAAACTGCTTTTGGTCTTGCTGACGTCCATTCGGTCATTCCTTGGAGGGTTGCAGATCGCGCCAGGTCAGGTACACCCGCAAGTCGAATTCCAACTGGTGATACCCCGGCAGCATGTGCTCGCAGAGTTGGTAGAACGCTTTGTTGTGGTCCGACTCCTTGAAGTGGGCCAGTTCGTGCACCACGATCATTTTCAAAAACTCAGGTGCCGCGTCCTTGAACAGCGAAGCGATACGAATTTCTTTCTTGGCCTTGAGCTTACCGCCCTGCACCCGTGAAATCGCAGTGTGCAGGCCAAGTGCACGGTGGGTCAGGTCCAAGCGATTGTCGAACAGCACCTTGTCGATAGCGGGCGCGTTACGCAGGTATTGTTGTTTGAGGTCCAGCGCATAACCGTACAAGGCCTTGTCGCTCTGGACCGAGTGCCGGTCGGGATAGCGCTGCTGCAAGTAGTCGCCCAGCCGATCCTGGGCAATCAGTTGCTGCACTTGGGCTTGCAGGGCGGCGGGGTAAGCCTGGAGGTATTTGAGCGCGATCATCGGCGGCAACACAGTCACAAAAGGCCCCAGTGTAGCGAATTCAGACCTGTATCGCGCTCCAGTCAAATGGCCGGGCAAAGGCATCGGTGTCTTCGGCCATCAAGGGCCGCGCTACCAGGAACCCCTGCACATACTCGCAGCCGTGGGCCTTGAGCCAGTGATATTGCTCAGGCGTCTCTACGCCCTCGGCGATCACCCGCAAACCCAATTGCTTGCACAAATCGATGACCGACGCCGCCAGTGCCGCATCCCGGGGTGAGCCTGGCAAACGGGCGATCAGGTGTCGATCAAGCTTGAGGGTGTCGAGTTCCAGATCCCGCAGATGCGCCAGCGAGCAGGGGCCGGAACCGAAATCATCCAACGCCACCCGCACCCCCAGGTTATGCAGCAGCCGCAGTTGTTTATGGGTTTCGTCGGGGTTGCGCATCAGTGCATCTTCAGTCACCTCGACCTCAAGTTGCCGGGGTTTGAGGGCATGTCGCTCCAGGACCTGGCGCAGTTCGGTCACCAGGTTAGGCAAACCGAACTGGGTGCTGCTCAGGCTCACCCCCAGTACCAGATCATCAGCGAACAAGCGCTCCCAGACTTTACGCTGGGCCGCGCTGCGATGATAAATCCAGCTCCCCAGCCGACTGATCAATCGGGCCTCTTCCAACAATGGCAAGAACAAGCCCGGCGGTACATCGCCCACGCTGGGGTGCTGCCAGCGCAACAGCGCCTCGAACCCGCGAATCCGTCCGTCGGCGACAGCTACCTGAGGCTGGTAGACCATATTGAAATCGCGGTTTTCGATGGCCGAGCGCACACTTTCCTCAAGCATCAGCCGCGAACGGGCTCGACCGTTCATTTCGTGATCGTAAAAACGGTATTGCTGACGGCCAGCGCGCTTGGCCTCGTACATGGCGATGTCGGACGCGCGCAGCAGACCGTCGAGATTGGCGCCGCAGTCGGGGTACGTCGCGATGCCGATGCTGGCCCCCAGCGTTACGTCCATGCCCTCGATCTGTTGGCAGATAGACACCCGTTCGATAAGTTTCTCGGCAATCTTGGCCGCTTGCTCGGGTACTTCCAGATCCAGCAGGGCCGTGAACTCATCGCCGCCAAGACGGGCCAGAATGTCGAACGGGCGCAGGCACGCCTTCAGTTGTTCCGACACCCAGCGCAACACGCGGTCACCGGCATCATGGCCCAACGAATCATTGACCCGTTTGAAGCCATCCAGGTCCAGGTACAACAGCACCCAGTTGCTTTCCAGTCGCTCGCTGCGCATCAGCAGGTTTTCGGCTGTCTGATAAAACCCCCTGCGGTTGAGCAGACCGGTCAGCGGGTCAGTGACGGCCTGGTATTCGAGTTGCTGGTGCAAGTGACGCACCACCGACATGTCCTGAAGCGTTACCACCATTGCCTTCTGCTCCGCAGGCAGGGGCGCACAAGACAAGGCCACCGACACCTGCTGACCAGGCGCGGTGCGCAGGACCGCATCGTGCAGGCGCCAGGTCTGCCCCCGGCAGTAGGCGACATGGATATCGGAGCCGCTCCACTCGGGAATATGGGGTTTTTGCAGGAAATCCAGGAGCGGCATTCCCTGCAACTGCTCGGCGGTGGCATTAAGCAGCCGGCAGGTAGACGGATTGGCGAAGCGAATACACCCGCTTTCATCCACCACGAGGATGCCTTCGGCGGCGTTATCCAGCACCGAGGCGTTGAAAGCCCTGGCCGCTTCCAGATCCTGGCTCAGGCGCTGCAAGGCCCGGCGATTGCGCTGGTGTTCAAGCAGGGCATGAACCTTGGGTTTGAGAATCTGCGGATCGAAGGGTTTGAACAGGTAATCCACGGCACCGCTGGCATAGCCCTTGATCACCGCATCCTGGGATTGCTCGTTGGCGGTCAGGAAAATGATCGGGGTCAGCCGTGTGCGCTGGCTGCCGCGCATCAGACGCGCCACCTCAAAACCGTCCATGTCGGGCATCTGCACATCCAGCAGGACGAGGTCGATGTCATGTTCGAGTAGAAGGTTAAGGGCCTCGACACCGGAGGATGCGGTCATCACCTTCCAATCCTGACGCTGCAACAACGCTCGCATGCTGAGCAGGTTTTCAGGGTAATCATCAACTATCAAAAGGACGGAACTGTCTTCGCCAAGCGGTGGTTGCACGCATTCCATGCTGCTTCTCTTATCGGGCGTCACGTCCGTCCTGACGTAGCAAGGCGGACAAATACTGTGTCCTCACTCTAGACCGTGATTCTGAAAAGCAGTAGGTGTCATCGCGCCATCATCCAGACAAAGCCCAAAATAGCCGACTAACGGTCACCCTCCCCGGGCACAAAACCTGCAATGACACCTTCGACGGACAATTGACGTCAATCATCCGCCGGACGGTCATCCATAAAGATCCATCCTGCGTGAACAACCCGTCCAGAACGCGCGGAGCAGAGCCTCGCGTGATGGCGTTCAGCACTTTTACTCTCGTTACGCAGGATCCGACCATGATCGATCTCACCACCTGGAATCTGAGCATTCCTGAAGGCAGCCCCACCATCACCATCGAAACACCCCGGCTGGCACAGGGATTCAAGGATCAATATTTCCACTCCGACACTGGCACGTTGTTCTTCTGGGCCCCGGTGACCGGCGCCAAGACCGCCAACGCCATTTATCCAAGAAGCGAATTGCGGGAAACCTACAGCGACGGAACCCTGCGCAACTGGCTTTACTCAGCGGCGGACAACAAACTGCGCGCCACCTTGGTCGTCAGCCAAGTGCCTAGCACGGGCAAGATCGTGATCGGCCAGATTCACGCCAAAGACAGCACACGCCCTATGGTGAAGCTGGAATACCAATACAAGGCCTACAGCGCCACCGGCAATATCGTCGCCAAAGTCCGCCTGCGCCCCGATGACGAATCGGGCCAAGTCATCACCATCGCCACGGGCGTGAAGCTTGATCGCAGGTTTTCCTACCAGATTCACCTCAGCCCCAAGGGCGCGCTGGGCATCAGCGCGGCGGGTTACAACTGGAGAACCACGGTAAGCCCGGACTGGAAGGACAAACCGTTGTATTTCAAAGCCGGCGTCTACGTGCAGGACAACACCGGCTACACCACCGAAGGTGGAAAAGTGACGTTCAGCATGCTGGAAATCCATCACACCGCTCTATAAGCGTTTCCCCTCGCGTACCGCAGCATGGACGCTGCTCACTTCGAACGTGACCCGCATGACCCCGATGCCATAGCGCCATCGTTCAAAAAAAATTCGAATTGCCCGACTAACGGTCGTCGTCCTCGGGCACCAAAGCGGCAAACACCACTCTGACGGACAGTTGACGCCAACCCTCCGCCGGACGGACATAAAAAATCCGTTCCGCGCGCTTCTCGGGGCACGTCATAAAAGCGCTGGCTAGAGCCTCCGGCTGGATCTTGCAACATATTCATTCCGTAGAAAGGGCCCGCACATGGTCGATCTTGCAACCTGGAACTTGAGCATCCCCGAGGGAAGCCCGCCGAAAACCATTGAAACGCCTCGGCTGTTGGATGGCTTCCAAAATAAGTACTTCAATTCCGAAGGCAGCACAGTGTATTTCTGGTCACCGGTGACCGGCACCAAGACTGAAAACGCGGTCTACCCACGCAGCGAATTGCGAGAGACCTACAAAGACGGCACCTTGCGCAACTGGCTGTATCCCGATGCCGACAATAAATTGAGCGCGACCCTGGTCGTCAACCAGGTACCCAGCACCGGCAAGATCGTGATAGGTCAGATTCATGCCAAGGACAGCAGCAAACCCATGGTGAAGCTGGAATACCAGTACAAGGACGACAGCAAGACCGGCAACATCGTCGCCAAGGTCCGCATGCGCCCCGATGACGACGAGGGTCGAGTCATCACCGTGGCCACGGGGGTGAAACTTGCTCAGTCCTTCAGTTACCGGCTCCACCTGGACCGTACCGGCGACCTGGGCATCACCGCGGCGGGTCGTAGCTGGTACACCACCATGAGCGCCAGATGGAAGGTCAAGCCGCTGTATTTCAAGGCTGGCGTGTATGTGCAGGACAATACGGGCTACACCAGCGAAGGTGGGAAAGTGACGTTCAGCAAGCTGGATATCGATCACAACACCTGAACTTTCAGCTCTGAAAATCTCGTAGGAATTCACCCTTTGTGGCGAGGGGATTTATCCCCGCTGGGCTGCGCAGCAGCCCCCGTCTTTCGTCAGACCTACCGCACGCGCCAGTTTTGCAGCGGCCGCGCCCCCGAGCGGGAGCAAGCTCCCTCGCCACAGGGGGCCGGTGCGTCCTACAGGTGGATTTTGGCCTCGAAAATCTCCTCTATAGTTCGGGTTCGTCTGCTGGCTTTGGTCAGCGGGCCCGGGTTTCGCAGCCCACTGACAAAACAGTCAATGACACCGAACACATCGGTGACATCCTGGACCCCGTCAACCACGCTGGCCGAACACAGGCATTGTGGAGTGGGCATCCCGGCATGGATGCCGGGATAGCCGCGCAGTGTCCCGAACACTTCATAACGAACAATACTCGCTTCACGCCAATGGCTTGCGCCTGAATCGAGGTGCAACCGAGTCATAAAGAGCGGCAAGCCTTCCGCCATCCCACTCCGCCCGCATGCCCTTTAGCAGCGCCCCATCGATACGATGCTCATTGATCGCCAGTGCCTGGTCCATAGCATCGGCGATTCGCTCAATAATCAACAATGGCTTATCTACCCCACAATGCTTGCGACCGAACTCGATCAGTTGCTGCCGATCAGGATAAGTCTTCACCTTGTTCATCTTGATCGCCAAGGTCCGATCCACCAACGAGCGGCCAGACTTGGGGTTGTAGTGTTCATACACCGTTGTAGTGGTGACATCAAAAACCGGTGCCAACCGCACGGTTTCCAGTGCGTCGGGATGTGTATAAATAACCCCGAAGTTTTTCAGGTGGGCATCCCCATTACGCACCATGACCGAGAGGCACACCGAAGAAAAAAAGCGCTCCAGTTCGCGAACCGGCTCAGCATGCCGGCATACCTGATTCACTACTGCCGCAAGGGTCTCGTAACTTTGGGAATATTTGTAGTTGTCATGGGGGTCTTTGTACAAGCCAAGGAGCACTGCCATGTCTTCAAATCCCAGGCGCCCGGAGGGGGTCAGGTCGAACCGCTCCATTACAAACAACTCACCGTTTTCCGACAACCAGAATGGTGGAGTTTCCAACCCGGCCAAACGAGCTGCTTCCAGACACAGGAATTCATTCTGCGCCAGGTGGGCATACTCCTCGGCGCCAGACTTCACGATCAGATCGGAGCTGAGCATGGTTTTTCGATCGCCCGTCAGCTTATCCAAGTCAGGCACCAGTACCTTGGGTTGGACGCCCGAAATACCAGACTCAAAATAAGTATCAACAAGGAAGTCAAAAACACTTTGAGAAGTATCCGCCGACAGAATGTCCTGCAACCCGACCTGAGCCCGCACAGTCGTCAAGGCCTCGTCAGGGTTGACGTAACTGAGTCGACCGATCTGATTACCCCCTATCACCGATAGCAGCCGCATGTCGTCGACCTGCATGTGTCTGGCCATACGACGCTTGATCTGGTCGGCCAGAAACCCCTCGGGCACGTTCATATCAAAGATGGGGTGAAGGACGTTGCTGACTGAAGGCGTAGGGTCATAGGGCATGACCAACGAAACCTCCCGAGGCGCCTCGGCGCTCGCATAGGCGAACGAAAACTGCGAACCTTTGGACAAGTCGCCGCTATAACCTTGCGGTGTCATGACATTGAGCAGCTTGACCTTACTCATCATGCTCTACCAGATCAGCGAGGGATTTGAGGTCAATCCGCTTGTCGACGATTTCCAGCGCCATCCCCAACGCCGATACGACTCGGAACAGGGTGTACACGGCCACGTTTTCACCGGCCTCTAGATCGATGATCGTTTTGCGGCCGCAGTTGGCTTTCTCAGCGAGCTGCCGTTGGGTATAACCCTTCGCACGGCGTAGTGCACGCATCCTATCGCCAAGAACTGAAGGGTTTAGAATCAGCACAATGTCACCTATAGCGGACTTTTTAGTTTTAAAATCTAATTATGTCCTTTATAGCGGACATTTCAAGCGCGTTGTGCCTGCCAATCTCCAAGGTCAATTCCACGCACAAAAAAACCCGCATCGCTGCGGGTTCTTTTTGACGCTTGAGCCTTAGTTCACCTTGGCGTTCAATTCACCCTTCAAATACCGCTGATACATAGCCTCCAGAGAGATTGGCTTGATCTTGGAAGCATTACCCGCAGTACCAAAAGCTTCGTAACGAGCAATACACACATCACGCATCGCAGTCACAGTGGCACCAAAGAACTTACGCGGATCAAACTCACTCGGATTAGTCGCCATCAAACGACGCATAGCACCGGTAGAGGCCAGGCGCAGGTCGGTGTCGATGTTGACCTTGCGCACGCCGTACTTGATGCCTTCAACGATTTCTTCAACCGGCACGCCGTAGGTTTCTTTGATGTCGCCGCCGTACTGGTTGATGATCGCCAGCCACTCTTGCGGAACCGAGGAAGAACCGTGCATCACCAGGTGAGTGTTGGGAATGCGCTTGTGGATTTCCTTGATGCGGTCAATGGCCAGCACGTCGCCGGTAGGCGGCTTGGTGAACTTGTAGGCGCCGTGGCTGGTGCCGATGGCGATGGCCAGGGCGTCGACCTGGGTCTTCTTGACGAAGTCCGCGGCTTCTTCCGGGTCGGTCAGCATCTGACTGTGATCCAGCACGCCCTCGGCGCCGATGCCGTCTTCTTCGCCGGCCATGCCGGTTTCCAGCGAGCCCAGGCAACCGAGCTCGCCTTCCACCGAGACGCCGCAGGCATGGGCCATGGCGACGGTCTGCTGAGTGACGCGCACGTTGTACTCGTAGTCAGTCGGAGTCTTGCCGTCTTCGCCCAGGGAGCCGTCCATCATGACCGAGCTGAAGCCCAGCTGGATGGAGCGCTGGCAGACGTCAGGGCTGGTGCCGTGGTCCTGGTGCATGCACACCGGGATGTGCGGGAATTCTTCGATGGCAGCCAGGATCAGGTGACGCAGGAACGGCGCGCCGGCGTATTTGCGGGCGCCGGCCGAGGCCTGGACGATCACCGGGGAGTCAGTCTTGTCAGCGGCTTCCATGATGGCGCGCATCTGCTCAAGGTTGTTGACGTTAAAGGCTGGAACGCCGTAGCCGAACTCGGCTGCGTGGTCCAGCATCTGACGCATGCTGATAAGTGCCATTAGTGTGTCTCTCCCGGTCGAGGGTCGTTAATCGTGCCAGCCTGCCGGAGCGGCGGCGGCTATTCAAGTCATTGCAGGTCGGGGGTGGGTCCGGCCTGTGTGTTCGGTGTTGCAAAAATCTCATGTCTTGCACAGATCCCTGTGGGAGCGGGCTTGCTCGCGAATGCGGTTTAACACTCAACAGGGATGCAAGCTGAGCCACTGCATTCGCGAGCAAGCCCGCTCCCACATTTGATCTGTTTCCACATTAAATCTGTGGTGTATCTGTTACTCGGCCTTACAACCCCGGCCAATCAAGTCATTGGTGGCGACCCAGTACACCAGGCCTTCCTCACCTTTGACGTGAAACGCCAGCATGTCGTCGCTGTACAGCGTACCCGATGCGCCCGGCTCTTCCTTCAGGTGATAGACCTGCTCGGCACCGCCGAGGCGAACGTCGACTTCCTTGCGGGTGTCATCGGTATAGCGCCACAATACCTTGGCCTGGCTGTCACAGGTCCAGGTTGTCCAGCCCTCTACTACAGGCTCGGACGAACGAAACCGATCCAGCTGTGCACAACCGGCCAGCATTGCCAGCGCCACAACGGCGATAAAGCCTTTCATCCGTGTTCCTCGACTGACAGCGCAGGCCGCCAGCCATGAGTTAATGAGTCAGACCCGTCAAGGGCAACCATGTTCCTTGGCCGGGACCTGCGTCTCGTATTTATCCAGGCCGTCCGGCCCGGAACGCTTATTGAGCACCGGGTTGGTTTCGGCCTGCCACTCGGCCTGGTAGCAACCGGTTTTCGGCTCGCTGGGAGTAATCGCTTCCGGTGCGGCTTGCGGGTGGCTCCCGCAAGCCGCCAGGGATGCGGTCAGCAACAAAAGCGCCAACGTCTTGACCATCACAACACTCCTTTGCCTGGTCAACAAAACCTCAGGCCTTGGCCCGGCTTTCCAGGACTTCCACGGCTGGCAGTACTTTGCCTTCGACGAATTCGAGGAACGCACCGCCGCCGGTAGAAATGTAGGAGATCTGCTCGGCCACGCCATATTTATCGATGGCCGCCAGGGTGTCGCCGCCGCCAGCGATGGAGAAAGCGTCACTCTCGGCGATGGCCTGGGCGAGCACCTTGGTGCCGTTGCCAAACTGGTCGAACTCGAACACACCGACCGGACCGTTCCACAGGATAGTCTTGGAGGATTTCAACAGTTCGGCGAAATTGGCTGCGGTTTGCGGGCCAATGTCGAGGATCATGTCGTCTTCGGCCACGTCAGCGATCAGCTTGACGGTGGCGGTGGCGCTTTCGGCGAACTCCTTGGCAACCACCACGTCCACCGGCAACGGCACGCTGACCTTGGCGGCGATTTCCCGGGCAGTGTCCAGCAGGTCCGGCTCGTACAGGGATTTGCCGACCGGGTGACCGGCCGCAGCAAGGAAAGTGTTGGCAATGCCGCCGCCGACGATCAACTGGTTGCACACCTGGCTCAGGCTGTTGAGCACATCGAGCTTGGTGGAAACCTTGGAACCGGCCACGATGGCGGCCATCGGCTGGGCCGGGGAGCCCAGGGCCTTGCCCAGGGCGTCCAGTTCGGCGGCCAGCAGCGGGCCAGCAGCGGCCACTTTGGCGAACTTCGCCACGCCATGGGTCGACCCTTCGGCGCGGTGAGCGGTGCCGAACGCGTCCATCACAAACACGTCGCACAGGGCCGCATACTGCTTGGCCAGTTCGTCAGCGTTCTTTTTCTCGCCTTTATTGAAGCGCACGTTTTCGAACAGCACGACATCGCCGGCCTTCACGTCCACACCGCCCAGGTAGTCAGCCACCAGCGGTACGTCACGGCCCAGGGCTTTGCTCAGGTAAGCGGCGACCGGCTTGAGGCTGTTTTCGGCTGAGTATTCGCCTTCGGTCGGACGACCCAAATGCGAGCAAACCATCACGGCCGCACCTTTTTCCAGGGCCAGCTTGATGGTCGGCAGCGAAGCCAGGATGCGCGCGTCGCTGGTGACAACACCGTCCTTGACGGGAACGTTGAGGTCTTCGCGGATCAGTACGCGCTTACCTTGCAGATCGAGGTCGGACATCTTCAACACGGTCATGGGTCGCAATTCCTGGGTAACTGTTTAGTGAGCAGGTTTTTTTGAATCAGAGAGCTGAGAAACAGAAAGCGAAGTCGCTGCTTGCAGATAATGTTCAGCGACATCCAGCATTCGGTTGGCAAAACCCCATTCATTGTCGAACCAGGCCAGGATGTTCACGAGCCGCGGCCCGGAAACCCGGGTCTGGCTGGCATCGACAATGGCCGAATGGGGGTCATGATTAAAATCACAACTGGCGTGAGGCAACTCGGTGTAGGCCAGCAGGCCTTTGAGCGGGCCGCTGGTGGCGGCTTCGCGCAGAATCCGGTTGACCTCGGTGGCGTCGGTATCGCTCACGGTCTGCATCGTAATGTCGAGGCAGGACACGTTGACCGTCGGCACCCGCACGGCTTTGGCCTGAATTCGCCCCGCAAGTTCCGGCAGCAGCCGCTCAATGCCACGCGCCAGACCAGTGGACACCGGAATCACCGACTGGAACGCCGAACGGGTTCGACGCAGGTCTTCATGGTGATAGGCGTCGATCACAGGTTGATCGTTCATCGCCGAGTGGATGGTGGTAATCGACACGTACTCCAGGCCAATGGCCTGGTCCAGCAGGCGCAACAGCGGCACGCCGCAGTTGGTGGTGCAGGACGCGTTGGACACCAACAGCTCATCGCCAGCCAGGCAGTCCTGGTTTACGCCGTAGACGATGGTGGCGTCCACATCCGCTTCGCTGGCCATCGGCTGGGAGAACAACACCCGCGGCGCGCCGGCCGCGATGAAACGCTGGCCATCTTCACGGGTGTTGTAGGCGCCGGAGCATTCAAGCACCAGGTCGACACCCAAGGACGCCCAATCGATACCTTCGGGGGTGGCACTGCGCAGGACTTTCACGCAATCGCCATTAATGTGCAGACAATCGCCCTCGACCCGCACCTCGCCCGGAAAACGGCCGTGGGTGGAGTCAAAGCGTGTCAGGTATTCAATGCTGGCCATGTCGGCCAGATCGTTGATCGCCACAATCTCGAACCCGGCCTTGTCCCCTCGCTCGAACAACGCACGCAAGACGCAACGACCAATCCGGCCGTAGCCGTTGAGTGCAACTTTGTAGGGACGCGGTTGGGGCATGGGGTTCTCTGACTTGGGTGAATCCATGAATAAGGCGCTGCACATTCCATTGTCATCGCGGGCAAGCCTTGCTCCCACAGGATGCATTTCCCTGTGGGAGTGCACATCCTGTGGGAGCAAGGCTTGCCCGCGATAGCGTCAGAACAGGCGATACATTCCTGGACTTAGTCTTCCAACAGCTCTTCAGCCTGACCCAGGATGTTCTCCAGGGTGAAGCCGAACTCCTCGAACAACGCCGGCGCAGGCGCCGATTCGCCGTAGGTGGTCATGCCGATCACGCGACCTTCCAGGCCCACGTACTTGTACCAGTAGTCGGCGTGAGCGGCTTCGATGGCGATCCGGGCGCTGACTTGCAACGGCAATACCGCTTGCTTGTAGCCGGCGTCCTGGGCGTCGAACACGCTGGTGCACGGCATGGACACCACGCGTACGTTGCGGCCCTGGGCAGTCAGTTTGTCGTAGGCCTGAACGGCCAGGCCGACTTCGGAGCCGGTGGCGATCAGGATCAACTCAGGTTCGCCAATGCAGTCCTTGAGCACATAGCCGCCGCGGGTGATGTCGCCGATCTGGTCGGCATCGCGGTTCTGGTGCTGCAGGTTCTGGCGGGAGAAGATCAGCGCCGATGGACCGTCGTTACGCTCGATGGCGTATTTCCAGGCCACTGCCGATTCCACGGCGTCACATGGGCGCCAGGTGTCCAGGTTCGGCGTGCAGCGCAGGCTTGCCAGTTGCTCGATCGGCTGGTGAGTCGGGCCGTCTTCGCCCAGGCCGATGGAGTCGTGGGTGAACACATACAGCACGCGCTTCTTCATCAGGGCCGACATGCGCACTGCGTTGCGGGCGTATTCCATGAACATCAGGAAGGTAGCGCCGTAAGGCACCAGGCCGCCGTGCAGAGCCACGCCGTTCATGATCGCGCTCATGCCGAACTCGCGAACGCCGTAATACATGTAGTTGCCGCTGGCATCTTCGGCGCTGACGCCTTTGCAGCCCTTCCACAAGGTCAGGTTGGAACCGGCCAGGTCGGCCGAACCGCCGAGCAGCTCCGGCAGCAGCGGGCCAAAAGCGTTGAGGGTGTTCTGGCTGGCCTTGCGGCTGGCAATGGTTTCGCCTTTGGCGGCGACTTCAGCGATATAAGCCGAGGCTTTTTCAGCGAAGTCGGCAGGCAGCTCGCCGCTGAGGCGACGGACCAGTTCATTGGCCAGCTCAGGGAACTCGGCGGAGTAGGCGGCAAAGCGCTGGTCCCACTCGGCTTCGGCAGCGCGGCCTTTTTCCTTGGCGTCCCACTCGGCATAAATGTCTGCCGGGATTTCGAACGGACCATGTTCCCACTTCAACGCAGCGCGGGTCAGGGCGATTTCCTCGGCACCCAGTGGCGCGCCGTGACAGTCTTCCTTGCCTTGTTTGTTGGGCGAACCGAAACCGATGGTGGTCTTGCAGCAGATCAGGGTCGGCTGGGCGCTCTTGCGCGCCGTCTCGATGGCGGTCTTGATCTCTTCCGGGTCATGGCCGTCGACATTGCGGATGACCAGCCAGTTGTAGGCTTCGAAGCGCTTGGGGGTGTCGTCGGTGAACCAGCCTTCGACTTCGCCGTCGATGGAGATGCCGTTGTCATCGTAGAAAGCGATCAGCTTGTTCAGGCCCAAGGTGCCGGCCAGGGAGGCGACTTCATGGGAAATACCTTCCATCATGCAGCCATCACCCAGGAACACGTAGGTGTGGTGATCGACAACGTTGTGGCCGGGGCGATTGAACTGCGCTGCCAGGACTTTTTCCGCCAAGGCAAAGCCCACGGCGTTGGCCAGACCCTGGCCCAGTGGGCCGGTGGTGGTTTCCACGCCGGGGGTATAGCCATATTCCGGGTGGCCCGGGGTGCGGCTATGCAACTGGCGGAAATTCTTCAGGTCGTCGATCGACAGGTCATAACCGGTCAGGTGCAGCAACGAATAGATCAACATCGAGCCGTGGCCGTTGGACAGCACGAAGCGGTCACGGTCGGCGAACGAGGGGTTGCTCGGGCTGTGCTTGAGGTAGTCGCGCCAAAGCACCTCGGCGATATCCGCCATACCCATAGGGGCACCGGGATGGCCGCTGTTGGCTTTTTGCACGGCATCCATGCTGAGTGCACGGATGGCATTGGCACGCTCACGACGGCTGGGCATCGCTGATCTCCTGGGTTTTGAATGGTGGAACCGAAAAAAGGCGAGCATTTTCCCTCACCCACCCGCCCCGGGGCAATGACAGATAGTCATCCAGAGGCTTTTTTCCGGTGGATAAAGTCGCATTCGCCAGGTGAAACCTTTCCGCTGATGGATTGTAGAGCCAAGCACACCTCGGGAAGTGCCATTTATCGAGCAATATCAAAACTTTTTGATATTGACCTTGCGGTGATCCATACCCCTCACTAGACTGCCGCCCTATGAATTTACGCGTGCCTTCCATTCGCCATGACGATTGCGATGAGCTGGCGGCCCTTTGCAAGGCCGGCGGCGATCCGCTGCGGCTCAATGTATTGCGCGCCTTGGCCAACGATTCGTTCGGCGTGCTGGAACTGGCGCAGATCTTCGGCATCGGTCAATCCGGCATGAGCCACCACCTCAAGGTCCTGGCCCAGGCAGACTTGGTGGCGACCCGTCGTGAAGGCAATGCGATTTTTTACCGCCGCGCCCTGCCCCATACCGATCTGCTGGGCGGCAAGCTGCATGCCGCGTTGCTCGAAGAGGTGGATGAGCTGGACCTGCCGACAGACGTGCAGGCCCGCATCGCCCAGGTACACGGGCAGCGAGCCGCCGCCAGCCAGGATTTTTTCGCCCGGGTGGCCGAGAAGTTTCGCGCCCAGCAGGACCTGATTGCCGGGTTGCCGCAGTACCGTGAAAGCGTCGTGGCGCTGCTCGACAAACTGGGCTTCGAGCCCACCGCCACGGCCATTGAAGTCGGCCCTGGCGACGGTGCGTTTCTGCCGGAGCTGGCCCGGCGTTTCAGCCAAGTGACGGCGCTGGACAACAGCCCGGCCATGCTCGAGCTGGCACGCCAGGTGTGCGAACGTGAAACACTGGCTAATGTCAGCCTGCAACTGGCCGATGCCTTGAATGGTGTGAGCCTGCAGGCCGATTGCGTTGTATTGAACATGGTGCTTCACCATTTCGCCGCGCCGGCCGATGCGCTCAAGCACATGGCCGATTTGCTGCAACCGGGCGGTAGCCTGTTAGTGACAGAGTTATGCAGCCACAACCAGAGTTGGGCCAAGGAGGCCTGCGGTGATCTCTGGCTGGGGTTTGAACAGGACGATCTGGCCCGTTGGGCCACCGCTGCGGGCCTCGTGCCCGGGGAAAGCCTCTATGTGGGCTTACGTAATGGTTTCCAGATCCAGGTCCGCCATTTTCAGCGACCGGCTGGCGACACTCACCATCGGTAACTTGTAGGAAAACATCGAGATGAGCGAATACTCCCTTTTCACCTCCGAGTCCGTGTCTGAAGGGCATCCGGACAAAATCGCCGACCAGATTTCTGATGCGGTGCTGGACGCCATCATTGCTGAAGACAAGTTCGCCCGCGTGGCGTGCGAAACTCTGGTGAAAACGGGCGTGGCGATCATCGCTGGCGAAGTCACCACTTCAGCCTGGGTCGATCTGGAACAGATCGTCCGTGACGTCATCCTGGGCATTGGCTACAACAGCTCCGACGTCGGCTTCGATGGCGCGACCTGCGGCGTGATGAACATCATCGGCAAGCAGTCCCCCGACATCAACCAGGGTGTTGACCGCGCCAAGCCTGAAGACCAGGGTGCCGGCGACCAGGGCCTGATGTTCGGCTACGCCAGCAACGAGACCGACGTGCTGATGCCCGCACCGATCACCTTCTCGCACCAGTTGGTTCAACGCCAGGCTGAAGCCCGTAAATCCGGCCTGCTGCCTTGGCTGCGCCCGGATGCCAAGTCCCAGGTGACGTGCCGTTACGAAGGCGGCAAGGTTGTCGGTATCGATGCCGTCGTACTGTCGACCCAGCACAACCCTGAAGTGTCCTACAAAGACCTGCGCGAAGGCGTGATGGAGCTGATCGTCAAGCACGTACTGCCTGCCGAGTTGCTGTCCAAGGACACCCAGTTCCACATCAACCCGACCGGCCAGTTCATCATCGGTGGCCCGGTAGGTGACTGTGGCCTGACCGGTCGCAAGATCATCGTCGACAGCTACGGCGGCATGGCCCGTCACGGCGGTGGCGCGTTCTCCGGCAAGGATCCATCGAAGGTCGACCGTTCGGCGGCCTATGCCGGTCGTTATGTGGCCAAGAACATCGTGGCCGCCGGCCTGGCCGAGCGCTGCGAGATCCAGGTTTCCTACGCCATCGGCGTTGCTCAGCCTACCTCGATCTCGCTGAACACCTTCGGCACCGGCAAGATCGGCGATGACAAGATCATCAAGCTGGTTCGTGAAGTGTTCGACCTGCGTCCGTACGCCATCACCACCATGCTCGACCTGCTGCACCCGATGTACCAGGACACCGCAGCCTACGGCCACTTCGGTCGCACGCCGCAAACCAAGACGGTCGGTGACGATACCTTCACCACCTTCACCTGGGAAAAAACCGACCGCGCCGACGCCCTGCGCGCCGCTGCCGGCTTGTAAGACCCGCTGGTACGAAAAGCCCCTGGCGACCCAGTCGCCAGGGGCTTTTTTATCAAAAAAATAAAGTCAGGCACCGCTCCTGTGGCGAGGGGATTTATCCCCGCGGGGCTGCGAAGCGCCCCCCCCAATCAATTGCCTCGGTGTGTCCGGTTAACCATGCTTGACCATTTTGGGGCTGCTGCGCAGCCCAGCGGGGATAAATCCCCTCGCCACAAGCCCACCCTCTCTCAGGCACCAATAGAACCATCGAACTCAAGACCGTCGCGCCACCAGCAAAAACGAAGCCGCACTGGCCAGCAGCCCCGCACACAGGCGATTGAACAGACGCTTGCCGCTCGGCCGGGCAAACAGCCGCCGCGCGTAAATCCCCATGTAGCAATACAATCCGATGGCGATGCACTCCAGCGCCAGGAACAGGCCGCCCAGCACGGCGAACTGCTGGGTGACAGTGCTGGCGCGGTCGACAAACTGCGGCAGAAAGGCGGTGAACAACAGAATCGCCTTCGGGTTGCCGATCGCTACCAGAAACTCCTGGCGCGCCAGGCGAGTCACGCTCATCGAAGTGACCGCCGCTTCAGCGCCAGCTTCTGGCTGCGCCCGCCACAATTGCACGGCGAGATAGAACAGATAAGCGGCCCCCACGAACTTGATCCCCAGGAACAACAGCTCCGAGGTATGCAGCACAGCGGTCAACCCCACTGCTGCCAGGGCAATCATGAGTGCAAACGCCAGCAACCGGCCAATGCCACCGCTGCACGCCCGGACGAAGCCATAACGCGAGGCGTTGCTGATGGACAGCAGGTTATTCGGCCCCGGCGCCATGTTCAGCGCGAAGCAGGCCGGGATGAAAACAGCAAGGGTCGTCAGGTCCATAGGGATGCACGCCTGGCAGAGCGGATCGAGCACCCATTCTGCGCTCGCCCCTAATGGGTTCAAGGCACAGTTGCGCAACCAAATCACCCTGCACTGTACCGCCACGACTTCGCCATCGGCCCCTGCAAAATCCGGTAACGCTCCCAGCCTCGCAGCTTCTGAGGCAGTGACTAGCCTTCAAGCACACCACCAAGCAAGGATGCTTCGATGCTGCCGCTATCACGCCTATGGGCCTGCTTCATATTCATCACTTCTCCCGTCCTCGCCGCGCCTTGTCCCGACTGGCCCCTCGGACGCGCCCAGGCAGAAATCACCGCCCTGCAACAGCGAATCGACTCATGGGATGACAGCTATCACCGTCTCGGCCGATCACTGGTAGCCGATGAGCTCTACGATCAATCCCGCATCCAGCTGGGCCATTGGCGCGACTGCTTTGATCTTGTGGCACCCAGTTTCCCCCTGCGCACCGCGGGCGGGAAAGTGCCACACCCGGTTGCACACACCGGCCTGGACAAACTCAAGGATGCCGACGCGGTCAAGGCATGGCTGCAAGGTCGAGAAGACCTCTGGGTCCAACCGAAAGTCGATGGCGTGGCCGTGACCTTGATCTATCGCGGAGGGCGCCTGCATCAGGCGATCAGCCGCGGTGATGGTGTCCAGGGGCAAGACTGGACCTGGGCTGCGCACAAAATCAACGCCATCCCGCAACGGTTGCATCAGCCATTGGACCTGGTCATTCAGGGTGAGCTGTACTGGCGGCTGATTGCTCATGTCCAGGCCAGCAACGGCAGTCTCAATGCCCGGGCGACCGTGGCGGGGCTGATGGCGCGCACGAATTTGACCGCGCAGGAGGGGGCGGACATCGGTCTGTTTGTCTGGGACTGGCCTGAAGGGCCGGCCACGCTGCCCGAACGGGAGGCGACCCTCAAAGCGCTTGGTTTTGCCGACACCACCGGCTACAGCCAACCCGTCCAGGCATTGGCCGACGTCAAGCAGTGGCGCGACCACTGGTATCGCACGCCACTGCCATTTGCCAGCGATGGCGTCGTCCTGCGCCAAAGCCGCCGCCCACCTGCTGACCGCTGGCGGGCCCGGGCGCCGTTCTGGAGCGTGGCCTGGAAATACCCCTATGCCCAGGCCCTGGCCGAGGTGCGCCACGTGCGCTTCAAGATCGGTCGTACCGGGCGCATCACGCCCGTACTGGAACTTGAACCTGCGATGCTCGACGACCGACGAATCCGCCGCGTGAGCGTCAGCTCCCTCAAACGCTGGGAGCAAATGGACATCCGTCCTGGCGACCGGGTCGCCATCAGCCTGGCCGGGCTGACCATTCCACGCCTGGACAGCGTCGTGCTGCGCAGTGTCGAGCGCCAGGACGTGAACGCCCCAGCGGCAGCCGATTATCACTTTTTAAGTTGCTGGCAGCCGACACCCGGCTGCGAAAGCCAGTTCCTGGCGCGCCTGGGCTGGCTCAGCGGCAAGCACGGATTAGCCCTGCCCCATGTCGGCCCGGGCACCTGGGAAAAACTCCTGGCGGCCGGTCGACTCAATGGTTTGCTGGATTGGATGACCCTTGATGCCGACGAGCTTGCTAACATTGCCGGCTTCGGCGAACGCAGCAGCGCCCGCTTGCTCGACAGCCTGCACAGCGCCCGGCAACGTCCTTTTGGGCAGTGGCTCAAGGCCCTTGGCCTGCCACCCACCGGCGAGGTCCGCCTGGAGGGGCCATGGCAGGTGCTTGCCGAGCGCGACATCGAACATTGGCAAGCCGAAGCCGGTATCGGCCCGGGACGCGCTGCGCAACTGAGGGCTTTTTTTCGCGACCCACAGGTGCTGGCGTTGAGTGAAGTACTAAAGGGTGCCGGGGTCGACGGTTTTTAATCCAGGTCCCACAGTTGAACCCAAGGGGTAAACGTGCGCTCCAACAGCGCATCTATACCAACCGTTCGCGAGTTTTCACGGAGTTGCTATGAATTTTCTGTCCCCTATCGCACTGCTGACGCTATGCAGCGCCATGGCCGCCCCCCTGATGGCAGCCGAGCAAACACCGGAGCTCACCGGCTGCGCAGCCAAGCGTCAGGGCATCATCAATCAAATCGAGCTGGCCAAGTCCCGCGGCAACAAAGACCAGCAAGCCGGCCTGGAAACGGCATTGAACCAAGTCACCACCCATTGCACCGACGCCTCCCTGCGCAAGGAACGCGAAAACAAGGTTCTTGAAGCCAAGCACGAGGTCAGCCAGCGTCAGGCCGACCTGGAAAAGGCCATGAAAAAAGGCGACGCGCAGCGGATCAACAAACGCAAGGACAAACTGGCGGCTTCTCGCAAAGAATTGCAGGAAGCGGTGGACGAGTTGGATAAGTAAGCGGCAAGCGGCAAGTTTTAAGCCGCAAGCCTAAAGCCCGACACTTGCAGCTTGCAGCTGCTCCTACTCAATAATCCCGAAACTCTTTATGGCAGGCGCTGCACGCATCCTCTACCTTCTGCACCGCAGGTCCCAGGTTGCTGGCCCTGTAGGGCTGGACCTTGCTGACGCTTACCAACTCACCGGTGGCCGCTTCAAGGCTGCGGGCCAGTTCCTGGAAACGCGCCTGTTTTTGCCAGACCTCATCCCGGGCACTGGTGTGGTCTTCTTCACGCACTTGCGGGAAATGTTTCCACGGCTCGCGGGACAGTTGATCAAGTTGCACCGCGCCCTCGGCAAAGCGCGGGCCGTCGAACGGGATACGACCGCGCAGCATGCCACCGAGCTCTTCGTTGGTCTTGAGCATCTGCTTGAAGATCGCTTTGCGTTGGCCCAGCGGGGAATTGGGATCGACACCGCCACAGGCGGACAACATCAGGCAGGCCAGCACGGCCATGGAAAATCGTTTTACAAACATCTTGGCCTCGGAGCAGGAAACGGCGGTTAGTATCCTCGGGTCATCGGCAAAGACCAATAGCCCTATTATCAATACGGGTTGTCTGGACGCCTGGAGCGTTCGCACGACCGGCAAGGAAATCTCATGCACAGTTTCAAGACCTGGCACAAAGGCCTGGCGTTGACCCTACCGCTTATCGCGCTGTTGGCCGGTTGCAACCGCGGCGACAAAGCCGAAGAGCCCAAGACCCACGCCGTTGCCACTTATGTCAGCGCACCGTGGGAAGCCTTGCCATCGGTATCCGATGAAGACCTGCTGGCGGGCTTTGGCTCCTGGCGCAGCGCCTGCACCCGGCTCAAGGCCGATGCGGTGTGGGGCGGCACCTGCGCGGCGGCGGCCAATGTGCCGCTGACCGCCGTGGATGTGCGCAACTTTCTTAAGCAGAACCTGGATGTCTACGGCCTGCGCTCGGGTGACAACAGCCCCAACGGTCTGATTACCGGTTACTACGAACCGGTCTACCCCGGCAGCCTCACCCAGACTGCCGCCGCCAACATCCCGGTATACGGGGTGCCGGAAGACATGATCATCGTGTCGCTGGACAGTATCTACCCCGAACTCAAGGGCAAGCGCCTGCGCGGCCGCCTCGAAGGCCGGGTGCTCAAGCCCTACGACGACGCGGCCACCATCGAAACCAACGGGGTGAAGGCACCGGTGATCGCCTGGCTGACAGACCCGATGAACCTGCAATTCCTGCAGATCCAGGGCTCGGGCCGGATTCGACTTGATGACGGCCGCCAGTTGCGCATCGGCTATGCCGACCAGAACGGCCACCCCTACCGGCCCATCGGGCGCTGGCTGGTCGAACAGGGCGAACTGAAGAAAGAAGAGGTGACCATGGGCACCATCAGTGCCTGGGCAAAAGCCAACCCGAACCGGATTCCCGAGTTACTGGGCAGCAACCCCAGCTACGTGTTTTTCAACCGTAACCCCGACAGCAACGAAGGGCCACGGGGCTCACTGAATGTGCCGCTGACCGCCGGCTACAGCGTGGCGGTGGATCGCAAGGTGATTCCCCTGGGAAGCCTGTTGTGGTTATCCACCACCCGCCCTGACGGCAGTGCATTGAACCGGCCGGTCGCGGCCCAGGACACCGGCGGCGCAATTGCCGGCGAAGTACGGGCGGATCTGTTCTGGGGCACCGGTGAAGCAGCGGGCAACCTGGCCGGGGATATGAAGCAACAGGGGCAGATCTGGATGCTGTGGCCCAAGGGCATGGCATTGCCGCAGGTGCCACAGGTTGCCAATACGGTCAGCGCCAATCCTTGAGAAATGGATTGATGGTACTGGCCCCATCGCGAGCAGGCTCGCACACAGGGGATGGGGTAAGTCGCAGATATTGCCGTCACGCAGTTCTTATGTGGGCGCGGGCTTGCTCGCGAAAGCGGTGGGTCAGTTTGCGATGATGTTGGATGTGCCGACGCCTTCGCGAGCAAGCCCGCTCCCACAGTAGATGGTGTTGTCTCGATATTTCGGTTTGACACAGATCCGGTGTGGGAGCGGGCTTGCTCGCGAAGGCGGTTTTCAATCCACCACAGATGTCAGCCCGACGCTTGAACCTCAAGCCGATCCATTGCCCGCTCCACCAACAAATGCACCCCGTCGGCCATCCGGCTAATCGCCAGGATCACGCTGCGGCGCGAGCCGTCGACGTCATCAGCCAGGTCGGCGGCGATGGCGCTGATGGACAGCAGGTCTTCGGAGGCGTTGGCCAGTAGGGTTTCGGTGTCGATGTTCGGGGCGACCATGAAAAGTTGCGCCGTTGATGCTTGGCCGGGTGCTTCGTCGGTGGGTTTGGGATTGAGGTAATAGTCGAGGGCGCGCTCGGCGGCTTCGTCGAGTTTTTTGGATTTCGAGGATTTGCCGAAGATGTTGCCAGGGTTTTCTGGCGGATTCGGAGTTACTTTGAACATTAGAGATTTCCTAAACAGTTAAGTGGAAACCGTCACCGTTCGCTTGCACGCGAATGGGGGTGGCGGCCGTACGCAGGTGTGCAAGACCGGGCCTGTTTAGGACACCCAGCAGATCCGAGGATCTCCTGCGTGCAGCCGCCATAAAGCCAGTGGGCAGAAGAAGCCCCTGAGCGATGTAGCGTCGCATCCTAAACAGTTTCTTCGGACTTGCACGTCCGTGTCACCGTTTTTTCAGTGACAAACCCAGACTAGCCACGAGCCCGAAGCCGGACAAGTTCACCAACACCGCTACAACTTGAAGGAAATCTCCTAGGACCTTACTTTTAGAGGGGGTGTATATCCGTTTCTGCGGTAACGGCTGCTTATGGTTCCGCTCTTACAGCGGGTCACTTTTGGAAAAGCGCCAAAAGTAACCAAAAACGCTTTGCCCCACCACTCGGTGCCTCGCTAGGGCTCGGCATGCCCTCACTCCGGCATTGCTCCGGGGGCCCGCCGCGAAGGGCCATCCATGGCCCAGCGCGGCTACCTCGGCATCCATGCCGAGGTGCCCCCTACGCAATGCCTGCGTTCGGCCAGCGTGGTTAACGGGGCGACCAGATCAAGATCAAGATCAAGATCCAAAGCAAAGCAAAGCAAAGCAAGAGCGCGACACGTCCAACATCTATGTAGCTGAGTCACCGCTATCGCGAGCAGGCTCGCTCCCACATTGGATCTAGTCGTACACAAAACATGTGTCCACTGGAGATCAACTGTGGGAGCGAGCCTGCTCGCGATAGGGCCAGCACAGGCAACGGAATTCAACCGCCAGGCTCAGACCGAAACGAAGAAGAAACTCAACACCAACCCTACCCCCACGAACCACACCAGCGAACGCAAGATCGCCCAGTCCGCCAGGTAGCAGATGATGTACAGCAGACGACTGGTGATAAACAGCACCGCCAGCACGTTGATGGTCACAAGCTCGGCATTGCCGGCCAGGTGCGCGACGATCACGGCAGCGGCGAAAAACGGGGCGATTTCAAAGCTGTTCAGTTGCGCGGCGTATGCACGCCGAGGGGCTCCTTCGAGCGAGTCCAGAAAGTCCCGAGGGTCGTGGTTATCCCGCAACCGGTATTTACCACCGGCCTTGGCGATCGCAATGCACAGGTAAGGCAGGAGAAAGGCAATCAAAATGCACCACAGGGCAACCGTCATGAAGCAGTTCCTTCTTTGAGTGTTATAGAAATCGAAAATCGGGGTGCTGGTCAGAGTTTCATCACCAGCATGCCAATCAGCACCAGAGCGCAGGCTAAGAGCCGCGGCCGGCCAAAAGGTTCTTTCAGGTAGCGCATGCCAAACAGCACCACCAGGATCACGCTGATCTCCCGCAGCGCCGCCGCTTCGGCGATCGAGCCCAGTTGCATGGCCCACAGCACCAAAGCGTAGCTCAACAGTACGCAAAATCCGACCGCCAACCCCAGCCGCCATTGTTCACGCCAGAACAACATGAACGCGGGTCGTTTGCGCACCAGCGCCAGCAACGGAAATGGCCAGGCACTGAGCAGCGTCACCCAGACCAGGTAATCCAGTGGCAGGGGCCAGCGTCGCAGGGCATGGCCGTCGATAAAGGTGTAGCAGCCGATGCACAGGCCGATCAGCGCCACCACCGGCAACATCGACCAGGGCAACCGCTCGCCACCACCGCCCTGCCACAACAGGCAAAGCATGCCGAACGGGATCAGCAAGATGCCGATGATCTGCTGGGTCGTCAGCACTTCCCCGGCGAAGATCAACGTCAAAGCCAGCACCACCAATGGCGACAGACCACGCATCAGCGGATAGACCAGCCCCAGGTCACCCACCCGGTACGCCTGGATCAACAGATAGCGGTACAACAACTCGAATGCCGCCGAGGCGAGGATCCACGGCCAGATCTCCAGCGGTGGCAACGCCACAAAGCCCAGCGCCAGGACCACGAACAGCAACGCGACGCTGTCCATGCACGCCACCACCAGCAAACGCTCGCCACTGAACTTGATCAGCGTATTCCATGCCGCATGCAACAGCGCGGCGACCAATACCAAGGCCGTTGCCAGCACAGCACGCTCCTTATTGCGTCCAGAGAATTGATTCGCCATCCATCAGCGGCCGTTTATACTGCAAACGACCACGCCGCACTCAGTTGCGCATAAACCAATTCCAATAATTTTTGCTGCTGCCCCGCTTCATCCGAACCGGCGCATCGGCATGCGTATGCCTGATCAGAGCGTCAAGACTACAGACAGAGACCTTGCGCATGCCACTCGCCTTGCTTGCTTTGGCCGTCGCCGCTTTTGGCATCGGCACCACCGAATTCGTCATCATGGGGCTGTTGCCCGATGTCGCCCGTGATCTGGCCGTGAGCATTCCCCAGGCCGGGCTGCTCATTACCGGGTATGCCCTGGGCGTGGTGTTCGGCGCGCCGATCCTGGCCATCGGCACCGCCAACATGCCGCGCAAGGCAACGCTGCTGGGCATGACGCTGATGTTCATCGTCGGCAACGTGCTCTGCGCCCTGGCGCCGAACTACGCCACGCTGATGGCCGCCCGGGTCATCACCGCACTGTGCCACGGGGCATTCTTTGGTATCGGCTCGGTGGTTGCAGCCGGACTGGTGGCGCCGAACAAACGGGCCCAGGCCATTGCAATGATGTTCACAGGGCTGACCCTGGCCAATGTGCTAGGCGTACCGCTGGGCACGGCGCTGGGGCAGTACGCCGGCTGGCGCTCGACCTTCTGGGCGGTATCGGTCATCGGGATCATTGCCGCCCTTGCCCAATGGGTCTGGCTGCCCCGGGAAATCCCCATGGAGAAGGCCAATCTGGCCAGCGAGTTCAGGGTGCTGGGCAAGGCCAACGTGCTGCTGGCCCTGGGCATGAGCGTACTGGCCTCCACCAGCCTGTTCAGCGTGTTCACCTACATCGCGCCGATCCTGCAGGACATCACGGGTGTCAGCCCCCACGGCATCACGCTCATGCTGCTGCTGTTCGGTGTCGGCCTGACAGCGGGCAGTTTCCTCGGCGGACGGCTGGCGGACCGGCGCCTGCTGCCTTCGCTGGTAGCCATGGCCCTGGCGGTGGTGCTGGTGCTGGCCGCGTTCAGCCAGACCAGCCGGTCGGTGGTTCCAGCGGCTATTACCCTGGTCCTATGGGGTGTGTTCGCCTTTGCACTGTGTCCGATCCTGCAATTGCTGATCATCGACCAGGCCCAAGAAGCGCCGAACCTGGGCTCGACCCTGAACCAGAGCGCGTTCAACCTTGGTAACGCAGCTGGCGCCTGGATTGGCGGTCTGGTGGTGGCCAGCGGCGCCGACCTGGCGGACTTGCCATGGACCGGCGCTCTGGTGGGCGGGCTGACCGTGTTGACCGCGCTGTATTTTATTTATCGTCAGCGTCGTCAGGACGCCCTGGTGGGTGTGGCCGACTAGGCTGGCCGGTCTCGCTCCGCACCTGGGCATGACTCAGCAGCGCAAAGATGAAACTGCCGCCAATGATGTTCCCCGCCAAGGTCGGCGCGGCGAACACCATCCAGAAGTCCTCCCACGACAGCTGGCCGGCGAACACCAGATAGGACACTTCGGCAGAGCCGACGACAATGTGGGTGAAATCGCCAAGCGCCATCAGGTAAGTGATGAGGATGATGATCCACATCTTGGCGCTCTCCATGGAAGGAATCATCCAGACCATGGTGGCGATCATCCAGCCTGAAATGATGCCCTTGGCGAACATCTGGCCGGTGTCGTTTTCCATGACCTTGCGACCGATCTCCAGAAAAGCCATATCGGTGCGCCGGTCGAAAATCGGCAGATGCAGCATCACATAGGCCACCAGCAAGGTTCCGCACAGGTTGCCCACCAGCACCACGCCCCAGAGCCGGAACAGACGGCCGAAGTTACCCAAGGTGGGTTTGCTCATGATGGGCAGCACAGCGGTCAAGGTGTTTTCGGTAAACAGTTGCTGGCGGGCAAGAATCACCGCGAGAAAACCGGCGCAGTAGCCGAAGCTGGCGATCACCTTGAAGGCCTCGCCCTCAGGCAAGCGGGAATTGAGCAGCCCCATCGCCATCAGCGACAGGCCCATGGTCAACCCGGCGGCCAGGGCCGACCACCAAAGCGCGGCGACACTGCGCTCCAGTTCCTGATTGCCCTGGGTACGGATAATTTCATGCAGTACCGCGGCCCGCGGTGGCTGATTGCGGTCGACTTCGTGCTTTTCCTGCGCCGAAAGATCAGGGGTCTTGCCGTCTTTGCGAGTGTCCATGGAGCTCCTGAACCGGTAGCGTGATGTACCTACGACACGCAGCGTGCGGCGCTGTTCAGTAGCGGGCCTTTGTTCACGCAAACTTTGGAATCGCCATCGCGAGCAGGCTCGCTCTTACAAAGGATTGGCGATAGACACCCGCAAGTCCATGTGGGAGCGAGCCTGCTCGCGATTGGAGACACCGCCGAGCTCACGCGCCGGCAATATCGTCCTGGAACTGATCCTTGACGTACTTGATCTCGGTCCGGCCGTGCGGCGCCGGCAGGCCATCTTCCCCAAGATTGACGAAGACCATCTTCTCCACGGTCAGGATGCTTTTACGGGTGATCTTGTTGCGCACTTCGCAGGTCAGGGTGATGGAGGTGCGGCCGAATTCGGTGGCGGTGATGCCCAGTTCGATGATGTCGCCCTGGCGCGAAGCGCTGACGAAGTTGATTTCGGAGATGTATTTGGTCACCACGCGCTGGTTGCCGAGCTGGACAATGGCATAGATCGCCGCTTCTTCGTCGATCCAGCGCAAAAGACTGCCGCCAAACAGCGTGCCGTTGGGGTTGAGGTCTTCGGGCTTGACCCACTTGCGGGTGTGGAAATTCATGTTCACTCCTGAGCGTCTGGCCGATGGATGCCGGCATCATGGCAGACCGGGCAGCGTGGCTCTATGTCGAGGCTCTAATAACGCTCATCGGCAATTTTGATTTGCCGACAGAAACCCTTTGGAAGATCCGATTAGCCCGCTATAATCGCCACCGCTTTACCTCGGTCCACGCTTTGGACCGTTCCCGCCACCTGTCCGAGGGGCGCTGCAGCAGGTTCGACCTGTCAGGCTCGGATGGGGCGTTGTTTGTACGGGGCACCCCGACGGACACTAAACGCACAACGGCGCCCATTCGCATACATTACGAATGGAGGCTCTTCATGAGCGCTGTTATCACGCCTGCAGATTTTACCGATTACAAAGTCGCCGACATGTCCCTGGCCGCCTGGGGTCGTCGCGAAATCATCATCGCCGAATCCGAAATGCCAGCCCTGATGGGTCTGCGTCGTAAATACGCCGGCGAGCAACCGCTCAAGGGCGCGAAGATCCTCGGCTGCATCCACATGACCATTCAGACCGCCGTGCTGATCGAAACCCTGGTTGCCCTGGGTGCCGAAGTACGCTGGTCGTCCTGCAACATCTTCTCGACCCAGGACCAGGCAGCTGCCGCCATTGCCGCTGCCGGTATCCCGGTATTTGCCTGGAAGGGCGAGACCGAAGAGGAATACGAATGGTGCCTGGAGCAGACCATCCTCAAGGATGGCCAGCCATGGGCCACCAACATGATTCTTGACGACGGCGGCGACCTGACCGAACTGCTGCACAAGAAATACCCAGCCGTACTGGACCACGTCCACGGCGTGACCGAAGAGACCACCACCGGCGTACACCGCCTGCTGGACATGCTGGCCAAGGGCGAACTGAAGATCCCGGCCATCAACGTCAACGACTCGGTGACCAAGAGCAAGAACGACAACAAGTACGGCTGCCGTCACAGTCTCAACGACGCCATCAAGCGCGGCACCGACCACCTGTTGTCGGGCAAGCAGGCCTTGGTGATCGGCTACGGTGACGTGGGCAAGGGCTCGGCCCAGTCGCTGCGCCAGGAAGGCATGATCGTCAAGGTGTCCGAAGTCGACCCGATCTGCGCCATGCAGGCCTGCATGGACGGCTTCGAGCTGGTTTCGCCGTTCATCGACGGTAACAACGATGGCACCGAAGCAAGCATCGACAAAGCGCTGCTGGGCAAGATCGACTTGATCGTGACCACCACCGGTAACGTCAATGTCTGCGACGCGAACATGCTCAAGGCCCTGAAAAAGCGCGCTGTGGTCTGCAACATCGGCCACTTCGACAATGAAATCGACACCGCTTTCATGCGCAAGAACTGGGCATGGGAAGAAGTGAAGCCACAGGTCCACAAGGTGCATCGCACCGGCACCGGCAGCTTCGACCCACAGAACGATGACTACCTGATCCTGCTGGCCGAAGGCCGCCTGGTGAACCTGGGCAACGCCACCGGCCACCCAAGCCGCATCATGGACGGCTCGTTTGCCAACCAGGTCCTGGCGCAGATTTTCCTGTTCGGCCAGAAATACGCCGACCTGTCGCCGGCCCAGAAAGCCGAGCGCCTGACCGTGGAAGTGCTGCCCAAGAAACTCGACGAAGAAGTGGCCCTGGAAATGGTCCGCGGTTTCGGCGGCGTGGTCACCAAACTGACCAAGCAACAGGCTGACTACATCGGCGTGACCGTCGAAGGCCCGTTCAAGCCGCACGCTTATCGCTACTGATCGGCGCTGCTTCCTTGGTGGAGCGGACCTGTGGGAGCGAGCCTGCTCGCGATGCAGACACCTTGATCTGACTCTCAGACCGAGGTGATGCCAATCGCGAGCAGGCTCGCTCCCACATGAGTCCACTCCCGCAAGGGCTATGCAAGCCTCACCGGCCTACGAGTTTCCAAGGATATGACCATGTCCCAAGACCGTCGCTACAGCTTCGAGTTCTTCCCGACGAAGACCGATGCTGGGCATGAAAAACTGATCGCCACTGCCCGTCAGTTGGCGAGCTACAACCCCGACTTCTTCTCCTGCACCTACGGTGCTGGCGGTTCGACCCGTGACCGCACGATCAACACCGTGTTGCAGCTCGAAAGCGAAGTCAAAATCCCCGCCGCCCCGCACCTGTCCTGCGTGGGTGACAGCAAAGCCGATCTGCGCAGCCTGTTGAGCCAGTACAAGGCGGCCGGCATCACCCGTATCGTGGCCCTGCGCGGTGACCTGCCCTCGGGTATGGGCATGGCGAGCGGTGAACTGCGCCATGCCAACGACCTGGTTGAATTCATTCGTGAAGAAACCGGTGAGCACTTCCATATCGAAGTGGCAGCCTACCCAGAGATGCACCCCCAGGCACGCAACTTCGAAGACGACCTGCTCAACTTCGTACGCAAAGCCAACGCCGGCGCCAACAGCGCGATCACCCAGTACTTCTTCAACGCCGACAGCTACTTCTACTTTGTCGACCGCGTACGCAAGATGGGGGTCGACATTCCTGTCGTGCCGGGGATCATGCCGATCACCAACTACAGCAAACTCGCGCGTTTTTCCGACGCCTGCGGGGCAGAAATCCCACGCTGGATCCGCAAGCAGCTGGAAGCCTACGGCGACGACACATCCAGCATCCAAAGCTTCGGAGAGCAAGTCATCACACAAATGTGTGAGCGCTTGTTACAAGGCGGGGCGCCGGGGTTGCATTTCTATACCCTGAATCAGGCCGAGCCCAGCCTCGCCGTATGGAATAACCTCAAACTGCCGCGTTAATGTCTTAATTGGGCGGTACAAAGAGGCCTTGGCGAAAACCCAAGGCCTTTTTTCTACCTGAAATATCTGGAGGGATGCAGTAGATGCCTATTGGTCAAAGGTTAACGACCCCACAACTCATTTATCTGGTCTATGGGGCCGAGACCTATCATCAAGAAGCCGTGTTCAGCATTGCCAGCGCCTTGGCCGGACTGCGCGAGAGCCCGGGTGAGGCACTGGACATCCAAGTATTTACCGACAATCCCATGCCCTACGCTGGACTCCCGGTGCGCGTACGCCACCTCGACAACGAAACCCGTCAGACCTGGATCGAGCCGCACGGCTATCACTTTCGCGCAAAGCATGTCGTCATGCAAAAGGTGCTTGAGGAAGTCGAGCTGGCACTGCTGATCGACACCGACACCTTCTTCCACTGCTCTCCTCTGGAGCTGTTCCGGCGCATTCAGCCCGGCACGCTGCTCTGCAACGCGGTAGATCTGAACTATGGCGCCAACAAGGATGCAGTACTTTACGTAGCGCTGGCGCAAGCCCTGCAACGACGGCAACTGGCGGATGACAACATGCCGCTGCTGAACTCAGGCGTGATCGGTCTTCATTGGAGCGACGCATCAGTTCTGGATCGCTCGATAGCCCTGATGGACGAGTTTTATCCCATGGCGAACGGCGCCTACACGCTGGAAGAGTTCTGCCTTTCGGTTGCAGCCTATCGCTCGGTGCACGTGCGCGAATGTCCCGACCTGATTCACCATTACTGGAGCCGCAAACAGCTGTTCCGCGCCAAAACCAAGGCCTGGCTCGACAAACATCATGCCGCGCCCATGTGCCAATTGGCCCTGGATGAAACCCGTCAAGTCACCGCAACGTTACCCCGACCGCCCACATTGCGCCGTCTGGCTTATAAAATGATTACCGTGGCGCTACCCAGCCATAAACGGCAATTCATGCGCGAAATTCTCTACGGCTGCTACCGTCACACCAACCCGTTCGACCAGGCCTGCGCCCCGGTCTGGTGGGAAAAGGCCAGGGAGAACGTTGAAGATCGCCTGAAAGAGCCATTGAAAGACCATGAACTCAAACGATGGCTCAACCACCCACTGATTCGCTGGGTGCTGGGCGAACGCCGCGAAGCCATCTATCGGCATCTAATGCAGGCAAAAGGCAATTAAGCCGCGGGCCAGAGGGCTCTAGCTATTTGATGAGCTCTCGTCGTAACCTCAGGCCATGCCCTTCATCACCCGGTTACTGACCACCTTTGTCCTCCTGTACCTGAGCATGGATGCCCGGGCCGAGAAGTTGCGCATTGTCACCGAGCCCTGGGCGCCTTATGTCTACGAAGAGAACGGCCAGGTCCTGGGACTCGACTACGAAACTACCGCCATTGTGTTCAAGCGCCTGGGCATTGATGTGCAATGGCAACTGCTGCCTTGGAAGCGTTGCCTGGCAATGCTTGAGCAGGGCCTGGCGGACGGTGCGCTGGACATTTTCCACAGCAACGAACGCGACGCCATGCTGCTTTACCCCAGCGAACCGCTGTCGGACGTGGAGTTCGTGATGTTCTACGCCAACGCCCGTCCCCATCCGTTTCGTACCCTTGACGACTTGGGCGGCCTGACCGTGGGCACGTCGCCCGGTTATCTGTACAGCCAGGCCTTCAGAGAATCGCCCCTGTTCAAACGTGAGACGGCACCCACCCATGAAGCCAACTTCGGCAAGTTGCAACTGGGCCGGATTGACCTGCTCATCACCGACCGTCGGGTGGGTCGGCACGTACTCAAGCAAATGCAACTGGGCGACCAGATCACCGAAAACCCCGTGGTTGTGAGCCGTCAAAGCCAATACCTGGCGGTGCGGCGCAACGCCGGGATGGATCTGCTGGTGCAGCGCTTCAGCGCCGAGCTCAAGCGTTTCAAGCGCGAACCGGCCTATGCCGAGCTGATCGCCCGCTATGGCGCCGTTCCGTCTGCCAGGACCGAACCGTCCAGCCCGGTGCAGCGTTGAAATAAACCGTTGAGCAGCAGGAAAGCGGCGCGCGGCGTTTGCTCTGTTATACTCCGGCCTTCCCGCCAGGCTCACGCCCGGACGCCCGGTCTTGCAAAAGGCATCCCGACACCGCTACAGCGCAGCTTCCAGCCCGCGCGAGCCCTGTCCGGACCTGCCTTCCAGACTCGGCAGGACCGGACGGGATGACGTCTTTTTGTTGAACGTCATTCGCGCCCGGCAAGACTATCCCATTGGGCCAGGCCCTCACTAAAACAGGATTACTCATGTCCTTTGCTTCCCTCGGTCTCTCCGAGGCTTTAGTCCGCGCCATCGAGGCTGCCGGCTACACCCAGCCTACCCCGGTGCAACAGCGGGCCATCCCCGCCGTGTTGCAAGGTCGCGATCTGATGGTTGCGGCGCAGACAGGCACTGGTAAAACCGGTGGTTTTGCCCTCCCGATTCTGGAGCGGCTTTTCCCCAACGGTCATCCAGACAAATCCCAGCGTCACGGCCCGCGCCAACCGCGCGTCCTGGTCCTGACCCCAACCCGCGAACTGGCGGCCCAGGTACACGAGAGCTTCAAGATCTATGCTCGCGACCTGAAATTCGTCAGTGCCTGCATTTTCGGCGGCGTTGGCATGAACCCTCAGGTCCAGGCCATGGCCCGTGGCGTCGACGTGTTGGTGGCCTGTCCGGGTCGTTTGCTCGACCTGGCCGGCCAGGGCAGCGTCGATCTGTCCCACGTGGAAATCCTCGTGCTGGACGAAGCCGACCGCATGCTCGACATGGGCTTCGTCCATGACGTGAAGAAAGTGCTGGCCCGCCTGCCCGCCAAGCGTCAGAACCTGCTGTTCTCGGCGACGTTCTCCAAGGACATCACCGACCTGGCCGGCAAGCTGCTGCACAACCCGGAACGCATTGAAGTCACACCGCCAAACACCACGGTCGAGCGCATCGAACAACGTGTGTTTCGCCTGGCGGCCAGCCACAAGCGTGCCCTGTTGGCGCACCTGATTACCGCCGGCGCCTGGGAACAGGTCCTGGTGTTCACCCGCACCAAGCACGGCGCCAACCGCTTGGCCGAGTACCTGGACAAGCACGGCCTGCCGGCCGTGGCGATCCACGGTAACAAGAGCCAGAACGCCCGCACCAAGGCCCTGGCTGACTTCAAGGCCGGTGAAGTGCGCATTCTGGTTGCTACCGACATCGCCGCCCGCGGCCTGGACATCGACCAGTTGCCCCACGTGGTCAACTTCGAGTTGCCGAACGTCGATGAAGACTACGTACACCGTATCGGCCGTACTGGCCGGGCCGGCCGTTCGGGCGAAGCGATCTCGCTGGTCGCGCCGGACGAAGAGAAACTGCTCAAAAGCATCGAGCGCATGACCAAGCAGAAAATCGCCGATGGCGACCTGATGGGCTTCGATGCCAGTACCATCGAGGCCGAGAAGCCTGAAGTGCGTGAACGTCCGGACGTGCGCAACCCACGCAATGCCCGTGGCCCTCGCGGTGACGGTCCAAATGGCGGCGGTGGTGGCGGCGGCGGCCGTAAAGACAAAGGCAAGGACAAGGGCAAGGAAAAATCGGCCAGCACCAGTCGCGGCGAACGCCCGGCCCGCGAGCACAAGCCTCGCGAAGGTACCCCGGCCCGTGAACAGCAGCGCCCGGCACCACGTGCCGCTGCCGATCGCGCACCGGACGAATTCCTGGACGACGATATCGATAACTTCGGCAACCGCGTCGATTACGTGCCGCAGCAAAAACCAGCCCAGGGTCGCGGACGTCGTCCGGGCGCTCCGGCACAGGGTGCGGGCGCAGGTGCTCCCCGCGGCCAGTCCCAGGGGCGTCAGAACGGCCCGCGCAACAGCAACGGCTCGTCCACCGGCACCCCACCGGCCAAGCGAAGCGGCCCGCGCAACGGCGCGCCTCGTGACGGTCAGGCCCGCCGCGAAGACTCCCGCCCTCGCCGCCCGGCGCGTGACGATCAGCCTCGTCAGGAACCCGCCGTGCAAGCCCCTCGTGGCAACCAGCCGAAGATCATGCACAAGGAATCGAAGGTCGATCGATTCCCGACGCCTGAACAGCTGGACCAACTGCCAAGCCGTCCACGGGGCGAGAAGCCGGCACTGCTGACCCGCAATCGCTGAGTTTCTCCAGCCCGTAAAAAATGCCCCTGATCTCGCGATCAGGGGCATTTTTTTGAACGCTATAAATCTGAATGTGGGAGCGGGCTTGCTCGCGAAGACGGTGCATCAGCCAGCATCGAATTGACTGACCCACCGCCTTCGCGAGCAAGCCCGCTCCCACAAGAGTTCTGTGTTGGCTGTTCGGGCTGAGACATTGGCAATAAAAAACGCCCCTGATTCCAGGATCAGGGGCGTTTTTTTGTCAGGCGCGAATGTTACTTCGCTTGAACACCTTCAAACGTAACGTACAGCTCGACCACGTCGGACGCTGGGCCCAGGTCTTTCTGCTTGCCGAAATCGGAACGCTTGATGCTGGTGGTCCCTTCGAAGCCGGCACGGTAGCCGCCCCATGGGTCCTTGCCTTCACCCAGGAAGGTGGCCTTGACCACGACAGGCTTGGTCACGCCCAGCAGGGTCAGGTCACCGGCCACGTCGGCAGTTTCCTTGCCATCAGCGTTCTTGCCGGTGGACTTGACGCTGGTGGACACGAAGGTGGCCTTGGCGAATTTGCTCGCGTTCAAGAAGTCAGCACTGGCGATGTGCTTGTCGCGCTCGGCGTGGTTGGTGAACACGCTGGCGGTGTTCACGTTGAACTCGATCTTGCTGTCTTCAGGCTTGGCGGCGTCGAAACTGAACTTGCCGTCGATGTCCTTGAAGGTACCGGTGATGTAGCTATAACCCAAGTGGCTGATCTTGAAGTCGACAAAGGCGTGCTGGCCTTCCTTGTCGACCACATAGTCGGCAGCCATGGCCTGACCGGCCGACAGCAGGGCAGAACCGATTGCCAGGGCGGCGAGCGTTTTTTTCAACATGCTTTCTATTCCTTTGGAGTCGAGGTTGAACATCAGGCTTGGCGTCCCAGCATGCGCTTGAGGGTCGCGTCACGGTCGATAAAGTGGTGTTTCAATGCTGCCAACGCATGAAGGCCGGAAAAAATTACCAGCGCCCATGCCAGGTAGAAGTGGATCTGGCCGGCGACGTCTGCCTGATCGGGCAGTCCGGACACCAGCGCGGGTACTTCAAACAGTCCAAACACCGGAATCCCGACACCGTCTGCGGTGGAAATCAGGTAACCGGCAATCATCACGGCGAACAACCCGAGATACAGTGCGCTATGGCCAAGCTTGGCGCCGACGCGGGTCAGGCGGCCATAGGTTGGCAAGGTCGGTGGTGGCGGACTGACAAACCGCCAGACCACCCGCAGCAACATGACCGCCAGCAGCACCAAGCCAATGCTCTTGTGCAAGTCCGGCGCGTCTTTACGCCAGGAGCTGTAGTAATCCAAGCCGACCATCCACAGCCCCAGCGCGAACAGCCCGTACACCACCAGTGCAATGCCCCAGTGCAAAACGATGCTGACCCAGCCATAGCGAGAAGAAGAGTTGCGTAGCTGCATTGCTCATATCCTGTGAAAACTGCGACCAAGACTAGCGAGTTATCTATCGATTTAAAGCGGAAATTTTTGCTTTGAAATATCGAGAAATACGATGAAGAGTTTGGGTTTGATGGGTTAAGGAAAGATTAAAGCCAATACGATGCGTTATATCAGGGTGTCAGGGATTTACCAGGTGTGGGAAAGGGCCCTTTCGCGAGCAAGCCCGCTCCCACATTTTGGTCTACGTACGCATAACCCTGTGGGAGCGGGCTTGCTCGCGAATGCGATCTGTCAGGCAAAAAAAAGCGCGGCTGACTCACCGCGCTTTTTCTGGCACCGCCCTTTATTGCGCCTGGGTCTGCGTCGCAGCGGGCTTTGCCGCCGGTTTCTTCACCGGAGCGGCTTTCTTCACTGGCGTTTTTTTAGCCGGTGTCTTGGCCACCGGCTTTTTGGCCACTGGTTTGACCGTTGCTTTCTTCGCCGGCTCAACCTTGGCCGGGGCGACCGGTGCAGGCGCTTGAACGGGTGCAGGCGCTGGCACCGGGGCTGGCGCTGGAGCAGGCGCAATCGGCGCGGCGGCCTTGACCGGCTCCTTATCCGAGTCGCCCCCAAACAGGTTGGTGAAGAAATTGCCCTTCTTCGCCGCCACCGCACCGGCCGCTGCTGCCGCTGCCACCGGCACGACCTTGGCCGGTTCAAACGATTTGCCTGCCGCCAGGTCTTGAACCTGGCTGGCCGCCCGCTGACCGCTACGCAACGCGCCCTCCAGGGTGCCCGGATACAAGGTGTCGGTGTGTTCGCCGGCAAAGGCTACGCGCTGCAACGGCATTTCCCACAGGCGCCAGTACTTGCTGATCTGGCCCGGCCCAAAGGCCAGGTACGCGCCGCCCATGGACGGGTCGGTGCTGTAGCGGCGAATTTCATAACCGGTGAAGGCACCCCGAGCCTGCGGATAAAACGCGTGCAAGCGAATCAGCACCTGATCGGCCATCTGCTTGTCACCAAAGGCCTGCATCACCCGGGCGTTGTCGCCGGACAGGTTGACGACCACATTGGCGCCGCCCTTCATGGCCGGCTCGATCCACATCATGCCCAGGCCGGTGTTGCTGTAGATCTCACCCGACATGCGCGCCTTGCTGTCCCAGACCGGGGTCTTGAACTTGAGCATGATCTGGTCGCGCCAGCCGTAGTTGGTGCCCTTGATCGCGCCCTGATGCCGGGCGTCCAGGGCCGGGGTCAGCTGGATTTTGTTCAGGGCTCGCAACGGCACGGCCAGCACCACGTAGTCAGCTTGATAGCCGACGCTGCCAACCTTGACGGTGACGCCGTCCTTGTCTTGGGAGATGGCCGAGACGGGGGAGCTGGTCTTGATGGTTTTCAGTTGCTTGACGAAGGCCTGGGCCAACACAGGGCTGCCACCCAGCAGGCGCGCAGCGCGCAGGTCACGGTCGGACACACCACGGTAGACCCGGGTCTGCTGGGCAAAATACAGCAACGACAGCCGCGACGGTTCGTCATAGCGGGTGCGGATCTGCTGGTTCACCAACTGCCGCGCGGTGGCCGGCAATTGCAGACGGTCGAGCCAGTTGGAGACGCTGATCTGGTCCAGAGCGTGCAACGTGTTGTTGGCCGACGGATTCTGTGGGTCTTCAATGGAACGCGCCAGGTCGTCCAGGGTGGTTTCGTAGCGTTTGAGGGCTTCGGCCGTGGCCGGTTGCTTAGTCGTCAGGTCAGCGGCGGTGAAGTAGGTGCCGTCGATCAGATAGCTGGGGGTGCGCACGAACTCCGGGGCCGGTGTGGTGCTCAGCTTGAAGGTCGAGATGTACTTGTTCAGTACCGGCTGAGTTTTTTCGTTGCCGATCCATTCACTGGTGGCCATACCCGAACGACCGCCCAGGCTTGGCTTGGCTTCCAGCAGGGTTACCTGCCAGCCTTTGTTCTGCAGCTCGTAGGCCGCCGTGAGTCCGGCCAGGCCGCCGCCGATGACGATCACCGTCGGTTGCTTGTCCTTGGCCAGCGCACAAACGCTGAACAGCCCCATCACCACCAGCGCACAGGCGCGCAGCCAACCAGCAGACATTCAGCGAACTCCGGATTAAAACGCAGGAATCAGTTTGAGCCAGACAGGCTCTAGAGAACGGCGAAGAATACGTCAGCCATCAAAACGCCGCCAGCGACGTCTATCGACTCGTGCAAAGTAGCCGGGACGACACAATGGGTTGTCCCCAGGGCCGCCATTGCATAGGCTTGCGCGATTGTTTTGCCCGCGCCCGCCGCGAGCCGCCTCGAGGAGACTGTATATGGGCCTGAATAACCAGTGGATGCAACGCGACCTAGCGGTGCTGTGGCATCCCTGCACCCAGATGAAAGACCACGAAAAGCTGCCGCTGATCCCGATCAAGCGCGGTGAAGGCGTGTGGCTGGAAGACTTCGAAGGCAAGCGCTACCTCGATGCCGTCAGTTCCTGGTGGGTCAACGTGTTCGGCCATGCCAACCCGCGGATCAATCAGCGCATCAAGGACCAGGTCGATCAACTGGAGCATGTGATCCTCGCCGGCTTCAGTCACCAGCCGGTGATCGAGCTGTCCGAGCGCCTGGTGAAGATGACGCCTAAAGGTCTGACCCGGTGTTTCTACGCCGATAACGGCTCGTCCTGCATCGAAGTGGCGATGAAGATGAGCTTTCACTACTGGATCAATCGTGGCCAGCCGGCCAAGAAGCGCTTCGTCACCCTGAGCAACAGCTACCACGGCGAAACCATCGCGGCGATGTCGGTGGGCGACGTGCCGCTGTTCACCGAAACCTACAAGGCGTTGCTGCTGGACACGATCAAAGTGCCGAGCCCCGATTGCTACCACCGCCCTGAAGGCATGAGCTGGGAGGAGCATTCGCGCAACCTGTTTGCCGCGATGGAACAGACCTTGGCCGAACACCACGACACCGTGGCCGCCGTCATCGTCGAGCCGCTGATCCAGGGTGCCGGTGGCATGCGCATGTATCACCCGGTGTACCTGAAGCTGCTGCGCGAGGCGTGTGATCGCTATGGCGTGCACCTGATCCACGACGAAATCGCCGTCGGCTTCGGCCGCACCGGCACGATGTTCGCCTGTGAACAGGCCGGTATCACCCCAGACTTCCTCTGCCTGTCCAAGGCCCTGACCGGCGGCTACCTGCCGCTGGCGGCGTGCGTGACCACCGATGAGGTCTACAGCGCGTTCTACGACGACTACCCGACCCTGCGCGCCTTCCTGCATTCCCACAGCTACACGGGCAACCCGTTGGCCTGCGCGGCGGCCCTGGCGACGCTGGATATCTTCGAAGAAGACCACGTCATCGAAAACAACAAGGCCCTGGCCCAGCGCATGGCAAGCGCCACCGCGCACCTGGCCGATCACCCGAACGTGGCCGAAGTGCGCCAGACCGGCATGGTCCTGGCCATCGAGATGGTCAAGGACAAGGCGAGCAAGACCGCTTACCCCTGGCAGGAACGTCGCGGCCTGACGGTGTTCCAGCATGCCCTGGAACGCGGCGCGTTGCTGCGACCGCTGGGCAGCGTGGTGTATTTCCTGCCGCCGTATGTCATCACCCCCGAGCAAATCGACTTCCTGGCTGAAGTGGCCAGCGAGGGCATCGACATCGCCACCCGGGACCAGGTCAGCGTGGCGGTGCCGAAGGACTTTCATCCGGGGTTCCGGGATCCGGGTTAAAACCTCGGTGTTCTTGTTGGAATACTGGTGTGGTGAGGGGATTTATCCCCGCTGGGCTGCGAAGCAGCCCCAAATGCTTACAACGCGATTTGCCTGAAGTATCGGAATGTCCGGTTTTAGGGCTGCTTCGCAGCCCAGCGGGGATAAATCCCCTCACCACAGGTTTAACTTTTTCAGAGATTTGAAATGAGACTGTCCCGCTTCTTCATCGATGCCCCCCTCAGCCTCGGCGCTCACGAATTGCCCGAAGCCCAGGCCCACTACATCGGTCGGGTGCTGCGCATGGCCGAGGGCGATGCGGTGCAGGTGTTCGACGGCTCTGGCCAGGAATTTCGCGGCAGCCTGGCCGAAGTCGGCAAGAAACGCGTGCTTGTACAGTTGGACGAACAATTCGCCGGGCAGGTTGAATCGCCCCTGCGCATCCACCTCGGCCAGGGCCTGTCCAGGGGCGAGCGCATGGACTGGGCGATCCAGAAAGCTACCGAACTGGGCGTCAACGAGATCACACCGATTTTCAGCGAGCGCTGCGAAGTGCGCCTCAAGGACGAACGCGCCGACAAACGCCTGCTGCACTGGCGTCAGGTGGCGATCAGCGCTTGCGAGCAGTGCGGGCGCTCCACCGTACCGGTGATTCACCCGCCGCTGCTGCTGGCCGACTGGCTGAAGCAAACCGACGCCGAACTGAAACTGGTGCTGCACCCGGTGGCCGAGCCGTTGGTCAGCCATGCCAGACCGTCGAGCCTGGCCTTCCTGATCGGCCCCGAGGGTGGTTTGTCGGAGGCCGAAGTCCAGCAGGCCCAGACCGCCGGCTACCACGCCGCCCGACTCGGCCCGCGCGTGCTGCGCACTGAAACCGCACCGGTGGTGGCACTGGCCGTGGCACAGCAGTTGTGGGGGGATTTCTAACCCCCGCAGATTCTGCTGGCACTCAAGACCCATTGTGGGAGCGGGCTTGCTCGCGAATGCAATCTGTCAGTGACATCAATGTTGACTGACCCGCCGCGTTCGCGAGCAAGCCCGCTCCCACAGTAGAGCTACGGCGTTATGGGTCAGAGCACATAGAACAAGATCGCGACAAAGTGCAGCAAGCTGCCGGCGATCACAAACAAATGCCAGATGCCATGGGCGTGCCGCAACCGATGGTCCAGCGCGAAAAAGACAATGCCCACGGTGTACAGCACACCCCCCGAAGCCAGCCAGGCAAAGCCGGCGCTGCCCAAGGCGGCCAATAACGGTTTGATCGCCACCAGCACGATCCAGCCCATCACCGCGTAGATCACGATCGACAGGATGCGCGCTTCAGAGCGCGGCTTGATCTCCTGCAAGATCCCGATCAACGCCAGCCCCCAGACAATCCCAAACAAGGTCCAGCCCCACGGCCCGCGCAGGGTGACCAGGCAGAACGGCGTGTAGCTGCCAGCAATCAGCAGATAGATCGAAAAGTGATCGACCTTCTGCATGATTGCTTTCTTGCGCCCGCGCACGCTGTGGTAAACCGTCGAAGCGCTGTACAGCACCAGCAAGGTGAAACCGTAGATCGCCACGCTGACGATTTTCCACGCATCGCCCGTCATCCCGGCAATTACCAGCAACCACACCGCTCCGATAAAAGCCGCCACCGCCCCGACCAGGTGGGTCCAGGCGTTGAGTCGCTCTCCGTGATACATCCAGTCCCGCCTCACATTCCCTAACAGATGCCAAGGCTCAGGCCTGGCGCTACAAAGTGCAATGTTTTGCTCTCTGTGAGGGTAAGGTTTGCCCGCGATGAAGATAACGCAGTTTCTGAAAAACCGAGTCGCCTGTTTCGCGAGCAAGCTTTGCTCCCACAGGGCACAATCGGGCGATACGAATAAGAGTCCACCCCATGCTGATCGATGAAGAATTGACCCTGAAAAAACTCGAGGTGTTCCTGGCGTTCATGCGCACCGGCAATCTTGCGCGGGCGGCGGCCGAGTTACAGACCAGCAACGTCAGCGTACACCGGGCCATTCACTCGTTGGAAAGCGCCTTGCGCTGCCCGTTGTTCAAGCACGAGGGCCGCAACCTCACGCCCCTGGAAAGCGCTTACGTGCTGGAAGAACGCACACAGAAGCTGATTCAGGACGTGGTCGAAAGCGTGCGCCTGACCCGTGAGGCCGCCGGGTTTTCCGCGGAGCGTTTCAAGCTTGGCTCACTGTATTCGCTGACGGTAAAAACCGTACCGCAGTTGATCATGGGCCTGAAGATCCGCCGCAGCGAACTGAACATCGACCTGATCCTGGGCTCGAACATCGACCTGCTGTACAAGCTCAAGAACATGGAGGTGGACGCCATCCTGATCTCCCTGGACGACAGCGTGAACGATCCGGACTGTGAGCATATCGAGCTGTTTTCAGACGACATTTTTCTCGCCACGCCCGCCGATTCCGCCTTCGCCCAACGCAGTGAAGTGGACCTGTCCGAAGTGTGCAACGAAACCTTCATCACCCTGACCCAGGGCTTCGCCACTCATCAGGATGGTAATCGGGTGTTCAAGCAGGCGGGGTTCGAGCCGAAGGTGGCGATGCAGGTCAACGACATCTTCACCCTGCTGAGCATGGTCAGCTCCGGGGTCGGTTATGCGTTGCTGCCGGGACGGATTGCGGCGGTGTATGAAAACCGGGTGAAACTGATCCCATTGCAGGAAAAGTATCGGCTGCAGCAGCACATTGGCGTGGTATTCCTGAAGGCCAAGGAGCGCGATCCGAATTTGCTCGCGCTTTTGGCTGAGTGCCGGATGTATGCCAATCGCCAGGCTTGAGACCGAGTCCCCTTCATCGCGAGCAGGCTCGCTCCCACACGGGATTGTGAACACCGATCCAATGTGGGAGCGAGCCTGCTCGCGATGAGGACAGCCCGCTCAGCGAAGATTCAAAGCCTTACCCCAACAACCCCCGCATGATCAGATACAACAGCGAAGGCCCGAGCAAACACCCGAGCGCGGTATAGAACGCCGCCGTCAGGCAACCATACGGCACCAGTTTCGGATCGGTGGCCGCCAGGCCGCCGGCCACGCCGCTGGAAGTGCCCATCAACCCGCCAAAGATCACCGCACTGCGCGGATTGTTAAGACCAATCAAAGGTGCCACGAACGGCGTCGCCACCATCACCAGGATCGCTTTGATCAAACCGGCGGCGATGGACAGCGCCATCACCTCGGAACTGGCACCGATCGCCGCACCAGTCACCGGCCCGACGATGTAGGTCACTGCCCCAGCGCCGATGGTGGTCAGGCTCACCGCATCGGTGTAACCGAAGGCCATCGCCACGCCGACACCGGCGATGAACGAGGTGGCCACCCCGACGAACAGGGCCAGTACCCCGACGTAACCCGCGCGCTTGAGTTCCTCGACACTCACCCCAAACGCCGTGGCGACAATGGCAAAGTCCCGCAGCATGGCGCCGCCCAGCAGGCCGATACCCGAGAGCAGCGGAATGTCGACTACACCCTTCTGCCCGCCGGTCATCGCACCGCCGATATACGACAGCACTAACCCCAGAAGAATCGCGATGGCCGAACCGTGCAGGCGACCCTTAGTGAACGTGTCGCTGATCCAGTACGACACCCACATGGTGATGCCGACAATCGCAAAGCCACTGAGCAGACCGTAGCCGGTGATCACTTTCATCAATGATTCGTACATGGCAATCACCCAACCGTCTTAGCGGAAACATCGGTTTCAGGCCCTTTGTTGCCGATGCGCACCAGTACCGGCACCATCGCAAAGGCAATCACCACCGCCAGGGTCCCGGCCAGAATCGCCATTGGCCCGCCCTTGAGCGCGCCATAGACGTTTTGCTGAGCGGCCATCGCGACCACGATGGGAATGTAGATCGCACTCCAGAATTCCACGCCGGCTTCGGACTTGCCCTTGAACAGGCCGCGTTTGCTCAGGTAACTGCCCAGGCCGATCAACAGCAGCATCGCAATGCCGACACCGCCGACGTTGGCCGGCACGCCGATCAGTTTGCCCAGCAGCTCACCGATGAAAATACCCGCCAGGGTACAAAAGGCCAAAAACGCCACACCGTAAATAATCATTGTTGTAGTCCTCAAAGTGCATCGTCGAAGTTGTTGTTTTTGTGCTTCGCCAGCTTGAGTCGGTGGTTTAGGGTCGGCGGCGTCCCTCCTCTCTGAGCAGCGTCTGCAAGGTGTCCAGGCGCGCACCGTCGAAAGCGATGACGGTGCCCTGCTCGAACACCCGGCGCGCCAGTCCCGTCAGAACCGCACCGGGCGGCAGTTCGATCTGTAACCGCACGCCTCGCTCGTAGGCGCTTTGCACCGTGCCGCGCCAATCCACCACACGGCACATGTTGAAAGCCAGGTCCTCACGCAAGGCGTCGGTGTTCACCACGGGCCGGGCACGACTGCCGCTCAGATAACCCAAAGCGGGCGCTTTCAACGGCACCTCGGCAAACGCCTGGGCCAGTGCCCGGGCCGGGGCCTCCAGCAACGGACAGTGGGACGGGACGCTTACCGCCAGCCGACACGCTTTCGCGGCGCCCTGGCTGCGTGCCTTCTCGGCGACGATGCCCATGGCCTCGTCACTGCCAGCAATGACCACCTGGTTATCGGCATTGATGTTGGCCAGGTAAACCGGCGTCATGGCGCTGTGCACCTGCGCGAGCAACACCTCCACTGTCGCCAGCTCAAGGCCGATTATCGCCGTCATGCCATAGCCTCGCGGATACGCCTGCTGCATCAGTTCGCCCCGCAGGCTGACCAGCCGCAATGCATCATCAAACTCCAGTGCACCGGCCACCACCGCCGCCGGGTACGCGCCAATGGACAGGCCCGCAACGTAATCCGGCACAGGTGCCTGTTCCAGCAATTGCCGGGCTGCCGCGACACCCGCGATCAACAGACACAGTTGCACGGCTCGGGTCGATTGCAACGCCTCGGTGCTGTCCAACTGTCGTACGTTTTCGCCCAGCACTTCACCGGCCTGTTCCAGCAGTTGCGGCGACACGCCCTGGAGCATGCCCGCCCGCTGCGCACCCTGGCCGGGGAATACCAAGAGGCTGCTCACGCCACTTGCTCCAGCGACGGTTGCCACGGATCGGTCACCAGACGTGCCTGACGATTATCCTTGAGCAACACCCGTCGCGCCGAGCCGGCCCACTCGCGCAGGGCAACAGCGCCGAAGGGGGTTTGCAGTTGCATATCCACGGCGCACGTCGAACCGTCCAGTTGCGCCAACAAATCCCGGGCCTCAATACGATCCAGCGGCTGCGGTGTGCGCAGGATCAAATCCAGGTCACTGCGCGCATGCAGCGCCTCGATGCCACTGGCCAGTTCAAATCCGGCGCTGCCGCTGACACCCCAGATCCAGCCGCTGGCATCCAGCATCGGCCGCAATTGCGCGAGCGCCTGCAACGCCGGCACGTCACGGCGCAATGCGACATGGCAAAGCTCCTCGGGGCGCACCCGGCGCTGGATCGCCGCCACCGGCATCGACGTGGCATAACGCTGTTCCCGCGAAACTCCCCGCACACCCACGGCAATGTGTCCCGGCGCGGTGATCGCTCGCCGCACCACCACCGGTTGCCCAAGGCTGAGGGAGTCAATGACCCACGCCGGCGCATCCGCAGGCAACGGCTGTGGAGTCATCCCCCACAGCAGGTCGTGGGCCAGAAAGGTGCTCACCACTGTGCTCTCAACAATTGGCGAACAGTGCTGGAAGCCGCACGATGCGTCGCCCCGAGGCGGCTGCTCAAGTCCCGAGGCGCGTCTGCCACTTCGTTGATCGCCTGTTGCAGACAATCTCTGACCCGTGCCAGATCCGCCGCGTTTGGCTGCTCGATCTGCTCCACCGACAGGGTTTCCCACAGCAAACCGAGGCTGGCGAAACTGTCGATGTCATAGGCCATCGGCGGCACGCTGGCGGCCAGGGCCTCAAGCTCTTCGACGCTGCGCAGGGTCACCCGCGCCGCCGAGGCTTTGCCCATGGCGTGGACCATCACACCCGGGTCGCGCAAAGCGATCAACCGGTTGGCCTGATAACCGTGGGCCAGGAACGCCCCGGACATGGCCTTGCCCACCAGCAAACCGATCACCGGATGCCCGGCCAGCCGCGCTCGGGCATAACTGTCCGCCGCACCGGCCAAGGCCTGATGAATACCCAGGGCTTCTTCACGACGACCATAGGCCTGGCTCGGCACATCGACGATGGCAATCAGCGCGCGCTTGTGGGGGGCATCGCGGTCGGCATCGATAGCCTCGTCCACGGCTTTGGCCAGGCCCCAACCTTCGAGCAAACCGACTTCGCCGTTGCGAGCACGGGGAAAGCGACTGTCGGGATCCGCCACCACCGCCAGCAGGCGCACGTTTTGCTCGCCCAGGGTGACGTCAGCAACTTTCAACGAAGCCGGCAAGCCTTCCAATGGCGTGGCGTTGCCACTCAAGGCCTCGAACCAGCGCAAGCCTCTCAACGAATACGAATTCATGGGCGTTCTCCCTGATACAACTGGCGAACCGCGGCCGGTTCGATTTGCACTTCAGTGTCCAGTCGGGCCAAACGTTGCAGGAACACCTCGGCCTGACCGCTGCGATGCTGGGCGGGTACGCCCAAGTGCAACAACTGGCTGACGTGCTCGCGGATCTGCGCCACGTCATCGGCCACATAGCGGTCCACCAACCCGGTGGCGAAGCGTTGCTCACCGCCGGTCAGGCTCCAGATGAACGGCCGATCACGGGAATCGTACTCGTCGATCCCGGCCTCCTGCTCGATCACTTGCGGACCGTTCAGGCCCAGCCGCGCTTCCTGGGTCACCAGCAGATAGCTGCACAGTCCGGCGGCGATGGACATACCGCCAAAACAACCGACGCTGCCGGCCACCACACCGATGACGGGCTGGTACTGGCGCAGGTCGACAATCGCCGAATGAATCTCGGCAATCGCCGCCAGCCCCAGATTGGCCTCCTGCAGACGCACGCCGCCGGTTTCCAGCAGCAACACGGCGCGGGTCGGGATGCCTTTGCGGTTGTCCTCGGCGGCCAGCTCCAGCGCTCCGGCAATCTTCGCCCCGCCGACTTCGCCAAGACTGCCGCCCTGGAACGCGCCTTCGATGGCCGCGATCACCACCGGCAGGCCATCGAGCAAGCCCTTGGCGATCACCACACCGTCGTCGCTTTGCGGCACCACGCCCTGACGCAGCAGCCAGGGCGACATGATTCGCTGGAAGGGGTCGAGCAGTTCACGGAACGAACCGTTATCCAGCAAGGCTTTGGCCCGTTGCCGGGCACCCAGCTCGACAAAGCTGTGTTTGTTGAGCAACGCTGCGCTGTCAGTCATGGCCGATCTCCTCGAAGCCCTGTTCCAGGCGCAACCGCACCACACCAGGGGTGGCACCGAAATCATGGATGTCGATCGCCAGGGCCGGCGGCATCTGGCCGTCGAACATGCGGGCGAACAGATGTTGCCAGCGTTGTTCACTGCCGTTGACCGAGGTCTGCACCTGAATGGTCAACTTGCCCGCCAGGCCCGGCTCGATCAGCACTTCCAGGTCACCCGAGCCGACGCAGCCCACCAGCGCCCGGCCCCGTGGCGGCTGCCCGGCGGGAAATTCAAAGGATAAGGTTTGCATCAGCACACTCCTGGGAAGAGGCCATCGCCGCGCTCGATTCGGTCGAGGAACAGGCAGGCGGCGAGCAAATCGGCAGCGCCACCGGGCGAGGCGTTCATGGCAATCAATTGTTGGTCCAGCGCATGCAACTGGCGACGACCGCCCAGGCTGGCGCTGCCACCGGCGTCGAGCACCGCTCTGGCGCCGTGCTGCATGGCCTGCAAACCGGGCTCACCGGCGCGGTAGAGCACGCAGGTGTCGGCCAACGTTGTCATGATCGCCAGCAAAGCATCGAGCCGGGCATTCTGTTCGCCCGCCCCCGCCGCGCGACTGCGCTTGAGTTGTGGCAGGCCCAGGCCGGTGACGGCCGGGAATGCCAGTTGCGCTTCTTCCCGGGCGCCTCGCACGCCATAGCGTTGAGCCACTTGGGCGCCATGGCTGAAGGGGTTGGGTGCGTAGCGATCGTTGAGCAAGGCCAGCCGAGCGGCACGTAAAGTGACGGCGCTGGCGACGCTGGACTCAGGTTCCAGTGCGGCCGCAGCCACCAACAGACCCAAAGCCCAGATCGCGCCACGGTGGGTGTTCACACCGTCGGTGGTAGCGAGCATCGCCGCTTCCCCTTCACGGCCGATCCGCCCAAGAGCTTCGCGCAACGGCAGGCCGATCTCGCCGTATTCAAGGGCGGCGTCGGCCATTTCCTTGAATGCCGGCCACAGCGACAATGCCGAAGCGTGCATCAGACCCAGGTGCAGATCGGTGTGGGCGCCATTGCCGCGCCGATCCACCAAGGCCGGTTTGGGTGACAGGTCGGCTTCGTCGATCAGCGCGTCCACCGCCATATCCGCCAAGCGCTCGGCCAAGGACAATTTTTTCGGTTGCAGGTTGAAGGCGTGCATTTACCAACTCCTGAACTTGGCGGGCGGGTTGTAGAGGCCACCGGACCACTCGACCAGATCAGCCACGCTCTTGGCGGCGAGCAACTCGCGGGTGGCGTCGGTGCGACGAATGCCGAGGTCTTCAGGCAAGGCAATCAAGCCTTCGCGGCGCATACGGGCAGTGTCTTTCGGGTTATGGCGCAAACCGATTGCTGTGACCCCGGCCACGGCGGCGATCATTGCCTGGCGCTCCTCCAGAGAGCGGGCCTTGTACAGGTAAGCGATGCCCTCCTCGGTGAGCAGGTGGGTGACGTCGTCGCCGTAGATCATGATCGGTGCCAGGGGCATGCCGGCTTTTTTCGCCACCTCCACCGCGTCGAGGGTTTCGACGAAGGTGGGTTTGCCACCCTCCTGGAAGGTCTCGACCATCTGCACCACCAGTTTCTTGCCCCGCTCAAGCAGCGGCGCCTCGCCATCGCCGTGGCGCATGTCGAGCCAGGCCGGTGTGCCGTGACGGCGACCGCGCGGGTCATGGCCCATGTTCGGCGCACCGCCGAAACCGGCCAGTCTGCCACGGGTTACCGTCGAAGAATGTCCGTCGCCGTCCACCTGCAAAGTGGCGCCGATAAATAGGTCCACCGCGTATTGCCCGGCCAGTTGGCAGACCATGCGGTTGGAGCGCAGCGAACCGTCATGACCGGTGAAGAACACGTCCGGCCGCGCGGCAATGTAGTTTTCCATGCCCAGTTCGGTGCCAAAGCAATGCACGCTTTCGACCCAGCCGCTTTCGATGGCCGGGATCAGGGTTGGATGGGGATTGAGGGTCCAGTTACGGCAGATCTTGCCCTTCAAACCCAGGGACTCGCCGTAGGTTGGCAGGATCAGCTCGATGGCGGCGGTGTTGAAGCCGATGCCGTGATTGAGCGACTGGACGTTGTGCTTCTCGTAGATCCCGCGGATCGCCATCATCGCCATCAACACATGCACCGGCTTGATGTGGCGCGGGTCGCGGGTGAACAGCGGTTCGATGTAGAACGGCTTGTCGGCCACCACCACAAAATCGACCCAGGATGCCGGGATATCAACCCTCGGCAGGTCGCTGACGTCGTCCACCAACTGGTTGACCTGGACAATGACAATCCCGTCGCTGAACGCCGCCGGCTCAATCAGCGCAGGGGTGTCTTCGGTACTGGGGCCGGTGTAGATATTGCCAGCACGGTCGGCCATGAACCCGGCCGAGAGCACCACGTTGGGAATCAGGTCCACCACCAGCCGGGCATAGAGCTCGATGTAGGTGTGGATCGCGCCGATCTCCAGCAGGCCATCTTCGAGCAACTGGCTGATGCGCAGGCTCTGGGTGCCGGCGAAGGAAAAATCCAGCTTGCGGGCAATGCCGCGTTCGAACAGGTCCAGGTGTTCGGAGCGGCCGACGCTGGGCATGATCATGTGCAGGTCGTGCAGCTTCGCCGGGTCGACTTTGGCCAGAGAGCGCGATAGAAAATCCGCCTGCTTCTGGTTATTGCCTTCCAGCACCACGTGATCGCCCGGAAGGATCAACGCCTCCAGCGCCGCAACGATCTTGTCGGTGGGCAACACCACACCGTCGGCAAGCCCCTTCACCAGCTCGAGACGCCGCTGCTTTTCGCAACGCCGCCGCGTCCAGCGCGAGTCGGGGGATATTGTTGTTGTCATGACCACTCCACGGGTTCGCTGTCGTGGGGGCTACCTTAGGAGCGTCAGGATCAGGACATCAATCAAGCTCAGCGGCGGATCGTTACGCTTGGCGTAATGGTTGAACGCAGTCCTGTGGAAGCAAGCGTTGCTCCCACAGGTCCTGGCGAATCGATGCTGGACAAAGTCCATACACAACCCTGACCTCACCACGGGCGGTATTCGCATACTCAAACAGCCCCCAACAAAAAGCCCCGCTTCCTTTCAGAAGCGGGGCTTTTTGCGTGTCAGGCCAGTTGAGGCTGTGCGCTCACGGGCTGAAGCGGCAGTAGCGGAGCGTGGGGATCGGCCTTGACCGATGCACGCCACGCCGCCAACCACTCGCTATGCCCCTCGCTCCAGACCTGCTCATGCAGGCGGGACAGGGTCACCGGGTCGCTCAGCAGCGCCAGTCGCTCGCTGTTGTTCAGGCCCGCCGGGCCAACCTTGAGGGCGTGACGAACCCGTTCGATCCGCAGCCATTCGATCGGCTCGGCCTGGCCGTGACGCGATGTGGCCAGCGCAAAGGCCAGGGCGTTCTGTTGCGGATCGACCACTGCGCGGATGAAACCGTCGTTCAGCGCGTGCCAACGGTTTTCATGGGTGTACTGATCGGTCGACAGCAGTTCCTGTGGCGGTGCGTATTCCTCAGGGATCAGGAACAGGCTTTCATCGCGGGACTTCAAGCCAAGGCCCACTCGGCTGGAGATCACCGACACCGGAATCGACAGCATCAGCGAACCGACGATCGGCACCAGCCACCACAAAAAGCTCGGGTTCAGCCAGATCACCAGCAAGGCCCAGAAGAAGCCCAGCAGGGTTTGCGGGCCGTGGCGCTTGACGGCTTCGCTCCAGGGCGTGGAGTCGTCGTCACGTTTGGGCGAGTTCCAGGTAGCGGCCCAGCCCAGGAAGGCGGCGAGCACGAAGCGGGTGTGGAAAATCATCCGCACCGGCGCCAGCAGCATGGAGAACAACATCTCCAGCAACATCGACATCGTTACCTTGAACTTGCCACCAAACTCTTTCGCGCCCTTGGCCCAGATCAGGATGATGCTCAGCAGCTTGGGCAGGAACAGCAACACGATGGTGGTGGAGAACAGCGCGATGGCTTTTTCCGGATGCCACTGCGGCCACAACGGGTACAGCTGGCGTGGCTCGAGGAAGTATTGCGGTTCCATCAGCGTGTTCACCGCCAGCAGCGCGGTGGATAGCACCAGGAAGAAGAACCACAGCGGTGCCGACAGATAGGACATCACGCCGGTCAGGAATACCGCGCGATGCACCGGGTGCATGCCCTTGACCAGGAACAGCCGGAAGTTCATCAGGTTACCGTGGCACCAGCGACGGTCACGCTTGAGTTCGTCCAACAAGTTGGGCGGCAACTCTTCATAGCTGCCCGGCAAATCGTAGGCAATCCAGACGCCCCAGCCGGCACGGCGCATCAGCGCGGCTTCGACGAAGTCGTGGGACAGGATCGCCCCGGCGAACGCCCCTTTACCGGGCAACGGCGCCAGGGCGCAGTGCTCGATGAACGGCTTCATGCGGATGATCGCGTTGTGACCCCAGTAGTGGGATTCCCCCAACTGCCAGAAATGCAGACCGGCGGTGAACAGCGGACCGTACACCCGGGTGGCGAATTGCTGCATGCGCGCATACAGCGTGTCCATGCCCGAGGCGCGTGGCGCGGTCTGGATGATGCCGGCATCCGGCGTGGCTTCCATCAGGCGCACCAGGCTGGTCAGGCACTCGCCACTCATGACGCTGTCGGCGTCGAGCACGACCATGTACTTGTAGTCACTGCCCCAGCGACGGCAGAAGTCGTCGAGGTTACCGCTCTTGCGTTTGACGCGACGACGACGGCGGCGATAGAAAATCTTGCCAAAACCCCCGGCTTCACGGCAGACATCCAGCCAGGCTTGCTGCTCGGCGACGCAGATATCGGTTTCGTTACTGTCGCTGAGTACGAAGAAGTCGAAACGATCCAGGTCCCCGGTGGCCGCCACCGACTCGAACGTGGCACGCAAACCGGCGAACACTCGCGGCACATCCTCGTTGCAGATCGGCATCACCAGCGCGGTGCGGGCGTCCTTGGGAATCGGCTCGTTGCCAGCACTGGCACCGGAGATGCGGTACTTGTCGTGACCGGTGAGCAGCTCGAGAAACCCCATCAGCGCCGTCCAGAAACCGGCCGATACCCAGCAGAACAGGATCCCGAACAGAATCAGGATGCTGGTCTGCAATGCATAGGGCAGTACCTGGGTGGCGGTCTGCAACAGCGGCTGGTGCAGGACTTCGTCCAGGTCCACCAACGACCAGCCCTGGTACGGCATGATGCCCTTCATGTACCAACCGGCGACGATGGTCTGGCCGAGCATCAGGATCAGCAGGATATAGCGACGGATCGAACCCACGGTGCGCCAGCGTGCGTGCGGCAACACGCGCTCATCCTTGGGCGGCTTCGGCGGGTTGGTGCGACCTGTCAGGCGACGCCAGGCGCGCACCAGGATATTGGTGCGCCACGGCTCCGGTACCACCTTGGTCCGACGAATCGGCGGCGTGGCTTTGAGACAGACACGCCCGCTGGCGTCGAGCGCCAGCATTTCGGCGTCTTCGAGTTCTTCGGCGGTGCTCAGGGTCAGCCGACGGCCCACCGAGGCTTGCGCCGCTTCGGTGGGTGCATCGAAGGCCGACGACGAAAGGCGCTCGTGCAGCTCGCTGAAAGACTTGCAGCCCGCCAGCTCGGCGCGCTGCGCATCGGTCATGGGCAAATGGGCCAGATACTCGCTGAGCGTCTCTGGCTGTACTGGAGTATTACTCATCGGCTGGCAACTGATAGCTCCAGGTCTCGGTCAGGACTTGTTCAGTCGGTTCCGGTTCCTGCGGGGTTGGGGTCGACTCAGCGGCAGTGGACGCGCTATCGGCCTTGGCTTCTTTTTCCTGCTCTTTTTCTTGCGCGATTTCCTTATCGCTCTGCTGCCTGGCGACCTTGTCAGCTTTGGCAAGGGTCGTGGTCACCGCATGGGACGCGGCCGGCGCTTCAACCGGAACCAGTGGACGGACCAGCGCGGCGCGCATTTCAGTGGACTGTTTCGGGTCTTTGATCTTCAGTCGCAGGGTCAGGCGCCAGCCCTTGGTTTCAGGGTTGTAACGCACATTATTCTCGACGATCTCGCCGTTTTCGCCGACGCTCACCTGACTACGCACTTCGGCGTCTTCCGGCAGGGCTTGCAGGGAAGGACCTTCGAAATCCACCAGATAAGCCACGCTGCCGTCCGGCTGACGAATCAGGTTGGACTGCTTCACGTCACCGGTCGAACGCAGGGTCTGCTTGACCCAGGCGCTGTCCGGCGAATGCAGGTTGGCTTCGTCGAGGGTCCAGTGCAGGCGGTAAGCGAAGTCCAGCGGCTGACCTGGCTCAGGCAGCTTTTCCGGGCTCCAGAACGCAACGATGTTGTCGTTGGTTTCGTCAGCGGTCGGAATTTCAACCAGGTCGACGGAGCCCTTGCCCCAATCGCCTTTCGGTTCGATCCAGGCACTTGGACGCTTGTCGTAGCGGTCATCGAGGTCTTCGTAGTGGCTGAAGTCACGACCGCGCTGCAGCAGGCCGAAACCACGCGGGTTTTCTACCGAGAAGTTGCTTACAGCCAGGTGTTTCGGGTTGTTCAACGGGCGCCAGATCCACTCGCCGTTGCCGGCATGGATCGACAAGCCGCTGGAGTCGTGCAGCTCTCGACGGTAGTTCAGGATCTTGGACGGCTGGTTGGCGCCGAACAGGAACATGCTGGTCAACGGAGCAATGCCCAGCTTGGTGACGCGATCTCGCAGGAACACGCGCGACTTCACGTCGACAACAGTGTCGGTACCCGGACGCAGGATCATGCGATAGGCGCCGGTAGCCCGTGGCGAATCCAGCAGGGCGAAGATCACCAGGTGCTTATCGGTCGGCTTCGGACGCTGGATCCAGAACTCGCGAAAGCGCGGGAATTCTTCACCCGATGGCAGGGCGGTATCGATGGCCAGGCCACGGGCGGACAAGCCATAAACCTGACCCTTGCCGATGACGCGGAAGTAGCTCGCGCCCAGCATGGTCATGATTTCGTCTTGCTTGTCGGCCTTGTTGATCGGGTACAGCACGCGAAAACCCGCGTAGCCCAGTTTCTCCGTGGACTTGGGATCGAACTTGACGTCACCGAAATCGAAGCGCGTCGGGTCATACTTGATTTCATCGACGGTGGTCGCGGTGATCTCGTTGATCTTCACCGGCGTGTCGAAATGCATGCCCTGGTGATAGAAGGACAGCCTGAACGGCGTCTTCTGATCGGCCCACTCGGCTTTTTCGGTGCGGAAACGGATTTTTTGATAGTCAGCGAATTTCATTTCGCGAAATTCGTTCGGCAGATTGCTGCGCGGGGCTTCGAATTTTTGCCCGGCCAGTTCTTGAGCCTTCGCCGATACATCATCCAGGCTGAATGCCCACAGTTGGCCCGCGCCAAACAGGCACAGCAGGGCCGAGCCCGCTACCAGAGCGTTTCTAAACCGTTTGGCAGTCATTTTTGGTGCATTACAGGGACTAACAATCACGAGCAACCCTCGCCGAAAACAGATCAAAAAACCAACGGCCAGATAAAGTATCTGCAAGGTATCGGCATTGAAAAACCGCACCTGCAGGCCACTCTTGCCAAGTTGGCGAGCATTGTTCCGACTCCGATGGGACAAAATGATTCCCCAAACGGCCCAGGACAAGTCTCTACCTAAGTCAAATGGACCAGCGAACGCTGGTCCCCCGTAGCGCGCGATTATCTAGTAGCCCGCGTGACAACGCATCAGGGGTAACAAAGTATTTATCGAGAAAACTCCCTGTTTTGCCTCGAAACAGGACCGAAAAGATGTTTCAAACGCTTTCAGACCTGTAACAGGAAGGTTACCGGGCCGTCGTTAACCAGATGCACCTGCATGTCGGCGCCGAATCTACCTGATGCCACAGTGCCATGCACCTGTTTCGCGTGGGCGAGCAGATAGTCAAAGAGCTCCTCGCCCAAGGCCGGAGGTGCGGCCGTCGAAAAGCTCGGGCGCAACCCGCTTTTGGTGTCCGCCGCCAGGGTGAACTGCGACACCAACAGCAAGCCACCGCCGACATCTGCCAGAGACAGGTTCATCTTGCCATCAGCGTCGCTGAACACCCTGTAGTTCAGCAGTTTGTGCAGCAATTTGTCGGCGCTGGCCCGGGTGTCCTCGGGCTCGACCGCGATCAGGACCAGCAGGCCTTGGTCCACCGCGCCAACGACTTCCCCTGCGACCTCGACCCGGGCGCTGCGGACCCGTTGCAACAGCCCCTTCATGCTTCTTCGGGCGGCAGGTCGAGCAGGCGCCGGGCCATCTGCGCAGCGGCACGCACCAGCGCATCGGTGATACCTGGCTCCGAGGCAGCGTGGCCGGCGTCGCGGATCACCTGCAGTTCGCTGTTGGGCCAGTTCTGGTGCAGCTCCCAGGCATTGTCCAGCGGGCAGATCACGTCGTAGCGACCGTGCACGATGACGCCCGGCAGATGGGCGATCTTGCCCATGTCACGGATCAACTGGTTGGGTTCGAGAAAAGCGTTGTTGGTGAAGTAATGACACTCGATCCGGGCAATCGACAACGCACGCTGCGGCTCGGAGAAGCGATCGACCACCAGCGGGTTCGGGCGCAGAGTCGCAGTGCGACCTTCCCAGGTCGACCAAGCCTTGGCCGCGTGCATCTGAGCGATCTGGTCATTACCTGTCAGGCGTTTGTGGAAGGCGCCGAGCAGGTCGTCGCGCTCGTCCAGGGGGATCGGCGCGATGTAATCCTGCCAGTAATCGGGGAACAGACGACTGGCGCCGGCCTGGTAGAACCACTCGATTTCCTGCGGACGGCAGAGAAAGATCCCACGCAGAATCAGGCCGTGTACCCGCTCGGGATGAGTCTGGGCGTAAGCCAAGGCCAGGGTCGAGCCCCAGGAGCCGCCAAACAGCACCCATTTTTCGATGCCCAGATGTTTGCGGATGCGTTCCAGGTCTTCGACCAGATCCCAGGTGGTGTTGTTTTCAAGGCTGGCATGAGGGGTGGAGCGGCCACAGCCGCGCTGGTCGAAGGTAACGATGCGGTACAGGTTCGGATCGAAGTAGCGGCGGCTCTGCGCATCGCAACCGGCACCCGGGCCACCGTGAATGAACACCACCGGCAGGCCTTCCGGGGAACCGCTTTCATCGACATAGAGCGTGTGGGTGTCATCGACAGCCAGATCGTGCCGGGCATGAGGTTTGATCTGCGGGTACAAAGTCTGCATTGCGCGCTCCGTAAGGGGTCGAGTCATCCCTGGGGGGACTTCTATTTAATCTGCCGTCCGGCATCATAAACCCGAATTACCCGAATGAGCATGTCCCCTGCACAGTCAAAGCGTGTCAGCCAGATACGCCAGCAGTGTGCGATACATCTGATCGACCTCCGGCACCAGCCCCCGGCCCCGCAGGCAACCATGGACCAGGCCCTCGCCGACATACAAGGAAGAGCTCACCCCGGCGATGTTCAGTCGCTCGCTATAAAGGACGCCGTCGTCGCGCAACGGGTCCCATTGCGCCACGACGACCAGCGCTGGCGGCAGGCCGCTCAGGTCATCGGCGAGCAACGGCATGGCGAGGGAAGACGGTTGAGTGTCGCTCAGATAGAGGGCGTGATAACTGTCCAGATCGCGGCTGCTCAACAGTGGTGCATCGGCACATTCGCGCCGCGAGGGCAGATGGGCCGGGCCACCGAGGGCGGGATAAATCAGCACCTGGGCCCGTGGCAGCGCTTGCCCGGCATCGCGCAAGGCCAGGCATAACGCGGCAGCGAGATTGCCCCCGGCGCTGTCACCGGCCACCACCCGACGGCGAGGGTCGATGGCAAAGGGGCTGGCTGCCAGGTGATGCCACACCGTGACGCAATCTTCGAAACCCGCCGGGAACGGATGCTCCGGGGCCAACCGATAATCCACCGCCATGACCAGCACGCCGAGGGTTGCGGCCAGTTCCATGCAGATGAAGTCGTGGGAGTCCAGATCCCCCACCACCCAGCCGCCACCGTGCAGATAAAGGATGCATGACCAGCCTTCGGCCGGCGGCGCGCTCCGAGGGCAGTAAGCCCGCACGGCCACGCCGGCCAGCTCGAAATCCTCGACCGCCAGCGCTTCCGGGCACGGCGGGGTGAAGGCCCGGCACATTTGGCTGTAGGCCTGGCGCTGGCTGGAGAGGCTGTTGTCCGGGCTGTTGAAGCTCAGGGTTTTGTCGATGAAGGCTGACATCGCCTGGGAGAGTGAGTAGGCCATTATGGTTTGCCGTGGATCGCTAAGGTGTAGCTTGGAGGCTTTTGTGGCGAGGGAGCTTGCTCCCGCTGGGCTGCGAAGCAGTCCTCGCTTTTTTTGGCGGTTGCTGCGCAACCGAGCGGGAGCAAGCTCCCTCGCCACAAAATTACTCACTGCCCTCTGGATTGCATCAGTTCTTGAGACTGGCCTGCACCGCCGCCACGCCATCCTTGCCGTCGAAACTGGTGACACCTGCCAGCCACCGCTGCAAATCCTCAGGATGCTCGCGCAACCATTGCCGAGCAACTTCCTGAGGCGTCTTGCGCGCCATGATCGGCACCATCAATTGGCTTTCCTGGGCCGCCGTAAATGTCAGGTTATCCAGCAACCGGCTCACATTCGGGCAGCGCTGGGCGTAGTCCGGCGCGGTCACAGTGGAGACCGTCGCGGCGCCTTCGTTCGGGCCGTAGACGTCGTCGCTGCCCGTCAGGTAGGTGATGTTCATATTGATGTTCATCGGGTGCGGGGTCCAGCCGACGAAGACCACGAACTCCTTGCGATTCACCGCCCGCTGCACCGCCGCCAGCATCCCGGCCTCACCAGACTCGATCAGCTTGAAGTCCTTGAGGCCGAAGTGATTGGTTTCAATCATGGTCTTGATGGTGGTGTTGGCACCGCTGCCCGGCTCGATGCCGTAGATTTTTCCGCCGAGCTGCTCCTTGAACCGGGCGATGTCAGCGAACGTCTTGAGGCCCGCTGCGGCCACGTAGTCCGGCACTGCCAGCGTGGCCTGGGCATCGGCAAGACTTGGCTGGTCCAGGACTCTCACCTGGTTGGCCGCCAGGAACGGAGCGATGTTGTTGTCCATCGCTGGTTTCCAGTAGCCCAGGAAGATATCGAGGCGCTTGTCACGGATGCCGGCGAAGATGATCTGCTGCACGGCGCTGGTCTGTTTGCTTTCATAACCCAGCCCCGTGAGCAACACATCAGCCATGCCACTGGTGGCGATCACGTCGGTCCAGTTGACCACGCCCATGCGCACGGTCTGGCAGGACGTAGGCTCAGCGGCCATTGCCCCGCTGCTCAATATGGCGGTACCGCAGAGGATCGACAGACAGCGTTTGAACAGTCTTTTCATCGGGAAGGTCTCGTGCGGCAGCGATTATTGTAGGTCGGTGTCTTGGTGCACCGTGACCGGAACATTACGCAGCGTCGAGGGGGTAAAGGTGACCTGTGGCGACTCGGTTTTGCACGGTGGCGACGGGTTGTTGCAATGAAGGCTGTTGTGGCGAGGGAGCTTGCTCCCGCTGGGCTGCGCAGCGGCCCCAAAATTTTGCGAGCGCTCCGCACTCGAGCGGGAGCAAGCTCCCTCGCCACAAAAGCTGCCTCACCACAGATTAATGTTTGTAGGCCTGCCGCCCCCACGCCAACAAGCCTTCCAGCAATTCCTTGAGCACCACCTGGGTCGGTTCCGCCAGATCCGCACGGTAGTTGAACGGCTCGAACTCTTCCATGTAGGTGCTCTGGCACAGTTCCAGTTGCACCGCGTGGATGTCCTCGGCAGGGTTGCCGTAGTGCCGGGTGATGTGCCCACCCTTGAAGCGTCCGTTGAGGACATGGGTGAACTCGCCGTGGCGGGCGCAGATGGCTTCGAGCTGGTGGGCCAATGCGGGGTCGCAACTGGCGCCGTTGAAAGTGCCCAGGTTGAAGTCCGGTAACTTGCCGTCGAACAGGTGTGGGATCACCGAGCGGATCGAGTGGGCGTCAAACAGCAAGGCATAGCCGAATTCGGCCTTGAGCCGCGCCAGTTCCTGCCGCAGGGCCTGATGGTAAGGCACCCAGATCTGTTGCAGATAAGTCGCCCGCTCCGCGGCGGACGGCTCCAGCCCCTGGCGAAACAACGGTACGCCATCGAACAGAATCGAAGGATACAAACCGGTAGTAGCGCCAACGTACATTGGCTTGTCATCGTCAGGGCGGTTCAGATCGATCACGAACCGTGAATATTCAGCGGCCAGGGTGCTGGCGCCCAGTTCGACGGCGAACTCGTAAAGCTTAGGAATGTGCCAGTCGGTGTCCGGAAGGCTTTGGGCCTCGGGGATCAAACCCGCCTGCACCGCCGGAGTCAGACGCAGGCCGGCGTGGGGCATGCTGATCAATAGCGGCACGCGCCCTTGCTTGAAATTCAGGACCTTCTCCACAACCGTTCTCCTTAATCGATTTCCACGCCGTGACGCACGACGCGTTTTTCCAGATCGCCACCGAGCCAGTACGACAGGTCGGCCGGGCGGTCGATGTGCCAGGCGACAAAATCCGCCACTTTGCCCACTTCCAGCGAACCGTGGGTCCGGGCCATGCCCAGGGCCTGGGCCGCATGAAGGGTCGCCCCAGCCAGGGCCTCCTCGGGGGTCATGCGAAAGCAGGTGCAGGCCATGTTCAACATCAAGCGCAACGACAGCGCCGGCGACGTGCCGGGGTTGAGGTCGCTGGCCACGGCGATCTTCACGCCGTGCTTGCGCAGGGCATCCATGGGCGGCAGCTGGGTTTCGCGCAGGAAATAAAATGCCCCCGGCAGCAGCACCGCCACCGTGCCGGATTCGGCCATGGCCCTGGCGTCGTCCTCGGTCATGAATTCCAGATGATCGGCCGACAGCGCCTGATAACGGGCCGCCAGGCTTGAACCGTGCAGCGACGACAATTGTTCAGCGTGCAGCTTCACCGGCAGACCCAGTTGTTGGGCGGTGATAAACACCCGTTCGACCTGCGCCGGGGAAAACGCCAGGTACTCGCAAAAGGCATCCACCGCATCCACCAACCCTTCGGCCGCCAGAGCCGGAAGCATTTCGGTGCAGATGTGTTCGATGTAGTCATCGGCGCGATCAGCGTATTCCGGCGGCAAGGCGTGGGCCGCCAGGCACGTGCTGCGCACGCTGACCGGCAGTTGTTCACCGAGACGACGGATGACCCGCAGGATCTTGCGTTCGCTGGCGAGGTCAAGGCCGTAGCCTGACTTGATTTCCACCGTGGTCACGCCATCGCGCATCAGGCTTTTCAGGCGCTTGGCGGCGCTGCTGAACAGTTCATCTTCGCTGGCCGCCCGGGTAGCGCGCACGGTGCTGGCGATACCTCCGCCGGCCGCTGCAATCTCGGCGTAGCTCACGCCCTGCAGGCGCTGTTCGAATTCGCCGCTGCGGTTACCGCCGAACACCGTGTGGGTGTGGCAGTCGATCAGCCCCGGAGTGACCCAGGCGCCGTTGAGGTTGTTGACGGCCGGGTAGTCACCGGCCGGCAGCTCGGCGCGCGGGCCGATCCATTGAATGAGCTCGCCGTGGGTGACGATGGCGGCGTCTTCGATGATCGAGTAGACGCCCTGGGCCATGGTGGCGGCGTGGCAGTTTTGCCAGAGGGTTTTCATCCCGGTTTCCTCGAATTATTGAAGATCGAATCGCGAGCAGGCTCGCTCCCACAAGGACTGCGCAGCCCCTGTGGGAGCGGGCTTGCTCGCGAAGACGGCGGCACATTCGACATTGATGCAAGCTGACCCACCGCTTTCGCGAGCAAGCCCGCTCCCACAGGTATCGAAGCTGATCAAACATCATCTGTACCTGCTCGCGATGAGGTTCTTACAGGCTCGGCAGCAACTGCGCCGTGACCAGTTCATTCAGGCAACGACTGGCCAACAACTCGCTCGCCGCATTGATGTCCGGCGCGAAGAATCGGTCTTTTTCATAGAACGGCACTTCTGCGCGCAACAGGCTGCGAGCCTGTTCCAGCTTCGCGGAGGTCTTCAAGCCTCCCCGCAGGTCCAATCCCTGACAGGCAGCGAGCCACTCAACCGCCAGGATCCCACGGGTATTGTCGGCCATTTCCCACAGACGCTTGCCCGCGGCAGGAGCCATGGACACATGGTCTTCCTGGTTGGCCGAAGTCGGCAGGCTGTCCACCGAATGGGGATGGGACAACGCCTTGTTTTCGCTGGCCAGGGCAGCAGCGGTGACCTGGGCGATCATGAAGCCGGAGTTCACCCCGCCATTGGCCACCAGAAATGGCGGCAGTTGCGACATGTGCTTGTCCATCATCAGCGAAATACGCCGCTCACTCAGGGAACCGATTTCGGCGATTGCCAGGGCCATGTTGTCAGCGGCCATTGCCACCGGTTCGGCGTGGAAGTTGCCGCCGGAAATCACATCACCCTCGGCGGCGAATACCAGCGGGTTATCCGACACGGCGTTGGCTTCGATCACCAGCACCTCAGCGGCCTGGCGGAACTGGGTCAGGCAGGCGCCCATCACTTGTGGCTGGCAGCGCAGGGAATACGGATCCTGGACCTTGTCGCAGTTCTGGTGGGACGCGGAGACTTCGCTGCGCTCGCCCAGCAGATCGCGATAAGCGGCAGCGGCATCGATCTGGCCTTTCTGGCCGCGCGCGGCGTGAATACGCGCATCGAATGGCGAGCGCGAACCGAGCACGGCTTCTACCGTCAAGCTGCCCAGGGCCAGGGCACCGGCGAACAGGTCTTCGCCTTCGAACAGACCACGCAAGGCAAACGCGGTGGACACTTGAGTGCCGTTGAGCAGCGCCAATCCTTCTTTTGCAGCCAGGGTCAGCGGCGCAAGGCCGGCCACTTTCAGCGCTTCGACAGCCGGCAACCATTCACCTTTGTAACGGGCCTTGCCTTCGCCCAACAGCACCAGGGACATGTGGGCCAGCGGCGCCAGATCGCCGGACGCACCGACCGAACCTTTAAGCGGAATATGCGGATAGACCTCGGCATTGATCAGCGCAATCAGCGCATCGATCACCTGCCGACGGATGCCGGAAAAGCCCCGGCTCAGACTGTTGACCTTGAGCACCATGACCAGCCGCACCAGCGCATCGCTGATCGGCTCGCCCACGCCAGCGGCATGGGACAGCACCAGGGAGCGTTGCAGGTTTTCCAGGTCTTCACTGGCGATGCGGGTCGAGGCCAGCAGACCAAAACCGGTGTTGATGCCGTAGGCGGTACGGTTCTCGGCCAGGATCTGCTCAACGCAGGCGACGCTGGCCTCGATCTGCGCCGACGCGCTGGCGTCGAGGCTCAGGGTCACGGGTTGCTGATAGATGTCACGCAATTGAGCCAGGCTCAATTGGCCGGGAATCAGGTTTAAGGCAGTCATGTATTGCTCCTTTTGAGAGTTTTGTTTTCACCCGCCAGTCGCTCCGGAATGCTCCGTTATCCGTCACCCTGGCCTTTTGGGCGGTGGATGCCTTGGCACGCTGGCGGTTTTTTGATCAATTCAAATTCGGTAAAGCGTTGTGCAGCACGGCTGGATCTTTAAGCAGGGCGGCGGCGCTGGCGATGTCCGGCGCCAGCCAACGGTCCTGATCGTAGGCCGGCACATGCTCGCGCAGCAGTTTCCAGGCAACGTCGGTGCCGGCACCGAAGCGTTGCGTCTTGAGGAATTCAAAAGCCTGGGCGGCCAGCAGGTACTCGATGGCGAGGATCTGCGTGCAGTTTTCCAGCGCCCGGTGCAGCTTCAGGGCGGCGTTGGTGCCCATGCTCAGGTGATCTTCCTGCAAGCCCGAGGTGACAAAGTTGTCGAGCACCGCCGGTTGCGCCAGTTGGCGATTTTCCGCACACAGCGACGCGGCGACGTATTGCACGATCATCATCCCCGAGTTCACCCCGGGGTTGGCCACCAGGAACGCCGGCAGGCCGCTGACGTGAGGATTGATCAAGCGGTCGAGCCGGCGTTCGGCGATGGAGCCGATTTCGGCCATGGCAATCGCCAGCAGATCCGCGGCCAAGGCCACCGACTGACCGTGGGGGTTGGCCTGGGACATGACCCGGAAGCTCTCCGGCGTGCCCAGCAACAGCGGGTTATCGGTGGCGGCGTTGAGTTCGGTTTCAATCTGTTGCCGGGCATGCGCCAGTTGGTCGCGAGCGGCACCGTGGACCTGAGGAATCGAGCGGATGCTCAACGCATCCTGGGTGCGAATGCCCAGGCTCGAAGCGATGACTTCGCTGCCGTCCAGCAGTGCCCGCAAGTTGACGCCGACCTGTTGCATGCCAGGGTGCGGCTTGAGGGCGATAATCTGGGCATCGAACGCCGCGATCTGCCCGCGTTGGGCCTCGAAACTCATGGCGCCGATCACGTCGGCCCATTGCAGCAGCCGCGTCGCATCGGCCAGGGCCAGGCAACTGAGGCCGGTCATGCACGGCGTGCCGTTGACCAGGCACAAACCGTCCTTGGCCCCCAGTTGCACCGGTTGCAAGCCCTCTGCGGCCAGAGCCTGTTGCGCCGACACGATTTGCCCGCGATAGCTGACATTGCCAACCCCCAACAGCGCGATGCTGATATGGGCCATGTGGGTCAGGTAGCCCACCGAACCCTGGGAGGGCACTTGCGGGGTGATGCCGCGATTGAGCAGCGCCAGCAGGGCTTCGACCACCCGGCGATGAATGCCGGATTTGCCCTGGCTGTAGTTGAGGATGGCCGCGCAGATAATCGCCCGGGTCTGTTCATCGGCCAGCGGCGCGCCGACGCCACAGGCATGGCTGAGCAAGGTGTTGCGCGACAGTTGGCTGAGCTGTTCGTCCTTGAGCGAGACATTGCACAAGGCACCCAGGCCGGTGTTGACGCCATAGGCGCGCTCGCCGCTTGCGACGATGCGCTGGACGATGGCCTGGGCATTGTCGATCCGCGCCCAGGCCTGGGCCGACAACTCCAGAGGCGCGCCGAAGCGGGCGACGGCGACCACATCCTGCCAACGCAACGGAGCGTCGGCGATTACGATTTTTTCAGCCTGGGACATCTTCAACCTCATGAAAAATTCATCTCAGCATCACACCTGGCTTAAGGCATGGCCCTCGTGGCGAGGGAGCTTGCTCCCGCTTGAGTGCGCAGCGCTCACAAGATTTTTGGGGCGGCTGCGCCACCCAGCGGGAGCAAGCTCCCTCGCCACAACTGCGTCCGGCCTTACACCACCGCAGCCCTGCGCTGCACAAACCGATCGACATACTCATCCGCCGGCGAGTGCAGGATCTCTCGGGGTGTGCCGACCTGGATCAGCTTGCCATCCTTGAGAATCGCGATGCGGTTGCCGATGCGCACGGCTTCGTCGAGGTCGTGGGTGATGAAGACGATGGTCTTGTGCAGGGTCTTTTGCAGCTCCAGCAACTGGTCCTGCATTTCCGCGCGGATCAGCGGATCAAGAGCGCTGAAGGCTTCGTCCATCAGAATGATATCGGTGTCCGCCGCCAGGGCACGGGCCAGGCCCACTCGCTGGCGCATGCCGCCGGAGAGCTGGTGCGGGTACTTGTTCTCGTAGCCCTTGAGGCCCACGGTGTTGATCCAGTGCAACGCCCGCTCGGCGCACACCTCTTTGCTCTCGCCGCGCACTTTCAAGCCGTAGGCGACGTTGTCCAGCACGCTCTTGTGGGGCAGCAGGCCGAAGCTCTGGAACACCATGCTGATCTTGTGGCGGCGAAATTCGCGCAGGGCGTCCATGTCCAGTTGCAGGATGTCTTCGCCGTCCACCAGGATCGCGCCGCTGGTAGGGTCAATCAGCCGGTTGAAGTGCCGCACCAGGGTGGATTTGCCGGAGCCGGACAGGCCCATGATCACGAAGATCTCGCCAGTGCCGATACTCAGCGACAGGTCGTTCACACCGACCACGCAACCGGTTTCGGCCAGCACCTGGTCCTTGGTCTTGTTCTGGCGGATCAGCTCCAAAGCCTCCTTGGAGCGATTGCCGAAAATCTTGAAGACGTTCTTGACTTCGATCTTGCTGATGGCTGCGTTGTTCATTTGCTCACCTCATGCCGAGGACGACCATAGGCCTGGGTAATGCGGTCGATGACCACGGCGAGAATCACGATCGCCAGCCCGGCTTCCAGGCCGCGCCCGACGTTGAGGGTCTGGATGCCCACCAGGACATCTTCGCCCAGGCCACGGGCGCCGATCATCGAAGCGATGACGACCATCGACAGGGCCATCATGGTGGTCTGGTTGATCCCGGCCATGATGCTTGGCAGGGCCAGAGGCAGTTGCACGCCGAACAGCTGTTGCCAACGGTTGGCCCCGAAGGCATTGATGGCTTCCATCACTTCACCGTCCACCTGGCGAATGCCCAGGTCGGTCAGGCGAATCAAGGGTGGCGCGGCGTAGATCACCGTGGCGAAAATCGCCGGGACCTTGCCCAGGCCAAACAGCATCAATACCGGAATCAGGTACACGAAGCTCGGCATGGTCTGCATGATGTCCAACAACGGCATCAACACCGAACGCAGGCGATTGCTGCGGGCCGAGAGAATGCCCAGCGGAATGCCGATCAACACCGAAATAAATGTCGCCACCAGCATCAGGGCGAGGGTCTGCATCAGTTTGTCCCACAGGCCCACCGCGCCCACCAGGAACAACAGGCCGACAATCACCGCCGTGGTCGCGACCTTGCGGGTGGCGTGCCAGGCAATGCAGCCGACGATGGCCAGCATCAGCCACCAGGGCGCCAGGCGCAGCAGGCCTTCGAGGTTGACGATGGCCCACAGCAAGGTGTCGGAGATGTGCCGGAACACATCGCCGTAGTTGGTCACCAGGGAGTCGACCCAACTGTTGACCCAGTCGGCGATGGAGAAGGTAAAGCTTTCGGGAAACATAAGAGACTCTCGATCAAGTGGATGCAGTGAACGTCCCGGCCAGCCCTAGGGCTGGCCGGGGGGGATTCGACCTACAGAGCCGCGTCGATTTTCTTGGCCGCGTCTTCACTGACCCAGGCGTGCCAGACTTCAGGATGTTCCTTCAGGAAGATCTTCGCCAGTTTCGGCGACTCGATCCGCTCCTTGGCCATGCGCCCGAGGTTCTGGTTCAGGATATCGATGGGCAGGTTGACCTTTTCCAGCACCGCCACCAGCTCCGGCGCTTCATCGTGGAAGGTCTTGGACAGGCCGACCTTGATGGTCACGCTTTTGTCCACGCCCGGTTTTTCTTCCAGTTTCACCAGGTCCACCTGACCCATGAGCGGGGTTGGCGACCAGTAGTAGAACAGGATCGGCTCGCCGCGCTTGTAGCTCGACAGCACCGCCGCATCCAGGGCCGGACCGGTACCGGGGCGGAAGTTGGTGTAGGTTTTTTCCAGGCCATAGCTTTTCAGCATTTCGCTGTTGTCCAGCTCGCAGGTCCAGCCGGCCGGGCAGTTGTAGAAGCGGCCCTTGGACGGCTCTTCCTGATCCTTGAACACAGCGGCGTACTGACCCAGGTCAGCGATGTTCTTCAGGCCCGGCGCCTTGGGTTCGAGCTTGCGCTTGGCGTCGCCCTCGATCACATAGCGCGGCACATACCAGCCTTCGATAGCACCCACCACCGGGGCGCCGACGCCGACGACCTTGCCGGCCTTCTCGGCCTTATTCCAGACTTCACTGCGACCGACCCATTCTTCGGCGAACACCTGAATATCGTTGCTGCTCAAGGCGTTTTCCATGGTGATGGAGTTGCCTGGCAGACTGTCGGTCTTGCAGCCGTAGCCTTTTTCCAGCACCACTTGCATGACGTCGGTCAGCAACATGCCGCTTTCCCAGTTCAGACCGGCGAATTTCACCGGCTTGCCCGACTCGCACCAACCCGCCGCTTGCGTGGCGCCGGCACTGGCCAGCAGGCCCATGCAAAGCAATGTGGTCAGCAGGGTCTTGTTCGATTTCATTATGTGACGCTCCTAATCAGTGAATTGGCTTACGGCAGTCAAGAGGCATCCAGCCCTGTCAACATCCCATCAGGCCGCTCGGATGCGACCCGCCCTGCTCGGTTGTGCGTCAACCGCGTCCTGCTCGATCGGCAGGATCAATTGATCGGGTACTGCGCTGTGCCACTTCCTGGCGGCGACGTAATACAGCCCCGCCGGGACCACTAGGCCGATGATCCAGGAAATATCCACACCACCCATGGCTTCCACCAGCGGACCGGTATAGAACTTGGTGGCGATGAACGGCAGTTGAACCAGTACACCGAAGACATAGACGCTGATACCAAGGGCATTCCAACGACCGTAGCGACCGTTCGGGTCGGCCAGCGCCGGCACGTCATAGCGCTCGCGAGTGATGCAGTAGTAGTCCACCAGATTGATCGCGCTCCAAGGCGTAAAGAACGCCAGCAAGAACAGGATGAAAGACTTGAACGCACCGAGGAACGAGTGCTGACCGAGCAGCGCGATCAGGGTCGCCGCGCCGACGATGACCAGCACGAAGCCTAGACGCTGCAAGCGCGTGACGTTCAGGTGACCACGAAAGCCGCTGATGATGGTGGCAATGCACATGAAGCTGCCGTAGGAGTTCAGCGTGGAGATAGTGACCTTGCCGAACGCGATGCTGAAGTACAGCAGCGCAGCGGTGGCACCGGTACCACCCAGGCCAACGATGTAGGCCACTTCGTGACCCGCGAACTGCCCATTGGCCGAGGCGGCGGCAAACACGCCGAGGATCATCGCCACCTGCGCGCCGATGACTGAACCTGCGCCTGCGGCAAAAAAGGTTTTCACCGAGGACGTCTTGCTCGGCAGGTAACGCGAATAGTCCGCTACGTAGGGGCCGAAGGCGATCTGCCAGGAAGCCGCGAGCGACACCGCAAGCAGGAAACTGCTCCAGCTGAAATGGCGGATTTGCAGGAGTGCGCCAACGTCCGTCTGGCTCATCAGGCGAGCGAACAGGTAAACAAAGGCGATCACACCAATGACGCTGGCGACACGGCCAATGAAGTGAATCACCCGATAGCCGAGCACCGTGACCAGCACGATGGCACTGGCGAAAACAAGGATGCCGACGCTGTCGCTGACGCCAAACAACTGGCCCAGCGCCTGGCCGGAAAGCACGGTTCCCGTTGCGGTGAAACCCAGGTACATCAGGCACACCAGCACGATCGGGATGGCCGCGCCGTACACACCAAACTGCACCCGGCTGGAGATCATCTGCGGCAGGCCAAGCTTGGGCCCTTGCGCGGCATGCAACGCCATGACACCACCGCCGAGCAGTTGGCCGATCAGCAAACCAATCAACGACCAGAACACATCACCGCCCAGCACCACCGCCAATGCGCCAGTGACAATGGCAGTGATTTGCAGGTTGGCACCCATCCAGAGGGTGAACTGGCTCAACAATCGGCCGTGTCTCTCCGCTTCCGGGATGTAGTCGATCGAGCGTTTCTCGATCAACGGCTTGCTACTTGCGCGTGTGCGGGTGACGGCCATGGTTCAACCTCTGTGGATTGTTCTGGGTGTTGGATAACGCCCCTGTAGGAGCTGCCGAGTGCAACGAGGCTGCGATCTTGTCCTGGCCGATTGAGTCGCAAGCGACAGATCAAGATCACAAGATCGCAGGCTTCGCCAGCTCCTACCCGGTAATCATCGGTAGGTTCAGCCCCTGCTCTTTCGCGCAATCAATGGCGATCTGGTAACCCGCATCGGCATGGCGCATCACGCCGGTGCCCGGATCGTTGTGCAGCACACGGGCAATGCGCTCGGCCGCTTCGTCGGTGCCGTCGCAGACAATGACCATGCCCGAATGCTGGGAGAAGCCCATGCCGACGCCGCCGCCGTGGTGCAGCGACACCCAGGTCGCGCCGCTGGCGGTGTTGAGCAAGGCGTTGAGCAACGGCCAATCGGACACGGCATCGGAACCGTCCTGCATGGCTTCGGTTTCGCGGTTGGGGCTGGCCACGGAACCGGAGTCCAGGTGGTCGCGGCCGATCACGATAGGCGCCGACAATTCGCCGCTGCGCACCATTTCGTTGAACGCCAGGCCCAGCTTGGCACGCTGGCCCAGGCCGACCCAGCAGATACGCGCTGGCAGCCCCTGGAAGCTGATGCGCTCGCGGGCCATGTCCAGCCAGTTGTGCAGGTGGGCGTCGTCGGGGATCAGTTCCTTGACCTTGGCGTCGGTCTTGTAGATGTCCTGCGGGTCACCCGACAGCGCCGCCCAGCGGAACGGGCCGATGCCACGGCAGAACAGCGGACGGATATACGCCGGCACGAACCCTGGGAAATCGAAGGCATTTTCGACGCCCTCTTCCTGGGCCATCTGACGGATATTGTTGCCGTAGTCGAAGGTCGGCACGCCCATTTTCTGGAAGGCCAGCATGGCTTTGACGTGGACAGCCATCGATTGCTTGGCCGCTTTGACCACAACAGCAGGTTCAGTCTTGGCGCGGGCGCGGTATTCATCCCAGGTCCAGCCGGCCGGCAGGTAACCGTTGAGCGGGTCGTGGGCGCTGGTCTGGTCGGTGACCATGTCCGGGCGCACACCGCGACGGACCATTTCCGGCAGGATTTCGGCGGCGTTGCCACACAGCGCAATGGAGATCGCCTTGCCTTCTGCGGTGTATTTCTCGATACGGGCCAGAGCGTCATCCAGATCGGTGGCCTGTTCGTCGACATAACGAGTCTTGAGGCGGAAATCGATGCTCACCTGCTGGCATTCGATGTTCAGCGAACAGGCGCCAGCCAGGGTCGCGGCCAACGGCTGCGCACCGCCCATGCCGCCCAGGCCGGCCGTGAGGACCCAGCGCCCCTTGAGGTTGGCGTCGTAATGCTGGCGACCAGCCTCGACGAAGGTCTCGTAGGTGCCTTGGACGATGCCCTGGCTGCCGATGTAGATCCAGCTGCCGGCGGTCATCTGGCCGTACATGGCCAGGCCCTTGGCGTCCAGTTCGTTGAAGTGTTCCCAACTGGCCCAGTGCGGCACCAGGTTGGAGTTGGCGATCAACACGCGAGGAGCGTTGCTGTGGGTCTTGAACACGCCCACCGGCTTGCCGGATTGCACCAACAGGGTTTCGTCGTCATTGAGGTGGGTGAGGCTCTCGACGATCTTGTCGTAGCACTCCCAATTGCGCGCCGCACGGCCGATGCCACCGTAAACCACCAGTTCCTTGGGGTTCTCGGCCACTTCCGGGTCGAGGTTGTTCATCAACATGCGCAGCGGCGCTTCGGTCAGCCAGCTCTTGGCGGTCAGGGTGTTACCGCGTGGGGCACGGATTTCAACGTCACGGTATTTTTCGGGTTTGCGGGTAGCGTCGGTCACAGCAAGAACTCCTCAGCGATCAATCCAGACCAGCCCAGGCAATGGGCGCGATTTCCAGGCACGTTACGTTGAGCATGGGGGACTCATACGCATACGTCTTTACTTGTATGTACAAGCATATGCAATCAAGCGGCCAACTTATTGAGGATATGTTTCAGAATGACGTTTGGAATGGCTGAAAGCCCCGATTTTGAGCGGTTTTCTAGCCCGATGAAATTTCTGAAGGGGGGATTCTGGAAGGAGGCAGGCAGGTCATGAAAGCGTGGTTCTGCGCCACACTGGGGCGTTTGGTAACAAGTTGGTGCGCGAAGAGGGAACAGCGAGGGCGAGGCTTTTTGTGGCGAGGGAGCTTGCTCCCGCTGGGCCGCGAAGCGGCCCCCAAGAAGCGACGGGCGCTGCGCACCCGAGCGGGAGCAAGCTCCCTCGCCACAAAGAGTGTGTTAGCCGGAAATCAATGGGCAGTCAGCTCAATCACGCAGCATTGGCCGTGGGTGGAGATGTCCAGCAGCTCGGTGTTACCGCTCAGTTGCAAGCAGTCGTAGAGGCCCAGGTCAACGGTGGACTCACCGATCTTGATCGCCAACCCCGGGGCCGCGCTGAACACCAGCACTGTCCCCGCCTCGCTGAAAAACCGCTGCTGGCCCCCCATCCATTGCACCCGTGCGCGGTAACGCTGCGGCGCATAGATCAGGTTGAAGTCGCGAATCGGTCCGCCCAGCAACGTGCAATGCACATGGCTTTCGCCGTTGAACGCAAAGGGGGCCAGCGGATGCAGAGGCCGCGTGACCTGGCCATCGACGCTCAGGCTCATGCCGTCACCTTGCAAGACGCTGATGACGCGTTCGTAACCGGCGAACGTGGAAAAACCACCCGACTCCGCGATATCGGCAATCGACAGACGCCAGCCGAAACCGTCCAGGCCGGTGCCAGCGTCTCGGGTAATTTCTTCGGTGCTGCCACCGCCGTTTTTCCACGGCATACGTGGGTAATCCGCGGCGCGTAAAACCTTCAAGTCACTCATTTATGAAACCGACCTTCCAGACGATGACGGGAACCGGGGTGAATCAGGCGCGCGGCGGTTACCGGCTGACGCCCCGACCAGGTACGGCGGCGAATCAACAGGCACGGCTCGCCCCGCTCGATCTGCAGCAGCTTGCACTCGCTCGCTTCAGCGAGAATCGCTTCAACCACGTGCTCGCCTTCGGTCAGCGGCGCAACCTGGTTGAGGTAGGCGTAGGGCGTCTGCAGGGTGAAGTCCTGCTTGAGGTAGTCCGGGGCCACCAGGGCATTGACGAAACGGTCCTCGATTTGCACGGGGATGTCGTTTTCGAAATGCACGATCAGCGAGTGGAACACCTTCTGGCCTTCGCGCATGTCTAGGGCCAGGGCGCGCTCGGAACCGGCGGCCTCCTCTTCCAGGGTGATGACTTTGCACGTATGGCGATGGCCACGGGAGGCGATCTCGTCGGCAATGTTATGCACTTCAAACAACGCCGACTGGCTCTTGGGCTCGGCCACGAAGGTGCCGACGCCTTGCATGCGCACCAACAAGCCGTCGGCGGTCATCTCACGCAGGGCACGGTTGATGGTCATGCGGCTGAAACCCAATTGGCTGACCAGTTCGCTTTCCGACGGCACGCGGTAATGCGGCGGCCAGTTTCCACTGTCGATCTGCTGGGTGATCATCTGTTTCACGCGGGCGTACAAGGGCGCCGGACTGTCACCCATGTTTGCGGCCAGCGGCGGTTTGGCAGGCGGAGTCGGCACGGCGGTTCCTTGTTCTGCAAAAGAGGGGTGCTAGCTTGCCGGAGTTTACCGGGCAGGCAAACGTCTGTATATGTATATACAAATTACGCACGATGAGGTTGAACCATGTCCGCCTTCTTTGCCGAACGCGCACTGCTGCCTAGTGGATGGGCCCATGATGTACGTTTTGAAGTCGACGCCAGCGGCGTGTTGACTCATATCCAGGCCGACTCCCAGGCAGACGGCGCCGAGCGGCTGGGCGGGCCACTGTTGCCCGGCATGCCGAACCTGCACTCCCACGCCTTCCAGCGGGCCATGGCTGGGCTGGCGGAAGTGGCGGGCAACCCCAACGACAGTTTCTGGACCTGGCGCGACCTGATGTACCGCCTCGTCGGAAAAATCAGCCCCGATCAGCTCGGCATCATCGCCCGACAGCTGTACATCGAAATGCTCAAGGCCGGTTACACCTCGGTCGCCGAATTCCATTATGTACACCACGACACCGACGGCACGCCTTACGCCGACCCGGCGGAACTGGCCCTGCGCATCAGCCAGGCCGCCAGCGCCGCCGGCATCGGCCTGACCCTGCTGCCGGTGCTCTACAGCCATTCCGGTTTCGGCGGCCAGGCCCCCAATGACGGGCAACGTCGATTCATCAACAGCAGCGAAAACTACTTGAAACTTCAGGCACGCTTGCAGCCGATTCTGGCCGGGCAACCGGCCCAGGCGCTGGGTTTGTGCTTCCACTCCCTGCGCGCCGTGACGCCCGGGCAAATCCAGGAAGTGCTGGCCGCCAGCGACCGCCATTGCCCGGTGCACATCCACATTGCCGAGCAGCAAAAGGAAGTCGACGACTGCCTGAGCTGGAGTGGCGTCCGTCCGCTGCAATGGCTGTACGAAAACACCGAGGTGGATCAGCGCTGGTGTCTGGTCCACGCCACTCACGCCAATGCTCACGAAGTCAGCCTCATGGCCAGGAGCCAGGCGATTGCTGGCCTGTGCCTGACCACCGAAGCCAACCTGGGCGACGGGATTTTCCCGGCCGTGGATTTCCTCGCCCAGGGCGGACGTCTTGGGATCGGTTCCGACAGCCATGTGTCGTTGAGCGTGGTGGAAGAGCTGCGTTGGCTGGAATACGGCCAGCGCCTGCGAGATCAGCGGCGCAATCGCTTGTATCGGGCGGATCAACCGATGGTCGGGCGCACCTTGTTCGATGCTGCGCTGCAAGGTGGTGCCCAGGCGTTGGGACAACCGGTCGGCGCCCTCGAAGTCGGCAAGCGCGCCGACTGGCTGGTGCTCGATGGCAACGATCCTTACCTGGCCACCGCCAACGGCGATGGGATTCTCAATCGCTGGCTGTTTGCCGGCGGGGATCGTCAGGTGCGGGATGTGATGGTCGGCGGACAGTGGGTTGTGCGGGACGGGCATCACGCCGCGGAAGAGGAAAGCGCTCGGGCGTTTACCCAGGTATTGCGCGAACTGTTGGGTTGACCACAAAAACCTGTGGGAGCGAGCCTGCTCGCGATGGCGGTCTATCAGTCAACAATTGTGTTGGATGTGACGACCTCATCGCGAGCAGGCTCGCTCCCACATTTGATCCCGGTGACTATCAATCCGAAGTCTTGGCCATCTGCCGGTCCGACGCACGCCAGATCAACCGTGTCGTGTCGTAACCCTGCTGGCGAGCCTTGCTCAGCATTTCTTCGCGCACAACGCCGTTGACCGTCGGGGTTCGGGAAAGCAGCCACATGTAACGACGGCTCGGGTCACCGACGATGGCGGTCTTGTAATCATCGCTGACATACAGGACCCAGTATTGCCCCTTCGCCATGCCCGGCACGATCCGCGAAAACCAGTTATCAAACTCGACCCAGAGCTTGTCGGTCTTGCCCGGCACTTGAGGCGTTGCGGTGCCCCTGGCTTCTTCCCACTGCCAGTCCGAGGTCAGGCAGCGGTTGAACACATCCACATTGCCGTCAGGCTTGAGGGTGTAGTGGGCTTCGGATTGTGCGCAGTTGCGCTGGAAGTACATCGGTAGACGGGCCAACTCGTACCAGGTCCCTTGGTAACGCTTGAGGTCGACACTGTTGACAGTCTTTGGCGCCAACGGGTCTTCGCCAGAAGTGGCACAGCCAGCCAATACCAGGCCGGCAAAAAGCACTAACAATAACCGCATCATTATTTTTCTCCCGCGGGCCGGTGGCCCCGGTTTACTTCAGGCCTTGGCCGGAAAACATTAACACTTTGTCACCGGCGTACTGCACGCTGATAAAGCTCTTCTGATCGCCCCAGGTACAACTGGACATGCCGAGCGCGCCCGAACAATCGGTCGGTTTCCCCAGTAACGTTTCAACTTCGGCCTTGGGCATGCCGGCCGACAGTTTCGAATAGTTTTCCTGGTTGACCTTGCTGCATGCCGTCAACAAGACGCACAAGGACAACAGGGCGATAGATCGCAGCGACATGGTGTAACTCCTGGAACGGAAGGGGGTGGCAGGGTGCCAACCAGAACCTTAGAAGAGAAAACCCCTATCTGGTTCCCCGACAGACCCAGTATTTGTTGGGCGTTGGGGCGGTGTTTCATGGGTGAATCACCCAGTTTGTGACGCCGTCGTGCATTTCGTCGGGATTAGCCTGCGAACGCCTGATTCAAAGCGTTCTGGAGTCGATAAAAAGAGCAGCGCAATGCCAGGCGTTATGGCAAATTGACGCCCCTTCCTGACCAGCTCCTCTGCGGTAGCGTTCTTAATGACCAGAAACATGAAATTCAGCCACAAAATCCTGCTGGCTGCTGCGCTCGTGGTAGCCGTTGCATTCGCCTGCTTCATCCTGTTCAACGATTACCGTCAGCGCCAGGGCTTGCATGCCAGCACCGAGACTTCCATGCAGGAGCTCGGCAGCCTGACCAGCCGCAACATTCAAACTTGGGTCGAAGGCCGCACCCAATTGCTGCAATCGTTGGCCCAGCAGATTGCGGTGGACGGCAGCAGTGCCGATAGCCTCAAGCGCGCCGTGGGTCTACCGGCCTACACCGGCAACTTCCAGCTCAGCTATTTCGGTGGCACCGACGGCGTGATGTTCTCGGTACCGGCCGGCAATCGTGCGGCCGACTACGATCCCCGCGCCCGTGGCTGGTACAAGGCTGCCAACAGCGCCCAACAAACCATCGTCACCGAACCCTACATCGCCGCCTCATCGGGCAAACTGGTGATAACCGTCGCCACCCCAGTACAGCATCAGAATCAGATGATCGGCGTAGCCGGTGCGGACATCGACCTGTCGAGCGTCAGCACCATCATTAACTCGTTGAACTTCGGCGGCCACGGCCATGCCTTCATCGTCAGCGCCGACGGCAAGATCCTGATCCACCCCGACAGCCAGCGCGTGCTCAAGACCCTGGCCGAGGCCTACCCTGACGGCGCCCTGCAAATCAGCCCAGGCATGAAGGAAGTCGAACTCGACGGCAAGACCCAATACCTCTCCTTCACGCGGGTCAACGGTGTACCGGGGGCCGACTGGTACGTGGCGCTGGTGCTCGACAAGGACACTGCCCTGGCGATGCTCAGCGAGTTCCGTACCTCGGCGCTGATCGCCATGGTCATTGCCGTGGTGTTCATCATCGCCCTGCTGGGCATGCTGATCCGCGTGCTGATGCAACCGCTGCTGACCATGGGCCGCGCCATGCATGACATCGCCGAAGGCGAAGGCGACCTGACTCGCCGCCTGACCATCCATGGCCAGGACGAATTCGGCGCCCTGGGAACGTCGTTCAACCGTTTCGTGGAGCGCATTCACACGTCCATTCGCGAAGTGGCCTCGGCCACCGGGCTGGTCAACGAAGTCGCGCTGCGTGTGGTCAGCGCGTCCAACTCGTCGATGGTCAATTCCGATCAGCAGGCTTCGCGCACCAGCAGCGTGGCCGCAGCGATCAACCAGCTCGGTGCCGCCGCTCAGGAAATCGCCCAGAACGCCGCCCTCGCCTCGCAACATTCCAGCGATGCCCGCAGCCTGGCCGAAGACGGTCAACAAGTGGTGGATAAAACCATCACCGCGATGCAGCAGTTGTCCGCCAAGATCAGCGATTCGTGCGGCAACATCGAAACCCTGAACAGCAACACGGTGAACATCGGCCAGATCCTTGAGGTAATTACCAGCATTTCCCAGCAGACCAACCTGCTCGCCCTGAACGCCGCCATCGAAGCCGCCCGGGCCGGTGAAGCCGGTCGCGGCTTCGCGGTGGTGGCCGATGAAGTGCGCAACCTGGCTCATCGCACCCAGGATTCGGCGCAGCAAGTGCAGAAGATGATCGAGGAACTGCAAGTCGGCGCCCGGGAAGCGGTCCTGACCATGACCGACAGCCAGCGCCAGAGCGAAAGCAGCGTCGGCATCGCCAACCAGGCCGGTGAACGCCTGGGCAGCGTGACCCAGCGCATCGGTGAAATCGACGGCATGAACCAATCCGTGGCCACCGCCACCGAAGAGCAGACCGCCGTGGTGGAATCGATCAACGTCGACATCACCGAAATCAACACGCTGAACCACGAGGGCGTGGAAAACCTGCAAGCCACCTTGCGCGCCTGTGCCGACCTTGAGCAACAAGCGGCGCGGTTGAAGCAGTTGGTGGGTAGTTTTCGGATCTAGTGCGCTCAAGGGCCCTTTCGCGAGCAAGCCCGCTCCCACAGTTGACCGAGTTCCGTCAGGGAAACACGATCGACTGTGGGAGCGAGCCTGCTCGCGATAGCGGCGTCAGCTACATCGAAAGGATCAGAACCTGGACCCAGGCCTGTTCAAAAACTCGACTTCCTCAGCCGTGGACTCACGCTCCAACACCGCATTGCGATGGGGAAAGCGTCCAAACCGCGCAATGATCTTCTGGTGCCGTTCGGCGTAATCCAGGTTGTCTTCAAACACTGCCCGATCCGCCTCCGGTTGCTCTCGGACCAGGTCGATGAAGCGCGACACGGCCTCGTTCTGCACCGCCAGATTTTCGCAATGCTCAAGCACCAGGTAGATGAACACCCGCTGGATCGGTTCGAGTTGCCGGTCGAAGCCCGCCGCCATGCCTTGGGCCACCAGCGCTTGGGCACGCAGGTCACCAGAAAAAGCCTTGGGGGTGTCGCGAAAGATCATCCGCGGCAGTTGATCGAGCAGCAGCACCAGGGCCAGCCAGCCTTCGGGGCGTTGCGCCCAGTCGGTCAATTCACCGGCCAGTGCCTGCTCGACCTGATCGCCGAAGCGCTCGTGCGCTTGGCGATCATGGCGTTTGCCGAACCACAGCTTGCCCTTGTCAGCGGCTATTTCGTCCGGCGACGTGGCTGAGCCAAACCACCAATCGAGCAACGGCTGCCAAGGCTGGGCCATGCTTTATTCCTTGTGGTAGGCCGTGGCGCGGGCGACTTCTTCCGTCGAGCCAAGGAACACCGCCACACGCTGGTGCAGGCCTTCAGGCTGAATGTCGAGAATGCGCTGGTGACCGTCGGTGGAAGCGCCACCGGCCTGCTCCACCAGGAACGACATCGGATTGGCTTCGTACATCAGCCGCAGTTTGCCCGGCTTGGACGGCTCGCGGCTGTCACGTGGGTACATGAACAGACCGCCACGGGTCAGGATACGGTGCACGTCCGCCACCATCGCGGCGACCCAACGCATGTTGTAGTTCTTTTTCAGCGGGCCTTCTTCGCCGGCCAGCAATTCGTTGACGTAGCGCTGTACCGGGGCTTCCCAGTGGCGCTGATTGGACATGTTGATGGCAAATTCCTGGGTGGTTTCAGGAATGGTGATGTCTTCGTGGGTCAGAACGAAGCTGCCCATCTCGCGGTCCAGGGTGAAGCCTTTGACGCCGTCGCCCAAGGTCAGCACCAGCATGGTCTGCGGGCCGTAGATGGCATAACCGGCGGCTACCTGCTCGGTGCCTGGCTGCAGGAAAGCCTTTTCGTTCAAGGCTTCGTTCTGGCTCAGGTATTCGTTCGGGCAACGCAATACCGAGAAGATAGTACCGACCGGCGCGTTGATATCAATGTTCGACGAACCGTCCAGTGGGTCGAACACCAACAGATAGGCACCCTTGGGGTATTTGCCCGGGATCTGGTAGGCATTGTCCATTTCCTCGGACGCCATGCCGGCCAGGTGACCACCCCATTCGTTGGCTTCGAGCAGGATTTCGTTGGACAGCACGTCGAGCTTCTTCTGCACTTCGCCCTGCACGTTTTCGGTGCCCATGCTGCCCAGGACACCACCCAGCGCGCCTTTGGATACGGCGTGGCTGATCTCCTTGCACGCACGCGCCACCACTTCGATCAAAAAGCGCAGATCGGCAGGGGTGTTGTTGCTGCGGGTCTGCTCAATCAAATAGCGACTCAAGGTAACGCGGGACATGGACGGCTCCGAAGAATAGGGGGCGGAAAAACCAGCGCAGTTTAGCGCGAGTCGGGACTTAATTCCTCCTATGAGACGGGGAATGAAGGATTGAGTTCATATCCGGGCCTGCCCACCTGCGTAGGAGCTGTCGAGCGAAGCGAGGCTGCGATCTTTTGATCTTGATCTTTCGCTCCAGATTCAATTGATTGGAAAAGATCGCAGGCTTCGCCAGCTCCTACAGGATGTGCTCAGCTCAGGACTTGACCGGCGGCTTGCGCAGCAAGCTGAACGCCATCGTCGCGAGGACCAGTACGCTGATCAGCAACACCGCCCACAAGCTGATTTTCTTCCAGTTGGTATCGATGGTTGCAGGACTCAGCGCGGCGGCCGGTGCCGCGATCGCGGCACCATTGGCCTTCGCCATCCCCAGCGTCGCCAGACGGGACGGTTTGTAATCGGGCACCAGCGTGGCCAATGGCAGGCTGGCCGCTTTCACCGTCGCATTGCCCAGCGCCAGGCTGTAGGGGCCCTCGCCACGCGCCAGGAACACCACCTGGGTCGGACGCACGGCAAAACGCAAAGCGGGCGCTTCGGCACCGAGGCCGCCGCCTCGCTCGTCCACCGTCAGCTTCAATTGCTGCACGGTCTGCCCCGACAGTTGCAGTTGGTTTTGCAGCACATCCTCGCCGTTCTGAGTCAAGCGATACAGCAAGCCACTGCCCTGCGATTGCCACGGCTGACTGCTTTCACGCCGCCCGGCCAGGGTCACCGGTGCCAGGCTGTTGGCCTGGCTCAGTTCGATCTGCACCTGCTCGACATTCAGCCCCATGGGCAACTGCCAGGTGTACTCACCGGCCTTCGTGGTGCTGCCGGCCAAAGGCTGCGACCAGACCAGCGGCGCGCTTTCGTAGCGGGAGCTTTGCAACTGGACCGAGGTCAGCACCGGCGCCGATGACGGCGACTCCCACAACAACCGCAGATAACGCGCCGGTTGTCCCGGCAGGTTCACCTCATGCTGCTCGACCCGCTCATCGGCAAAGGTCAGCCGCGCCACCTGGCCTTCACCCCACGCCTGCCAGTGTTGCAAGTCGTCACTGGCTTCGATGGTGAAGCGCTGGAAGCCGTCGCGCTCGCTGCTCCAGTCGAGGATCAATTGTTGCAAGGGCGCCTTGATCGCGCTGGCATCCAGCAGCCAGCCACGCAACGCCTCCTCTCCCGCCTCGAGCCGGCTGGACGGTTGCACCTGCACCAGCGTACCGTCGGCGCTCGATTGCACCCGTACGCTCGGCGCGCGCTCGTGATCATCGGCGGCGTTGTACAACGGGAACCACTTCACGTCGGTGAGGGTGCGGTTTTCCCGGCTCTGGGCGGTCTCGCGAACCAGGGCATAGGCCTGGGCCTGCCCGGCGGCGTTGAACACCCGCAGGTCGCTCAGGTCGGTCTGGCGCGCTTGCAACTGAATCTCCAGGGGCAACGCCAGGCGATACCAAGGCCCCTCACCGCTCAAGGCCAATGGCACCTGATGGGCGAAGTCCGCCGGCTGCTCCTGGGCCGTCACCGACAAGGCCACCCACAACCCCACCACGCCCAGCCCGATGCGACTCAACTTGCGACTCAAGACGACACTCCCTCACTGACAGGTATTGGCGGCTCGGTCTGCGAGCCCCCTTCCGGGCGTTTTGGCGGCAGCGGCGCGAAATAGCCCACCACCAACAGCAATACGCCCACGCCGATAAACGACACGATCCGCGCCAGACCGCCACGGTTACTCAATTCGACAAAGAACAGTTTGGCCACCACCACGGCGATCAACGCCGCACCGATCAGCCACACCTCACGACGATGGCGCAGATGCCCGCCGATCATCAGGCCCAGGGCAATCAGGGTCCAGACGATGGACAGCCCGGCCTGGACAAACATGGATTCGAGCAACGCATCCAGCTCGAACGGCACACCGATCCAATGATGGGCGCTGCGCATCACCACAGCAGTGAAGAAGGCGAACAGCGACACGCCGGCGATCAACTGGGCGACGTGTCCGGCATGACCCCATCGGATTGCCAGTTGCGCCACTGCGCTGCGGGCCCACGCGTAGACGCCAAACAAGGCGAACAGCAAGCCCAGTTCCAACGGGTTGAGCAGCGGCACATAGGGCAACGGCTCGGCGCTGCCGTCGCTGAAGGTATTGGCCAGCCAGAACCAGCCCAGCATCAACAGGGCCAGGGGCGCCGCCGCGTACACGCGATATTCGCGAGGATGGGCCGAGACCGGCCACGGCCAGGCCCGCGACGCGGCCATCAGCACCAGGTACAGGCTCGGCAGAATCGCCCAACCCAGCCAGCGCCAGGCGTTGTACTGCTCGGACAACAGCATCAGGCCGTAGCGCACCTCCAGCGCTAGCACACCGATCAGCAGCCAGCAACCGAGCACATGGGCGCTGCTGCGCGCCCGGGCCGGTAGCAGCGGCGCCAGACGTTTCAGGGAAAGCCAATGCACAGCGAACACGGCCAACCAGGCCAGCCAGCCGAAATCCGCCGCCGGGTGATAACGGCTGTGCCCGGTCGCGACCAGCACACAGCCAGCCACAGGTATCAGCAAGGTGCATAACAGCCCCATCGCCGGCCAATTCAAACGCAGCGCCAGCAATGCCCACAGCGCCACACTGATTGCCGCGACGATCAGCATCAAATGGCCTTGCAGGTTCTGCGGCGCAAAGCGCAGCACTTCGCTGCCCCACGCCAGCGCCCACCAGCCGGCGCCCCAGATCAGCAACAACTCGGACAACCGCTGCAAGCTCAAGGCCTGGAACACCGCCGACGGATGACCACGCTGCAATCGCCATGCGCCTACCAGCGCCGCCAGCCCCAGCACCAGCGGCGTCCAGAACCCGCTGTGGGCCACGGGCCGCAGATCCTCGGCACTCAGCGGCCCGAGCAGCGCCGACCCGGCGGCAAGAAAGGCCGCGCCGCCGATCAACTGCAACAACAGGCCGAACACGAAACTCACGCGCTGCTTCAGGTACAGGCTCAGCCAGATGATCAGCAGGCCGCTGGCCGCCCATACACCGCTCGCCGTTTGCCAGGGCAGGACGAAGAGCACCGCGAGGTTGATCAGCACCAACCCGGCCAGCAGCACCACCGACAACCCGCGCAGCAATCGGACATCGTTGCGCACCATGTCATCGCGTGCCGCCAGCAGCATGCCGCCAATCAGCGCCAGGCCGATCAGGGAGGCGCTGAGCAAACCGCTCCACCCAGCGCTGAACACGGCGGTCGAATCCCCTTCGGCCCCCTGCAAACGCAACAGGAACAGCGCACCGCCCAGCAGCTGCACCGCGAACGCGGTAAACAGGAAGCTGCGCGATTGCAGGCGCAGGCCCGCGAACAGCGTCGCCAGGCCGGCCAGGGCCCAGGTGATGGCGGTGCCGTGAGTGAAGAAGAACAGCGGCGCCAGCAGATAGAGAAAGCTCAAGCCCAGCACAGCCAGCACCGGCAGGCCTTGGCGCTCCCAATTGGCGGTGTGCTCAGGCGCGGTCTTGCGCAACTGGTAGAAACTGAACAGCAAGGCGCCACCCAGCATCAACGCCCCCAGCGGCGCGCCATCGATCAGGCTGTTGTCGCCCTGACGCAACTCGCTGATAAAAGCCAGCGCCGAGCCCAGTTGCAGCAGCAAGGCAAAAGCCCGCGCCAATGGCCGCTGCTGACGCAGGCCCAGCCAGAAGATCCCCGCGCCTTCCACAGCCCATGCCGCCGCGGTCCACCGAGCGTCGAGGCCCAGGGGAATCGCCAAGCTGGCAAAAATCACCCCCAGGGCCAGGCAGGTTTCAGCCAACAGGACAGCGCGCCCCTCCATCAATACCCGCGCCAGCCCCATGTAGATCATACCCAGGGCCAAGGCGCTGAACGCAGCGGCGAACTCCACATGCTGCACCAGCGCGAACTGCAGACCGAACCCCACCAGCGGCGGGCCGAACAGCAGGGTGCCGTCCACGTAGTCACCCTTGCGCGCCGACCAGCGCAACAGCGCATCGCGGCCTTCGTCCTCGGGCCCGTCGCCCATTTCCAGCAGCTTGCGTCGGGTAAACAACAAGCCGATCGCCAGATACATCAGGAAGAAAACAATCAGGAACGGCTCGGTGCTCCAGAGCAGTTCTGGCCCATAAGAGCGCAAGCCCCAGGCGAAACCGATGCCGAAGGTGCCGACAAAACCAATCAGGTTGAGCAGACGCCAGGCCTTGAACCAGGCAATCGCCAGAATGCCGGCATTGAGCAGGATGAAGTAGCTGAACAGCGCGACATGGTTGCCGCTGCCGGTGGACGTCAGGATCGGCGCGGCAAACCCGCCCAACGCCGCTGCCGCAGCTAGGCCGAGGGCATTTTGGGTTACCGCCAGAATCGCCGAGAACACCGTGACCGCCACCAGCAAGCCCAGGGCCGCTGTCGAGTCGAGCAGCGGATGCAGGCGCATGGCGGCGAACACGGTCAGGTACAGCACGGCGATCCCGGTGCCCTGCAACATCAACGCGTAGTTGCTGTTGCGCTGGCGCAGCCACCAGCCCAGGCCTAGCAGGCTCAACGCACTGGCCGCGACGCCGGCATAACGCAACTCGATGGGCACGACCATGCCTTCAGTGGCATAGCGCAGCAGAAACGCCAGGCCGAGGAACAACAGCACCACCCCGACCCGCAATACAGTATTACCGCCGAACAGCCAGTTACGCGCCCCCGCGACGGCACGCTCGAACAGATTCGGACCACGTGGGGCAGCCGGTTCCGGCTGAACCGGTTTGGGGGCGGCCGGCGCAGACCTCCATACGTCGTCGGGCAACGGCTGGCTGGCTTGTGCGGTCATCACCGGAAGGGCTTCAAGGTCAGGCGGCAGTTCCCAGACCAGCTCCGGTTCGGATTGGATGTCGGGCTCTGGCGCCTGGGCCACGACGATCTCGGGCGATGGCGCCGGTTCGCTCGAGGCGGCGACCGTGCTGTGCTCAAGCACGATCAGCCGCTGCTCCAGTGAGCTCAAGGTGCGCTGGGCCGTTTGCAACTGGTTCTGCTGTTCGGCGGCGTGGGCACCGAGGCGGCGCAGACCAATCCCCTGAGCGATGCCAAGGCCCAGCAACGCGCCTATCAGCGCATCGGCGAACGACTCATCCACCACCCAGCCAAGTGCCAGGCCCAACAGCGTCAAAATCCATTGCATGGTCGATATCCCTAAGCGGCCATTTGCGGGCGTAACCGGGGTGAAGCGGTGCCTGGTTCAGTCTAGTGGAACCACACAAACCTCGTGGGAGCGGGCTTGCTCGCGAAGGCGGTGTGCCAGACAACATCAACATTGCCTGACACGCCGCCTTCGCGAGCAAGCCCGCTCCCACATGAGGTTACAGGTGCTCCAATGACTGAACCCGGACACAGCCCGGCGAAACTGGCGCTTAGTATATCGACCCAGCCCAACCACCGTTGGGCTTCGCTCACATTTCCTGCAACGGCTACTCCAAGGCTTTCCAGATGTCGGTGGCGTATTCGCGGATAGTCCGGTCGGAGGAAAACCAGCCCATGCGCGCGGTATTGAGCACCGCCGAACGCCACCAGTGCTGAGCGTCGTGCCAACGCTCTTCGACCCTGGCCTGGGCATCCCAGTAAGAGTCGAAGTCGGCGCAGACCAGAAAGCGATCGTAATCCACCAGCGAATCGACAAGCCCGGTGTAACGCATCGGATCGTCCGGCGAAAACACCCCGCCGCGAATGGCCTGCAACACATCGTTGAGGCGATGGGACGCGGCAATGTCCGGCGCGGCGCTGAACTCGCCGTTCTGCTTGCGGGCCTCCACCTGCTCGGCCGTCAGGCCGAAGATGAACATGTGCTCACCGCCCACGCGCTCATGCATCTCCACGTTGGCGCCGTCCATGGTGCCGATGGTCAGCGCACCATTAAGACCGAACTTCATGTTACTGGTGCCTGACGCTTCAAAACCGGCCGTGGAAATCTGCTCGGAAAGGTCCGCCGCCGGGATGATGCTCTCGGCCAGGCTGACGTTGTAGTTGGGCAGGAACACCACTTTGAGCAGACCACGCACGGTCGGGTCGTTGTTCACCACACGGGCGATATCGTTGGTCAGCTTGATGATCAACTTGGCCTGGTGATAACTGGCGGCGGCCTTGCCAGCGAAGATTTTCACCCGTGGCACCCAGTCCACTTCCGGTTCGGCGCGGATCGCCTGGTACAGCGCCACCGTGTGCATCAGGTTGAGCAATTGGCGCTTGTATTCATGGATCCGTTTGACCTGCACGTCGAACATCGCCGCCGGGTTCACGGCCACACCCAAGCGCTCGTGAATCAGGTGCGCCAAGGCTTTTTTGCTGTGCAGGCGCTGTTCGGCGAACTGTTTGCGAAACGCCGGTTGATCCGCGAACGGCTCCAGCTCGATCAGGCGTTCCTCGGGGTTGTCGAGCACACTCGGGCCCAAGGCATCGACCATCATCGAGGTCAGTTCAGCGTTGGCCTGAAACAGCCAGCGGCGGAACGTGATGCCGTTGGTTTTGTTGTTGATCCGCTCGGGGTAAAGCTTGTGCAGTTCGGAGAACACCGTGCTGCGCATCAGTTGTGTGTGCAACCCGGACACACCATTGACGCTGTGGGAGCCGAGAAAGGCAAGGTTGCCCATGCGCACCCGACGGCCGTTGTCTTCTTCGATCAGCGACACCGCGCGCAGCACGTCGAAATCGTGCACACCCTTGGACCGCAGCGCATCGATGTGCTGGGCGTTGATCAGGTAAATGATCTGCATGTGCCGGGGCAACATGCGCTCCATCAGCCCCACCGGCCAGGTTTCCAGGGCTTCGGGCAGCAGTGTGTGGTTGGTGTAGGAGAGCGTGTCCTGGGTGATCTGCCAGGCGGCGTCCCAGGCCACGTCATAGACGTCCACCAATTGGCGCATCAATTCGGCCACGGCAATCGACGGGTGCGTATCGTTGAGCTGGATCGCCGCGTGATCGCCCAAGGTCAACACCGAGGTATGCATATTGCGATGACGGCGCAGCAAATCCTGCAGCGAAGCGGCGACGAAGAAATACTCCTGGCGCAGGCGCAGTTCCTGACCCGCCTCGGTGCTGTCGGCCGGGTACAGTACGCGGGAGATACTTTCGGCCCGGGCCACTTCCGCCACGGCACCCAAATGGTCGCCGGCGTTGAAGCGTTCCAGGTGCAAATCTTCCACGGCACGAGCGCGCCACAGACGCAGGGTGTTGACGCTGGCACCGCGCCAACCCACCACGGGCGTGTCATAAGCGATGGCTCGCACGGTTTCGCCCGGAGACCAGACTTGCTTGGTATTGCCGGAGGCGTCGGTCACGGTCTCGACGCTGCCGCCGAAGCCGATCGGGTAGACCACTTCAGGCCGCTCGAACTCCCAAGGGTTGCCGAAATCCAGCCAGTGTTCGGTTTGCTCCTGCTGCCAGCCATCGACGATCGCCTGGCGAAACAGCCCGTGCTCGTAACGAATACCGTAGCCATGGCCGGCAATGCCCAAGGTGGACATGCTTTCCATGAAACATGCCGCCAACCGGCCAAGGCCGCCGTTGCCCAACGCCGCATCGGGTTCGAGCAGGCGAATGCGCTCCAGATCCACGCCCAGTTCGGTCAGGGCTTCGCGCGCAGTGTCCAGCAGACCGAGGTTGCTCAGGCTGTCATAGAGCAAGCGGCCGATGAGAAACTCCAGGGAGAGGTAATAGACGCGCTTCTGGCCCTTGCGGTAGATCTGCCGCGTGTGGTCCATCCAGTGTTCGACCATATGGTCGCGGGCGGCCAGGGCAATGGCTTCGAACCAGTCGTGATCAAACGCATGATCCGGGTCCTTGCCGACGGCGTAAGTGAGTTTGGTCAACACGGCATCGCGAAATGCAGCCACTTCGGCTTCGCGAACAAGTGGTTCTTGAGTCATTGATGAGACCTCGAACGAGCATGAAATTGTCTGAGCCTAGACGGTCTGACAGGCACTGCAGGCGCAGGTTCGTTGGTTTTTCCAGGGTGACGGAGAATCGCCGCCAGGGAATTGCCATATGAGCGAATGAATGCAGGGGCCGTGCCTATCCAGCCAGTGTTTTTGCCGGGCATAAAAAAACCGGCAGATGGTCGTTCAAAATTTCACCAGTCCCGGTATGATCGCGCGCCCTGATGCATGCTGGTAAACCTTGATGATGAAGCCCAACCTGATCGCCGCCGCGGAGATCGACCGAATCGATACCTGGGCCAAGTATTCCGCGCCAATGTGCGGTTCCTGCGTGTCGAGCTGCTGCACACTGCCGGTGGAGGTCAAGATCAAGGACCTGATCCGGATCGGTATCGTCGATGAATTCGAACTGGGCGACCCGCCGAAAAACATCGCCAAGCGCCTGCAAAAGGAAGGGATCGTCGAGCGCTATAACCAGAAATCCGAAATCTTCACGCTCCAGCGCATGAGCAACAACGATTGCCTGTATCTGGATCGCAAGAGCCGGTTGTGCACCATTTATGAGAAGCGCCCGGACACTTGCCGCAACCATCCGCGGGTCGGGCCAAGGCCAGGGTATTGCGCCTACAAGCCCAAGGCAGTGGAGCGCGAGCGTAATCCGCGGACGTTGGACAAGTTCTGATCGACCGCTGATGTCGCAACACCTGTTCGGCCGCCTTCGCGAGCAAGCCCGCTCCCACAGTAGATCTGAGCCGGATACAAAATCTGTGTCCACTGAAGATCCACTGTGGGAGCGGGCTTGCTCGCGAAGGGGCCCTGACAGGCGCTACATAACTTCCAGGCATAAAAAAACGCCCCTGATCTCACAATCAAGGGCGTTTTTTTCAGCCATTAACTAAGTCGAAACTCAGTTACCGCTTTTCTTGGCAGCGCGGGTACGCTCGCTTTCGCCAAGGATCTTCTTACGCAGGCGAATCGACTTAGGCGTCACTTCGCACAGTTCGTCTTCCTGCACGAACTCCAGCGCTTGCTCCAGGGTGAACTTGACCGGCGGAACCAATGCGATGGTTTCGTCTTTGCCCGAAGCACGCATGTTGTCGAGCTTCTTGCCTTTGGTCGGGTTCACGCCCAGGTCGTTGTCGCGGCTGTTGAGGCCGACGATTTGACCTTCGTAGATGTCCTGGCCGTGCTCGACGAACAGCTTGCCGCGCGCTTGCAGGGTTTCCAGCGAGTAGGTCAGTGCCTTGCCGGTCGCAACCGATACCAGAACACCGTTCTGACGGCCGGACATGTCGCCGGACTTCATCACGTCGTAACGATCGAAGATCGAAGTCAGGATGCCGCCACCGGAGGTCAGGGTCAGGAACTCGTTACGGAAACCGATCAGGCCACGGGCCGGGATGTTGTACTCAAGGCGCACACGGCCCTTGCCATCCGGAACCATGTTGGTCAGGTCGCCCTTGCGCAGGCCCATTTGTTCCATGATCGCGCCCTGGGATTCTTCCGGCAGGTCGATGGTCACGTTTTCGTACGGTTCGTGCTTGACGCCGTCAACCATACGGATGATCACTTCAGGACGACCTACGCCCATTTCGAAGCCTTCGCGACGCATGGTTTCGATCAGAACCGAGAGGTGCAGCTCACCACGGCCGGAAACCTTGAACTTGTCGGCCGAGTCGCCTTCTTCAACGCGCAGTGCCACGTTGTAGAGCAGCTCCTTGTCCAGACGCTCCTTGATGTTACGGCTGGTCACGAACTTGCCTTCTTTACCGCAGAATGGCGAGTCGTTAACCTGGAAGGTCATGGAAACGGTTGGCTCGTCGACGGTCAACGGCTTCATCGCTTCGACGTTCAGTGGGTCGCACAGGGTGTCGGAGATGAACAGTTGCTCGAAGCCGCTGATGCAGACGATGTCGCCGGCAGCTGCTTCTTCAACGTCGATGCGGTGCAGACCGTGGTGGCCCATCAGCTTGAGGATACGACCGTTGCGCTTCTTGCCGTCGGCGTCGATCGCCACGACCGGCGTGTTCGGCTTGATGCGACCACGGGCGATGCGGCCAACACCGATCACACCCAGGAAGCTGTTGTAGTCCAGAGCCGAGATTTGCATCTGGAACGGACCGTCACGGTCGACTTTCGGCGCAGGTACGTCGTCGACGATCGACTGGTACAGCGGGGTCATGTCTTCGGCCATGTTGGTGTGGTCCAGACCGGCAATACCGTTCAGGGCCGAGGCGTAGACGACTTTGAAGTCCAGCTGTTCTTCGGTGGCGCCGAGGTTGTCGAACAGGTCGAAAATCTGGTCCAGAACCCAGTCCGGACGCGCGCCTGGACGGTCAACCTTGTTGATGACCACGATCGGACGCAGGCCGGCTTCGAACGCCTTCTTGGTCACGAAACGGGTTTGCGGCATAGGGCCGTCCTGGGCATCGACCAGCAGCAGCACGGAGTCGACCATCGACATTACGCGCTCTACTTCACCACCGAAGTCGGCGTGGCCCGGGGTGTCCACGATGTTGATGTGGTAGCCATTCCAGTTGATGGCGGTGTTTTTCGCCAGGATGGTAATACCGCGCTCTTTTTCCTGGTCGTTGGAGTCCATCACGCGCTCGTCGTTGAGCTCGTTGCGCTCCAGGGTGCCGGATTGACGCAAGAGTTTGTCTACCAGGGTGGTCTTACCATGGTCAACGTGAGCAATGATGGCGATGTTGCGTAGATTTTCGATCACTTGTGTATCTCGATCAGAGGATTCGGTGTGCTGACAGGTCGTGGCAGCGATTTACGTTGAGTCCGACAAAGCCGTTACAGCCTGTCGGCGGCGTCGGGGGGCCGGTGACGCAGGCCACAGGCAAACAGCCCCGGGCACTTAGCTCGGTCGATAAACGCGCACATTGGCATGCCCCTCACTGAGCAAATGGTGGGCATGCAGGCGACTCATCACGCCTTTGTCGCAATACAACAGGTACTGGCGAGTAGGGTCCAGTTCCTTGAAACGCGCGTTCACTGCATAGAACGGCATCGTTTGTACCTCGATACCGGCGATACTCAGCGGGTCGTCCTCAGCGTCGTCCGGGTGACGGATGTCGATGATGATCTGACCGGCCAGCGCTTCGCCGACTTCTTCAATCTGTATGTCCTGGCCCAATTCATCGATCACCCGATCGATTGGCACCAGCCTGGCGTTTTCGAGCGCACGCTCGAGCACCGCCATGTCGAATTCTTTCTCTTCATGCTCCACACGCCCGCGCTTGGCCGCGGTCTTCGGATTGACCGAGATGACCCCGCAGTATTCCGGCATGTGCCGGGCAAAGTCGGCGGTGCCGATCGCGTTGGCCGTGTCGATGATGTCCTGCTTGTGGCTGGCGATCAGCGGGCGCAGCACCAGTTTTTCGGTCACGCAGTCGATCACTGACAGGTTCGGCAGCGTCTGGCTCGACACCTGGGAGATCGCCTCGCCGGTGACCAGCGCATCGATGTGCAGCCGATCGGCGATGCTGGACGCGGCACGCAACATCATACGCTTCAAAATGACGCCCATATGACTGTTATCGACTTTGCCGAGAATCTCGCCCAGGACTTCCTCGAACGGTACGCTCACAAATAACACGCGTTGGGAGCTGCCATACTTCTTCCAGATGAAGTGCGCCACTTCCATTACGCCCAGTTCATGGGCGCGCCCGCCGAGATTGAAGAAGCAGAAATGGCTCATCAGCCCGCGACGCATGATCTGGTAGGCCGCGACCGTGGAATCGAAACCGCCGGACATCAGCACCAGGGTCTGTTCCAGCGAACCCAGCGGATACCCGCCAATGCTGTCGTGCTGACTGTGGATCACGAACAACCGTTGGTCGCGAATTTCGATGCGTACTTCAATTTGCGGGTCTTTCAATGAAATTCCGGCGGCGCCACACTGCTTGCGCAACTGGCTGCCGACGTATCTCTCCACATCCATCGAACTGAACGGGTGTTTGCCGGCGCGCTTGCAGCGCACCGAGAAAATCTTGCCGGCCAGGGCATCACCATAATGCAGCTTGCACTTGGCGAGGATGTCGTCGAAATCCCCCAGCGGGTATTCGTCGACCTGCAGGAAATGCGCGATGCCCGGCATGCAGCTCAGGCGCTCGGTCATTTCCTTGAGGATCTTGGGTTCGCTGACGCGGGTTTCCAGCTCGAGGTTGTCCCACACGCCGTTCACCACCACAGCCGGGTCCAGATCGCGGAGCACGGCACGGATGTTCTTGGCCAACTGGCGGATGAAACGCATCCGTACCGGGCGGCTCTTGATGGTGATCTCGGGGAAGACTTTTACGATTAGTTTCATGAAAACAGCGCGCGAACGGCCAGCCGAAAAAGGGGGGCGCGGATTATAGCGGAAATTGCTCAAGGTTTAACCAGTTAATCTGCACTCCGTTTTCAGCGCACCAAAACAGGTCATGTCTCGCAAGTCGCGCCACATTGCAGTGCGCAATTGTTCGACAATCTGGGTTTCAAGGCTTTAAAAGCGTGGATTTGGTGCAAAAAACCCATGCTGGGGCACTGGCATGCAAATTGCTCCCTTGTGAGGCAGGTTGCCTTGGCAGAGTATTCGCGCCGGCATCACCCATATCTAAGGGCACACCATTACCCGCCCGAAGCCACCCGGAGGACATATGTCGAAGTCGGTTCAACTCATCAAAGATCATGACGTCAAGTGGATTGATCTGCGCTTCACTGACACCAAAGGCACTCAACATCACGTGACCATGCCGGCCCGTGATGCGCTGGACGACGAATTCTTTGAAATCGGGAAGATGTTCGACGGCTCCTCCATTTCTGGCTGGAAAGGCATCGAAGCCTCCGACATGATCCTGATGCCGGACGACGAAACGGCTGTCCTGGACCCGTTCACCGAAGAGCCGACCCTGATTCTGGTCTGCGACATCATCGAACCTTCGACTATGCAAGGCTATGACCGCGACCCACGCGCCATCGCCCACCGTGCCGAGGAATACCTGAAGTCCACCGGTATCGGCGACACCGCTTTCTTCGGTCCTGAGCCTGAGTTCTTCATCTTCGACTCGGTCAAGTTCAAGTCCGACATCTCCGGCTCCATGTTCAAGATCTTCTCCGAACAAGGTTCGTGGATGTCCGATCAGGACGTGGAAGGCGGTAACAAAGGCCACCGTCCAGGTATCAAGGGCGGCTACTTCCCGGTTCCACCGTTCGACCACGACCACGAAATCCGTACCTCCATGTGCAACGCACTGGAAGAGATGGGCCAGACCGTCGAAGTTCACCACCACGAAGTGGCGACTGCCGGCCAGAACGAAATCGGCGTTAAATTCAACACGCTGGTCAAGAAGGCTGACGAAGTCCAGACCCTGAAGTACTGCGTACACAACGTTGCTGACGCCTACGGCCGCACCGCGACCTTCATGCCTAAGCCTCTGTACGGCGACAACGGTTCGGGCATGCACGTGCACATGTCGATCTCCAAAGACGGCAAGAACACCTTCGCTGGCGAAGGTTATGCCGGCCTGTCGGACACCGCCCTGTACTTCATCGGCGGTATCATCAAGCACGGTAAGGCCCTGAACGGCTTCACCAACCCGTCGACCAACTCCTACAAGCGTCTGGTGCCAGGCTTTGAAGCGCCGGTCATGCTGGCCTACTCGGCTCGCAACCGTTCCGCCTCGATCCGTATTCCTTACGTCAACAGCCCTAAGGCTCGCCGTATCGAAGCCCGTTTCCCGGACCCGGCTGCCAACCCGTACCTGGCCTTCGCCGCACTGATGATGGCTGGCCTGGACGGTATCCAGAACAAGATCCACCCTGGCGATGCCGCCGACAAAAACCTGTATGACCTGCCGCCTGAAGAGGCCAAGGAAATTCCACAGGTGTGTGGCAGCCTGAAAGAAGCCCTGGAAGAGCTGGACAAGGGCCGTGCGTTCCTGACCAAGGGCGGCGTATTCAGCGATGACTTCATCGACGCTTACATCGCACTGAAAAGCGAAGAAGAAATCAAGGTTCGCACCTTCGTACACCCACTGGAATATGAGCTGTACTACAGCTGCTGATCCGGTAGCGTCGCCCCACGCGGCGTGAATAAAAAAGAGGCCTCCTTCGGGAGGCCTTTTTTATGGGCGCAGGTTACGTGCATGATTGTCTGCGCCCTCCACTATTCGAAGACGAGATCACCCATGACTTCGCGCCTTTCACTCTACCTTGCGCTGTCTGCCGCGTTGTTGGGCTCCGCCGCCCAGGCCGCCACCGCACCCACCACCCTCGCCCCGCTGCTGGGCACCATAGGCGAGCGTCTGGCCATTGCCGACCAGGTCGCCTTGAGCAAATGGGACAGCCGCAAACCGGTGGAAGATCGCCAGCGCGAACGCGAGGTGATCGCCGCCGCCGTCGCCCAGGCACCGGCTTACAAACTGAGCAGTGAAGCGGTAGAGGCGTTTTTCGCCGCACAAATAGAAGCCAACAAACTGGTGCAATACGCGCATCTGTCCGATTGGCAACTGCAAGGCAAAGCCCCGGACGCGCCGCGCCCGGACCTGGTTGGGCAGATCCGCCCGCAACTGGATCAACTGCAAAAACGCCTGCTGCAACAACTGGCCGACTTCAGCCCCTACCGCACCGACCCGCAATGCCCACAATGGCTGGCCCAGGCCACCCATACCGTCAGTAGTGACCCGTTGCGGCAAATGGCGCTGGTTCGGGCGACCGCAGAGCTGTGCGTCTTCACAAAATCCTGAGCCCACACATCTTTCCCCAGTGGGAGCGAGCCTGCTCGCTCCCACTGGGGGCCAGTGTCGAACCTGGAGACTATGAACACCGCCCCCACAAGGGATTGCGTGCAACAACTTGGGCCAACCGCCTCCCCTGACCTATGCTGCAATCCAACACTTTTGGTTTTCGGTTGATTTTATGGGTCGTGGCTTTCCAGGAATGCTGTTGTTGCTATTGGCGCTGCCAGCCGCCGCACAGATCTACAAATACACCGACGCCGACGGCAACACCGCCTATAGCAACCAGCCCCCCGATGGCGTACCGGCCCAGGCAGTGGAGCTGCCGCCACTCAACAGTGTCGAATCCCAGCCCCCTGCCTCCCCGAACGTTACTGCGCCTGCCGCGAACCGGGAGGAGCCAAACAACGCCTACGAAACCCTGGAGCTGACAGACATCCCCAGCGAAGAGGCCCTGCGCGCCAACAACGGCACCTTCACCGTTGGCGTCTTGGCTCGGCCGCGCCTGCAAAGCCCTCATCTGTTCAGGTTGTTGCTGGACGGCCAGCCCTATGGCCAGCCGAGCAACGTGCCGCGCCTGCAACTGGTGAATATCGACCGGGGCGAGCACAGCCTGGCGGTGCAGGTCATCGATGGCGAACAGCTTGTGCAACAGAGCGAAACCGTCATCTTCACCGTGCAACGGGTGCACCGTCCATGATCCGCTGGCCGTTCGCGCTGTGCCTGTCCCTGGCCGTGCTGCCGGCGGTGGGGCAGGTTTATACCTACATCGACGCCCAGGGCAATCGGGTCTTCACCGATCAACCGCGCCCCGGTAACGCCCAAAAAGTGCAACTGCCGCCCGCCAACCGGATGGCGACACCACCCTCCGGCGCAGCCTCAACAACGCCCCCCGCAAAAACTCCCGATCCGATGTTCCGCTACGAAATGCTGCGACTGTTGATCCCTGAACCGGATGCCACGATACGCAGCACAGCGGGGGAACTGATCGTCACGGTCACCAGCGAACCCAGCTTGCAAAAAGGCCACCGCTACCGCCTGCTATTGGACGGCAACCCCACAGGCGAACCGGGACCCAGCCCAGTGTTCGCGCTGAGCAACATCGATCGAGGCAGCCATCATCTGGCGGTAGAGATTCTCGATGAGCAGGGCCGTATCGTCGAACGTACCGCCAACCAGCCCTTCCACATGCAGCGCATTTCCCTGGCGCAGAAACGCCGCATCACACCCTGCGCCACAGTCGACTACGGCCAGCGTCCCGAATGCCCCCTCAGCGACAAGCCCGCAGAAGAGCAAAGCAGCATCCTGCCGTTCTTTTAACGCCCTCCCGGATGACGCACTATATTGGTGCAAGTGTCTGCACCCTACTCAAATTCCAGCCCATTTTGGTTCGAAAGTACCCGAAAAAGCTGGCAGAACGCCACGCAATCGGGCGAAAAAGGTTCGTTTGAGGCTCTAAACGCTTCTTTTCGGAGCCTTGGTTTGGTTTTTGCATTTTCCTTGTATCAGCGCGTCATACGCGTGCTTGCTTACGCTCCAAAAGAGGTCCTGATGACCATTAGCGACGCACTACACCGCTTGCTACTCGATAACCTCACCACCGCAACCATCCTGCTCGATGCCGAACTGCGCCTCGAGTACATGAACCCGGCAGCGGAGATGCTACTGGCCGTCAGCGGCCAGCGCAGCCATGGGCAGTTCATCAGTGAGCTGTTCACAGAGTCGGCCGAGGCGCTCAATTCCTTGCGCCAGGCGGTGGAACAGGCGCATCCGTTCACCAAGCGCGAAGCGATGCTTACCGCCCTGACCGGCCAGACGCTGACCGTGGATTACGCGGTAACACCGATCCTCAATAACGGTGCCACGCTGTTGCTGCTGGAGGTGCATCCCCGCGATCGCCTGCTGCGCATCACCAAGGAAGAGGCTCAGTTGTCCAAGCAGGAAACCAGCAAGATGTTGGTGCGTGGCCTGGCCCATGAGATCAAGAACCCCCTCGGCGGGATTCGTGGCGCCGCGCAACTGTTGGCGCGGGAACTGCCCGAAGAAAGCCTCAAGGACTACACCAACGTCATCATTGAAGAAGCCGACCGCTTGCGCAATCTGGTGGATCGTATGCTCGGCTCCAACAAGCTGCCGTCCCTGGCGATGTGCAACGTCCACGAAGTGCTGGAGCGCGTCAGTAGCCTGGTGGAAGCCGAGAGCCAGGGGTGCATCACCTTGGTGCGCGACTACGACCCAAGCATTCCCGATGTACTGATCGACCGCGAGCAGATGATCCAGGCGGTGCTGAACATCGTGCGCAACGCCATGCAGGCCATCAGTAGCCAGAACGAGCTGCGCCTGGGCCGCATCAGCCTGCGCACTCGCGCCATGCGCCAGTTCACCATCGGCCATGTGCGTCATCGCCTGGTGACCAAGATCGAAATCATCGACAACGGCCCGGGCATTCCCGCGGAGTTGCAGGAAACCATCTTCTTTCCCATGGTCAGCGGTCGCCCGGACGGTACCGGGCTGGGCCTGTCCATTACCCAGAACATCATCAGTCAGCATCAGGGCCTGATCGAATGTGAGAGCCATCCCGGCCACACCACCTTTTCGATCTTCCTGCCACTGGAACAAGGAGCCACATCGACATGAGCCGTAGTGAAACCGTGTGGATCGTCGATGACGACCGTTCTATCCGTTGGGTCCTGGAAAAAGCCTTGCAACAGGAAGGCATGACCACCCAGAGCTTCGACAGCGCCGACGGAGTGATGAGCCGTCTGGCCCGTCAGCAACCGGACGTCATCATCTCCGACATCCGCATGCCCGGCGCCAGCGGTCTGGACCTGCTGGCGCGGATTCGCGAGCAGCACCCACGGCTGCCGGTGATCATCATGACCGCCCATTCGGACCTGGACAGCGCTGTAGCGTCCTACCAGGGTGGCGCCTTCGAATACCTGCCCAAGCCGTTCGACGTCGATGAGGCCGTGTCACTGGTCAAGCGCGCCAACCAGCACGCCCAGGAGCAACAGGGCATGGAAGAGGTGCCGGCGCTGGCCCGCACCCCGGAAATCATCGGTGAAGCGCCGGCAATGCAGGAAGTGTTTCGCGCCATTGGGCGTTTGAGCCACTCCAACATCACCGTGTTGATCAACGGCGAATCGGGCACCGGTAAAGAACTGGTCGCCCATGCCCTGCACCGCCACAGTCCACGGGCGGCATCACCGTTCATTGCGCTGAACATGGCGGCGATCCCCAAGGACCTGATGGAGTCCGAGCTGTTCGGCCACGAGAAAGGCGCGTTCACCGGCGCGGCCAACTTGCGGCGCGGACGCTTCGAACAAGCCGACGGCGGCACCTTGTTCCTCGACGAAATCGGCGACATGCCGGCTGACACCCAGACCCGGCTGTTGCGCGTACTGGCCGACGGCGAATTCTATCGGGTGGGCGGCCATACCCCGGTCAAGGTCGATGTACGCATCATCGCCGCGACCCACCAGAACCTGGAAACCCTGGTCCACGCGGGAAAATTCCGTGAAGACTTGTTCCATCGCCTGAATGTGATCCGCATTCATATCCCGCGCCTGGCGGACCGTCGCGAAGACATCCCGACCCTGGCCCGGCACTTCCTCAGCCGCGCGGCCCAAGAGCTGGCGGTGGAGCCCAAACTGCTCAAGAGCGAAACCGAGGAATACCTCAAGAACCTGCCATGGCCCGGCAACGTGCGCCAACTGGAGAACACCTGCCGCTGGATCACGGTGATGGCGTCCGGTCGCGAAGTGCACATCAGCGATCTTCCGCCGGAGCTGCTCAGCCTGCCCCAGGACTCGGCCCCGGTGACCAACTGGGAACAGGCCCTGCGCCAGTGGGCCGACCAGGCTCTGGCCCGCGGCCAATCGAACCTGCTGGACAGCGCCGTACCGAGCTTCGAGCGCATCATGATCGAGACCGCCCTCAAGCACACCGCCGGCCGCCGCCGCGACGCCGCGGTGCTGCTGGGCTGGGGCCGCAATACCTTGACCCGCAAGATCAAGGAATTGGGGATGAAGGTCGATGGTGGGGATGATGATGAGGGGGATGAGGGCTGAAATAGTTTTCAGCCGGCGCCGCAACACCTGTGGGAACGGGCTTGCTCGCGAATGCGGTGTATCAGTCGACATCCATGCGTCTGATACACCGCATTCGCGAGCAAGCCCGCTCCCACAATGGAGTTTGTGCACCACCCTAATGCACTACGATCCGCAATTGCTCATGCGCTACAAGCCCGAACCCATCGGCCCGTCTCGAAAAAATAAACCTACATAAAAGCAAAAGCCCCGGAATACGGGGCTTTTCGCATCATCAGCAAACTTTTTGTGACAAGCCATTTAAAACTGGCACGCCCCCTGCAGTAACTCAATCACTACCCAGTTTCGGGGACCTTGGTACAGGCAGGCCGGGGATTCCCCATTTTATATCGGGCTCATCGAGCCCACTGTTTTGGGGGCCTTGATACAGGCAGGTCAAGGTTTCCCTTCTTTACACCGGGGCTGCGCGTTTAACGCAAGCCCCTCCCGTTTGGGGACCTTGGTACAGGCAGGCCGGGGATTCCCTCTTTTATTGCTCCTGGAGACGGATCTCCAGCCGCCAGCGGTCATCGACCTCGCTGCCGGCCCATTCCCCCCGCAACGGACGCGCCGCCACCAGCGTCAGCAACAACCCCTTGTCACTCAAACGCACCCGCCAGTTCACGTCCTTGCCGTTGAGCTTGAGCTGGCCCTTCTGCGGGCGGCCTTGTGCCTGTAACAACAGCGCCACCGAGCCGTCGATGATTTCCCCGTGCAGCTTGGGCTCGTTGTTGAACCAGACCACCAGCGTCCCGTCGATCACTTCGACCTGTTGCAGCATGCTCGGCTCGGGCGTGGTCAGGCGACCGATCATCAAGCCGACCATCAGACCGAAGATCGCCAAAGACCCCATCACCCGAGGTAATAGCTTCGAACGCTGATCGGTTTGCGGCGTAGAATGCCGCTCATCTTTATCTGCGGAGCCGTGCATGTTTCACGTCATCCTTTTTCAACCGGAAATTCCGCCGAACACCGGCAACGTCATCAGGCTGTGCGCCAACAGCGGCTGCCACCTGCATTTGATCGAACCACTGGGTTTCGAGATGGACGACAAGCGCCTGCGCCGTGCCGGTCTCGACTACCACGAGTATGCCACCCTGCAGCGCCACGCCGACCTCGCCAGCTGTCTGGAAAGCCTGGGGCATCCGCGACTGTTCGCGTTCACCACCAAGGGCTCGCGGCCGTTTCATGACGCCAGTTTCGTCGCCGGCGATGCGTTCCTGTTCGGCCCGGAAAGCCGTGGCCTGCCGGCGGAGGTACTGGACGCCCTGCCAGCCGACCAGCGTCTGCGCCTGCCGATGCGCGAAGGCTGTCGCAGCCTGAACCTGTCCAACACCGTGGCCGTGGCCGTTTACGAGGCCTGGCGGCAGAACGGTTTCCAATAACACCCCATAACAAATGTGGGAGCGGGCTTGCTCGCGAATAGGGCGTGTCAGTTGACATCAATGTCGCCTGACACACCGCTTTCGCGGGCAAGCCCGCCCCCACAGGGTTTGCGTCGACTTATTGAACGGTCGCGCCGCCTTCTTGCTGCATGCGCTGCAGTTCTTGCGCGTACAGGGCATCGAAGTTCACCGGGGCCAGCATCAGGGCCGGGAACGAACCGCGGGTCACCAGGCTGTCGAGGGTTTCGCGGGCGTACGGGAACAGGATGTTGGGGCAGAAGGCACCCAGGGTGTGGCTCATCGAAGCGGCATCCAGGTTCTTGATCAGGAAGATCCCGGCTTGCTGCACTTCGGCGATGAACGCCACTTCGTCACCGTTCTTCACGGTTACCGACAGGGTCAGCACCACTTCGTGGAAGTCATCTTCCAGGGCTTTCTGGCGGGTGTTCAGATCCAGGCCTACGCTCGGCTCCCATTGCTGGCGAAAGATCGCCGGGCTTTTCGGGGCTTCGAAGGACAGGTCACGCACGTAAATGCGCTGCAAGGAGAATTGCGGTGCGGCTTCTTCTTCGCTGGCAGCTGTGTTCTGTTGGTCAGTCATCGCAGATCCTTCTTACTTTCAGGTTCTTAGTAGGGAATTCAGGCCTTGAGCATCGCATCGAGCTTGCCGGCGCGATCCAGGGCAAACAGATCATCGCAACCGCCCACGTGGGTGCTGCCGATCCAGATCTGCGGCACGGAGGTACGTCCGGCCTTTTGAGTCATTTCGGCGCGCAGTTGCGGCTTGCCGTCGACCTTGATCTCTTCGAAAGCCACACCTTTGTTCTTGAGCAGGAACTTGGCTCGGGAGCAATAGGGGCAGTAATCGCTGGAATAGACAACGACGTGGGTCATCTCACTTCACCAGGGGCAGATTGTCGGCTTTCCAGCTTGCAACGCCACCGGACAGCTTGGCGGCGGTAAAGCCGGACTTCATCAGTTCGCGGGCATGCGTGCCTGCGTGCTGGCCCTGGGCATCCACCAGGATCAGCGTCTTGGCCTTGTGCTTTTCCAGTTCACCGATACGGGCGATCAGTTTGTCCTGGGGAATATTCACCGCGCCGACAATGTGACCAGCGGCGAAATCCTTGCTCGGACGGATGTCTACCACTACGCCGGAGTCTTTGTTGACCAGCGCGGTCAGTTCGCCGGTGCTCAGGCTGCGGCCGCCGCCCTGCATCGTATGGGCAACCAGCAATGCCAGCAGTACGACGAAGATACCGACGAGAAGGTAGTGGTTAGTGGCAAATTCAATCAGGTGAGCAACCATCGAAGGAGGTTCCAGGGCGTTAAAATGTCGGCCAGTATACACAGCACACAAGGCCGGCCAAACCCCGCCCGGCGGTGACGGCACCGGAACTTACCTTTAAACTGCCCGTCCCTTTTCCATCGCCTTCTTTTAATCAGCCACGAGTGGATTCCATGACTACCACGCCTAAACCTTTGGTCCTGATGATTCTCGACGGCTTCGGTCACAGTGACAGCCACGAATCCAATGCCGTGTACGCGGCCAAGAAGCCCGTGCTGGACCGCCTGTGGGCCACCGTGCCGAACGGCCTGATCTCCGGCAGCGGCATGGACGTCGGCCTGCCCGACGGACAGATGGGCAACTCCGAAGTCGGCCACATGAACCTCGGCGCGGGCCGCGTGGTGTATCAGGACTTCACCCGCGTGACCAAAGCGATCCGCGACGGCGAGTTCTTTGAAAACCCGACCATCTGCGCGGCTGTGGATAAAGCCGTGGCTGCTGGCAAAGCCGTGCACTTCATGGGCCTGCTGTCCGATGGTGGCGTGCACAGCCACCAGGACCACCTGATCGCCATGGCCGAGCTGGCGTCCAAGCGCGGCGCGGAAAAAATCTACCTGCACGCGTTCCTCGATGGCCGCGACACGCCACCCAAAAGCGCCACTTCGTCAATCGAACTGCTCGACAGCACCTTCCAGGCCCTCGGCAAGGGTCGTATCGCCAGCATCGTCGGCCGTTACTACGCCATGGATCGCGATAACCGCTGGGACCGGGTGGCCCAGGCCTACAACCTGATCGTCGACGGCAACGCCGAGTTCAACGCCGCCACCGCCCAGGAAGGCCTGCAAGCCGCCTACGAGCGGGGTGAAAGCGACGAATTCGTCAAGGCCACCACCATCGGCGAGCCGGTCAAAGTCGAGGACGGCGATGCCGTGGTGTTCATGAACTTCCGCGCCGACCGTGCCCGCGAGCTGACCCGCGTGTTTGTCGAAGACGATTTCAAGGAGTTCGAACGCGCCCGCCAGCCGAAACTGGCCGGTTTCGTCATGCTGACCCAATACGCCGCCAGCATCCCCGCGCCGTCGGCCTTCGCCGCCGGCAGCCTGGAAAACGTGCTGGGCGACTACCTGGCGAAGCACGGCAAGACCCAACTGCGCATCGCTGAAACCGAGAAGTATGCCCACGTGACGTTCTTCTTCTCCGGCGGCCGTGAAGAGCCGTTCCCCGGCGAAGAACGCATCCTGATCCCGTCGCCGAAGGTCGCCACCTATGACCTGCAACCGGAGATGAGCGCACCGGAGGTCACCGATCGCATCGTCGATGCCATCGAGCACCAGCGCTACGACGTGATCGTGGTCAACTACGCCAACGGCGACATGGTCGGCCACAGCGGTGTGTTCGACGCTGCGGTGAAAGCGGTGGAATGCCTGGACACCTGCGTCGGGCGCATCGTCGAGGCGCTGGAAAAAGTCGGCGGTGAAGCGCTGATCACCGCCGACCACGGGAACGTCGAGCAAATGTCCGATGAGTCCACCGGCCAGGCCCACACCGCCCACACCACCGAGCCGGTGCCGTTCATCTATGTCGGTAAGCGCGCCTTCAAGGTCCGCGATGGCGGCGTACTGGCTGACGTGGCGCCGACCATGCTGATGTTGCTGGGGATGGAGAAGCCGGTGGAGATGACCGGGACGTCGATCCTGGTCTGACCCAACACTTACCAATGTGGGAGCGAGCCTGCTCGCGATAGCGGTATTACAGTCAACATCTATGTTGGATGTTATGGCCTCATCGCGAGCAGGCTCGCTCCCACAGGGTTCAAGGTGTTTTTTGGGCCAGTTATCACACAGCCCCAAATGGGCGTTTTTTTTGCAGCGTGGGGCGGGCATACTAGGCCGTCCCTTTCCCTGGTGTCGCCCGCCTCTATGCTTCGCGTTCTGATAGCCCTCGCTCTGACCTGCCTGCTCCAACCGGCCTTCGCTGACGAGCGCGCACAAACCCAACAGCAGTTGGACGCCACGCGTCAGGACATTGCCGAGCTGAAAAAGCTGCTGGGCAAGTTGCAGGAAGAAAAGTCCGGCGTGCAGAAAGACCTGCGCGGTACCGAGACCGAGATGGGCAAGCTGGAGAAGCAGGTCGACGCCCTGCAACAAGAGCTCAAGAAAAGTGAATCCGAGTTGCAGCGGCTCGATACGGAGAAAAAAAAACTCCAGAGCGCGCGCACTGAACAGCAAAAGCTGATCGCCATCCAGGCCCGGGCGGCCTACCAGAACGGCCGTCAGGAGTACCTCAAGCTGCTGCTCAACCAGCAGAACCCCGAAAAATTCGCCCGCACGCTCACGTATTACGATTACCTGAGCCAGGCGCGCCTGGAGCAACTCAAGAGCTTTAACGAAACCCTGCGCCAGCTGGCCAATGTCGAAAAAGAGATTGAATTGCAGCAGGCCCAGTTGCTGGTGCAGAAAAGCAGCCTCGACACCCAGCGCGAAGAACTCGAGAAGGTTCGCAAGGAGCGTCAGGTCGCCCTGGCCAAGCTCAATGAGGACGTGAAGGCCCGCGACAGCAAGCTCAAGGCTCGCGAGCAGGACCAGGCTCAACTGGCAAAAGTCTTGAAGACCATCGAAGAAACCCTGGCACGCCAGGCTCGAGAGGCGGAAGAAGCGCGCCAAAAGGCGCTGATCGCCCAGCAGGAAGCCGAAAAAAAGCGCTTGCGTGAAGCCCAGGCCGACGCCGGCGATGCACCGCGCAAGCCTGCCCGATCAAGCCCCGGCCCACTGGTTTCGACAGGCGGGGAAACCTTCGGCGGCGCTTTTGCTTCGGCACGGGGCAAACTTCCATGGCCGGTCAATGGTCGATTGCTTGCACGCTTCGGCCAAACCCGCGGCGACGATACCCGCACCAAGTGGGACGGCGTGATGATCAGCGCCACTGCCGGCAGCCAGGTGCATGCCGTGCATGGCGGTCGCGTGGTGTTCGCCGACTGGCTGCGCGGCGCCGGCCTGCTGGTGATCCTGGATCACGGTAACGGCTATTTGAGCCTGTATGGCCATAACCAGACGCTGCTCAAGGCGGCCGGCGATGTAGTCAAGGCCGGCGAGTCCATCTCTACGGTTGGTAACAGTGGCGGGCAGGATACGCCAGCGCTGTATTTCGCTATTCGTCAGCAGGGTCGCCCCAGTGACCCGACCCAATGGTGTCGTGCGCAAGGATAAGCGCGCCCATCCAACTCAGGAGTTCGTTCGACATGCTGCATTTGTCCCGCCTCACCTCGCTGGCCCTGACGATCGCCCTTGTGATCGGTGCGCCCCTGGCGTTCGCCGCTGAACCGGCCCCCTCGTCGACAGCCGCTACGGCCGCGACCACCAAGGCCCCGCTGCCGCTGGACGAACTGCGCACCTTTGCTGAAGTCATGGACCGGATCAAGGCCGCCTACGTGGAACCGGTGGACGACAAGCTGCTGCTGGAGAACGCCATCAAGGGCATGCTCAGCAACCTTGATCCCCACTCGGCCTACCTGGGGCCGGAAGATTTCGCCGAGCTGCAGGAAAGCACCAGCGGCGAGTTCGGCGGGCTGGGCATCGAGGTCGGCAGCGAAGACGGCTTCGTCAAAGTGGTTTCGCCCATCGACGACACGCCTGCTTCCAAGGCCGGCATCCAGGCCGGTGACTTCATCGTCAAGATCAACGGCCAGCCGACTCGCGGCCAGAGCATGACCGAAGCCGTGGACAAGATGCGCGGCAAAATCGGCCAGAAGATTACCCTGACCCTGGTGCGCGATGGCGGCACGCCGTTCGACGTGACCCTGACCCGTGCGATCATCCAGGTCAAAAGCGTGAAGAGCCAGTTGCTGGAATCGGGCTACGGCTACATCCGCATCACCCAGTTCCAAGTCAAGACCGGCGAAGAAGTCGCCAAAGCCCTGGCCAAGCTGCGCAAGGACAACGGCAAGAAGCTCAACGGCATGGTCCTGGACCTGCGTAACAACCCCGGCGGCGTGCTGCAATCGGCGGTGGAGGTGGTGGACCATTTCATCACCAAGGGCCTGATCGTCTACACCAAGGGCCGCATTGCCAATTCCGAACTGCGCTTTTCGGCCACCGGCAACGACCTGAGCGAAGCCGTGCCGCTTGTGGTACTGATCAACGGTGGCAGCGCTTCGGCATCGGAAATCGTCGCCGGCGCCCTGCAGGACCAGAAGCGCGGTGTCGTCATGGGCACCACCAGTTTCGGCAAGGGCTCGGTGCAAACCGTCTTGCCGCTCAATAATGACCGCGCCCTGAAGATCACCACTGCGCTGTACTACACCCCTAACGGCCGCTCCATCCAGGCCCAGGGCATCGTCCCGGACATCGAGGTGCGCAAGGCCAAGATCACCAGCGAGCAGGACAGCGAGTACTTCAAGGAAGCTGACTTGCAGGGTCACTTGGGCAATGGCAACGGCGGCGCCGACAAACCGACCGGTTCCGGCGCCAAGGCCAAGCCCATGCCGCAGGATGACGACTATCAGTTGGCTCAGGCCCTGAGCCTGCTCAAAGGACTGAACATCACCTCCGGCCGCTGAGATGGGCCTGCGCTTCATCCTGGGCCTGGTGTGCTGTCTGGCGGGCGCTGTCTTTGCCGCACCCGCTACACAGCCTCCGGCACCACACAAGGCCTACCTGAGCCTGATCATCGACGACCTGGGGCAAAACCTGCCCCGGGATCGCCGCGTGCTGGCTCTGCCCGGCCCAGTCACCGCAGCAATCATGCCCGACACACCCCATGCCGCCGAACTGGCTCGTGAAGCCCATCGCGCCGGCAAGGTCGTCATGCTGCACATGCCCATGGACCCGGCCACCGGGCCGTTCGCCTGGCATCCGGAACTGCCCCTGGAGGAGCTGGAAAAACGCCTCGACGCCGCATTCGCCGCCGTGCCCTTCACCAGCGGGATCAATAACCACATGGGCAGCCGCATGACGTCCCAGCCGCGGGCCATGGCGTGGTTGATGGCGAACTTGCAGCAACGGCACAAGTTCTTTGTCGACAGCCGCACCAGCGCCCAGACAGTCGCCGCCGCCGAGGCGCAGAAGATCGGCCTCGCCAGTGTGTCGCGCGATGTGTTCCTGGACGATGAGCGCACCGAAGCAGCCATCGCCCATCAGCTTCAGGTCGCCATAGAGCTGGCTCGCCAGCAGGGCTCGGCGGTGATGATTGGCCATCCTTATCCGCAGACCCTGGCAGTGCTCGAACGCGAACTGCCCAGGCTCAAGGCCCAGGGCATCGAATGGATCGACATCAAGTCGATGATCAGCTTGCGCAGCAATCGGGCGATGGCCGGGCATGGGAAAGATGGGGTTTATCGGTAGCGGCGACTGTGTTGCTGCCATCGCGAGCAATCTCTCACAATGGGCCTATGAACACCCAAGCGACCTTGTGGGAGCGGGCTTGCTCGCGAAGGGGCCGGCACATTCAACATGGATGCAAGCTGACCCACCGCTTTCGCGAGCAAGCCCGCTCCCACAATGATCCGTGGTGAAGGCAGTATTTGTGATCGCCCCCGATACCTGTGTACGAGCCTGCTCGCGATGGCGGCGCCGTGGTCTTCAGAGATACCGCGCCATGATCGTGTCCACCGCACCTTCCTGGCGCAGTTCATCCAGGGCCGCTTGAAGGCGGGCGACCATGTCGTCGGGCACGTTTTTGTTCAACGCCAGGTACAACTCGGCACTGTTGAACCGTAGCACGGTCTTGAGATCGCTCACCCCTTCCTCACGCGCCAGATAGCGCCCGGCCGGATCCCCGGTGGCCCACAGATCGATTTGACCATTGACCAGCTTCCTGGCGTTGTCCTGATCGCGCAACACGACAATCGGGTTCAGCCCTTGCTTGGCCAAGGTCTCGGCAATCGCGTCACCCTTGTAAGCCCCGATCCTGTATTGACGCGCCTGCTCCAACGAGTCCAGCGAAATCTTGCTATCGGCCTTGGCGAGCATGATCCAGTCGTCCGGGCCAATCGGGCCGACCCATTTGAAGAGTTTTTCACGCTCGGGCAATCGCGCCGTGACAAACACGCCGTACCCGGGATTATCCAGGGCCAGTTTATAAATTCGCTCCCACGGGAAACGCAGCGTCAGGCTGTAGTTGATATCGGCACGCTTGAATATCTCGCGGACAATGTCCACGGCGATGCCATTGATGTTCTCGTTCTGAGCGAAGTTTTTGCCATTCTTGGCCATGTTGTAGGGCGGGAAGTTTTCCGTCAGCAACACCAGGCCGACATCACGGCGATCTTGAGCTTGTGCCCCGTTGACGAACAATAAAGAGGCACTGGCAAGAACCAAAAGAATGCGTCTGAACATGTCTGGCTACCCGAATCCATGGCGTGCCCAAGAGTGCCTCGGGCCTGCGAGCATGTCCACAGCCCTTTGCTACCCAGGCGGCTCAACGACTCAAAATATAAAAGAGCACTCTCACCGTTGAGGTAACTATTTACCGCCAACCGTCAGCCCCTACCTGATTAATTGGAGAACACCGGCCACGCCGGTTTTCATTCAACTAACCAAAGGCATCACTCGATGAAATCGATCTCCTTTCTGCTGACCGGCCTGTTCTGCTCGCTGAGTTTGCAGGGTATCGCCCACAGCCAGGACTTTGGCGAAGGCATGCAAAATTTTACGGCCTCAAAGGTCCTTGAAAATGCGGATGGATCACACAACCACTGGCGAGGCGTCGGACGCCTGTTTATCGACGGCTCTTGTACCGCGACGCTCCTCGACACTCAGGATGCATCGGTACCCCAACCAACACCCGCCTATGTGCTCACTTCAGGACACTGTATCGAAAAAGGCAACGGCAACATCGTGACGGATAAACCGGTCAGCGGGGTCATGCAGTTCGATTACTTCGCCGACACCGGATTATTCAAAACCTACGCGCTGAAAAAGGTGGCATGGCGCAGTATGCAAGGCGTTGATCTGGCGATCATAGAACTGGACGTCAGCCTTCAGAAACTCATTGAGGAAGGTATACAGCCCCTGGAGCTGGCCCGACAAAAGCCTGCCGACGGGACTGATGTGCTGATCGTGAGTGCCCCACTGGGTTTCGACAAAACCACATTGCGCATGGCTGCCTGCACTTTGCAGCCTGCTCGGGAAATAGTGGAAGGCCCATGGGTGTGGCGAAACAACGTAATGACGCGCTGTCAGGATATAGCTGGCGGCAGTTCAGGGGGGCCGATTCTTGATCGTCACTCCAACGAGATAATAGGCGTAATAGGCACCGGCAACCTGGCGGCCGGTTTCGCTCCATGCGACGAACATGCACCCTGTACGCGGGTTGGGGATGTCTATAAAGCCATTCCCAAAAACGTTTATGGGAACCCGACAATCTTTCTCAACGGATGCTTTGTGCAAGGCCACATTGCCAATGAGGCAACTTCCTCTTGCCCGCTTTATCCAGCGTTTACCGTGAGTGCTGATACCAACGAGCCGGCAAGGTACAAGAGGCTCAAAAAACGGGATGACGGGACGACGGAGATTCCGACATGGGATTACCACTTCTCCATCAGCACCGCTTTTTATCGCCACAAGACCGTGCGCGCTGCGAAGGACTGCGAAAGTGGCCATTACTACAGCGACGCGATAAGTTCTAACGACGCATTTATCAACAGCGAGATTGGCACCCAGCCCGGTTTCTATTTCCTTTGCATTCTTGGCGTTGATTCCGCGGCTCAAGGAGCGCAGGTCGGACTCATCAAGAATGGACTGTCCCTTGCGGTGGAAGTCCTCGATGACACGCCAACGGCGCAGCCTGATTTGTCGATCAGCAGCGGAGTCGGTGTGGAGCTGGCACGCGGTAACGAGTACCGGACCTACGCAGTCAAATTTGGCCCGCTGGACACCACAGATTGTTCAAAGGATGAGCAATATGTTAGCCACACCTACATGGATTTCTGGTTTCCGGATGCAGAACTGCCGCTGAAATTCTGCACAATCGCCTACGACAAATCAGGACAGGCATCCGAGCCGAGGGTTGACGTACTGAGCCCTGCAACAGGGGCGCAAAACGCAACCCGTCGCTCCCTGAGGTGAGCATCGGGGCTCGTCTGTGCCAGCTTATCGAATGACGATTCCGCGCTGCGCCATGTAAGCCTTGGCTTCCGGCACGGTGTATTCGCCGAAGTGGAAAATGCTTGCCGCCAGTACCGCACTGGCATGGCCCTCAAGGATGCCATCGGCCAGGTGCTGCAGGTTGCCGACGCCGCCGGAGGCGATGACCGGAATGCCCAAGGCATCGCTGATGGCGCGGGTGACGCCCAGGTCAAAACCGTTTTTCATGCCGTCCTGGTCCATGCTGGTCAGCAGGATCTCACCGGCCCCCAGGCCTTCCATCTTCTTCGCCCATTCCACGGCGTCCAGGCCGGTGGGTTTGCGCCCGCCGTGGGTGAAGATTTCCCAGCGCGGGGTTTCGCCCGGGCCGGACACTTTCTTGGCGTCGATGGCCACGACAATGCACTGCGAACCAAAACGCTGCGCCGCTTCGCCGACGAATTCCGGGTTGAACACCGCAGCGGTGTTGATCGACACTTTGTCCGCACCGGCGTTGAGCAGGTTGCGGATGTCCTGCACGGTGCGTACGCCACCGCCCACGGTCAGCGGGATGAACACCTGGCTAGCCATGCGCTCGACGGTATGCAGCGTGGTATCGCGGCCGTCGACGCTGGCCGTGATGTCGAGGAAGGTAATCTCGTCCGCGCCCTGCTCGTCATAGCGACGGGCGATTTCCACCGGGTCGCCGGCGTCACGGATGTTCTCGAACTTGACGCCCTTGACCACCCGGCCGTTGTCCACGTCGAGACAGGGAATGATGCGTTTTGCCAGCGCCATGGTGAGTCCTCAGCCTTTGTAGGAATCGCAGAAGGCCTGGGCCTCAGCAACATCCAGTGTGCCTTCGTAGATCGCGCGACCGGTGATCGCACCGATGATGCCTGGCGCCTTGGCGTCGAGCAGCGCCTTGATGTCGCCCAGGTTATGGATGCCGCCGGAGGCGATCACCGGGATCTTCGTGGCGGCAGCCAGGGCGGCGGTGAACGGAACGTTGCAGCCCTGCATCATGCCGTCTTTGGCGATGTCGGTGTAGACGATGGCAGACACCCCGTCGGCCTCGAAACGCTTGGCCAGGTCAATCACCTGCACGGTGCTGACTTCAGCCCAACCGTCAGTGGCGACGAAACCGTCCTTGGCATCCAGGCCAACGATGACCTTGCCCGGGAAGGCGCGGCAAGCCTCGGCGACAAACGCCGGGTCTTTCACCGCCTTGGTGCCGATGATCACATAGCTCACGCCGGCCTTGACGTAGTGTTCGATGGTTTCCAGCGAGCGGATGCCACCGCCGATCTGGATCGGCAAATTCGGATAGCGCTTGGCAATGGCCGTGACCACTTCACCGTTCACCGGCTGCCCTTCGAAAGCACCGTTCAGGTCGACCAGATGCAGGCGACGGCAGCCGCCCTCCACCCACTTGGCGGCCATGCTCACCGGATCATCGGAGAACACCGTGGAGTCTTCCATCCGGCCCTGACGCAGACGTACGCAAGCGCCGTCCTTGAGATCGATAGCGGGAATAATCAGCATCTGGCAAACCTTCAAATTCGAATGTTCAGCTTGGCTCGGAAATCAGTTTTTCTCGAGCGCCCACAAGTCGCTTTCGATGCTCTCGAACCTTTCTTTAAGGTGCGCCTGCACATCGAAAATCGCCCTGTTGTAATAGTGCGGAGCAATTTCGCGGGTAAACAGCTCAAGAATTTCCGCGGCTTCGAACGAACCCAGCTCCAGTTCGAAACGATCCTCCATGAACCGCTGGATCTTGCGGTTCGCCTCACTCTCCTGCTCGGGCGTGAGGGTGAGGATCGGCGGTTTCTTGCGGGCCATTACCAGCGACCGTCCCACGCCGCGAAGTTCTGCAACAGTTGCAGGCCATGGGTATGGCTCTTCTCCGGGTGGAACTGCACGGCGAAGCGCGAACCGTCGGCCAGGGCCGCGGCGAAGTCGACTCCATAGTGACCGCCGCCCACCACCTGCCGGGCATTACCGGCCGCGATGTAGTAGCTGTGCACGAAGTAGAAGCGCGCCAGGTCCGGAATGTTGTGCCACAGCGGGTGATCCACCGTCTGCTTCACCTCGTTCCAGCCCATGTGCGGGACTTTCAGGTGCTCGCCGTCTTCGTGCAGATCCTTGCCGAAAAACTTCACCTGGCCTGGAAACATCGCGATGCAATCGACGCCGTCGTTCTCCTCGCTGCTTTCAAGCAAGGCCTGCATGCCCACGCAGATGCCGAGGAACGGACGGTCCTGGCTGACCTCATGCACCAACGAGTCGAAGCCCAGGCGACGGATCTCGGCCATGCAGTCACGAATCGCACCGACGCCGGGGAAAACCACCCGATCGGCTTCACGAATCACGTCGGCATCGCTGGTGATCAGTACCTTGCCGGCGCCCACGTGCTCGAGGGCCTTGGCCACCGAGTGCAGGTTGCCCATGCCGTAATCGATAACCGCGACCGTCTGCATTACAGAACGCCCTTGGTGGAGGGCATTTGCCCGGCCATGCGGTCATCGAGCTCCACGGCCATGCGCAGCGCGCGGCCGAAAGCCTTGAACACGGTTTCGATCTGGTGGTGGGTGTTGTGCCCACGCAGGTTGTCGATGTGCAGGGTCACATTGGCGTGGTTGACGAAGCCCTGGAAAAATTCCTGGAACAGGTCCACGTCGAAGCCGCCAACGGTGGCACGGGTGTACGGCACATGCATTTGCAGGCCCGGACGACCGGAGAAGTCGATGACCACGCGCGACAGCGCCTCATCGAGCGGCACGTAGGCGTGGCCGTAGCGACGGATGCCTTTCTTGTCGCCGATGGCTTTGGTGAAAGCCTGCCCCAGGGTGATACCGACGTCTTCCACCGTGTGGTGGTCGTCGATGTGCAGGTCACCCTTGCTGACGATATCCAGGTCGATCAGCCCGTGGCGGGCGATCTGGTCCAGCATGTGCTCAAGAAAAGGCACGCCGATATCAAACCGGGCCTTTCCGGTGCCATCCAGGTTGATCGAGGCTTTGATCTGGGTTTCCAGAGTGTCGCGCTCGACAGACGCCTTACGTTCGGCCATCACCAGCTCCGCAAAATCATTGGGCGAAAAAGGCAGCCATTATAGGGGCGCGAGCGGCAAACAGAAACATAAGAGGTGACATCACTGACGGGATGAATCCCCGGCTGTCGGCGATAGACATGTCCATACAAGCATTTTTGCCATCACCCAAAATCAAATGTGGGAGCGGGCTTGCTCGCGAAAGCGGCGTATCAGTCGACATCATCGTTAACTGACACACCGCTTTCGCGAGCAAGCCCGCTCCCACATTAGGTTTGCCCTCACCTTGAAGGTTCGGGCAACAGTCTTACTGGAACAACACCGCCGTCTTCTGCAGGGTTATCCACACACCCCACGCCAACGGAATGCCCACCACCAGCCAGGCGGCGATCGCCAAAGGCTTGGTGCCCGGCGCAGCTTTCCACTCCAGCGAAGTGGTGCTGTCGGCGCCCTTGTCATGGCCCAGCGCCTGTTCAGCGGCCAGTTCGGCATCGGTCATGAAGTACTTGTCGGCGACCGGACGGACCATCATGTTGCACAGGAAGCCCAGCACCAGCAGGCCGGCGAGAATGTACAAGGTGATGTCATAGGCCGCGGCGCGTTCAACACCGATGCTCAACTGATATTCACGCAGGTAGTTCACCAATACCGGACCCAACACGCCCGCCGCAGCCCAAGCGGTCAACAGGCGACCGTGGATCGCGCCGACCATTTGCGTACCGAACAGGTCCGCCAGGTAGGCTGGCACGGTGGCGAAACCGCCGCCGTACATCGACAGGATGATGCAGAACGCCGCCACGAACAGCGCGACGCTGCCCAGATGACCCAGGTTCGGGATCAGCGCGTACAGGGCAAAGCCCAGGGCGAAGAACACGAAATAGGTGTTTTTACGGCCCAGGTAATCCGAGCAGGATGCCCAGAAGAACCGTCCACCAATGTTGAACAGGCTCAGCAGACCGGTAAAACCGGCCGCAATGGCAGCGATCTGACCCAGTTGCGCAGCGTCCAGTTGACCGAACGGCAGGTCATTGCCAAGCAACTTGCCGCCGAACACTTCCTGCAGCAGTGGCGAAGCCATGCCGATGATACCGATACCAGCGGACACGTTCAGGCAAAGCACCAGCCAGACCAGAATGAACTGCGGGGTTTTCCAGGCAACGCTCACGTGAACGTGGCGATGGGTGATCATCGCGTTTGCCGCTTTCTTCGGCGCCGGAGTCCAGCCTTCAGGCTTCCAGCCGGTCGGCGGAACGCGGTATGACAGGGCACCCCCGATCATGAATACGAAGTAGATCGCAGCCATGACCAGGAAGCTTTGCCATACACCCACTTCAGTCGGCGAAGAGAAATGGCTCATCAGGGCTGCAGCCAGCGGAGCACCTACCATCGCGCCGCCGCCAAAGCCCATGATCGCCATACCGGTGGCCATGCCACGCTTGTCCGGGAACCACTTGATCAGCGTCGAAACCGGGGAGATGTAGCCCAGCCCCAGGCCGATACCACCGATGACCCCGGAGCCGACCCACATCAGCCAGATCTGGTGAGTGTAGATACCCAACGCGGAAATCAGCAGACCGCCGCACCAGCACAAGGCCGATACAACGCCAGCCTTACGCGGCCCAGCGTGTTCCAGCCAGCCGCCCCAGATGGCTGCCGAGCAACCCAGGAAGATGAAGAACAGGGTGTAGATCCAGCCGAGCATCGAGATCGGCCAGTCACATTGGGATGAAAAGACTTGTGCGATGAAGCTCATGTCCGGTGCACAGGCTACAGGCTTGGTGACGCCCAGTGCCTTGGACAACGGCAACCAGAACACCGAAAAGCCGTAGGCCATGCCGATGCACAGGTGGATGGCCAGTGCGGCCGGTGGAACCAGCCACCGGTTGAATCCGGGCTTGGCGATAATGCGTTCCTTGGAGAGGAACGCAGGCTGGTCGGCAAAGCCGTCCGCCGTGATGCTCGTGCTCATTTGTGTATCCCCCAGTTATTGGTATGGCTCGCCAGCCATGCATCACCCTCAGCCTTATTGCACGCAAAGCACGACTGTATTTTCTGGTGAAGCTTCATTTTGGTGCGACATTGAGTCGCAGAAGGACGGGCGAACGGGTAAAGGTTACCATTTGCTTATGACAGAAAAGCCAAAATGCCATCACCTTTTTTACATCTTCTGTCTTATCGCGCCGTTGCACGTTTTCTGTAGGGTGTGAATCGTTTATTTTTCAGGAATTTATATGCCCATCGTTGTCGAGCAGTTGAATGACGCCACCTGTCGGGACCAGCAGGACCTGCACAAGATCTACCAGGATGCCCCGGCCTGGCTGTTCGAGCCGTTTACTGACGGCACACATTTGATACGCACATGCCTGGAGGACGGCGCGTTGATCGCAGCCCGCTTCAATGACCGGTTGCTCGGTGCCGCACGGCTGCAACGGCACCAGGACGTCTGGCACTTGTCCCAAATGTGTGTGCGAAACGTTACCCGTCGTCGTGGGGTGGCGGAACGATTGGTCAGCGAAGCACGGAAAATGGCTACGCAACACGGTGCTGAACTGAAGCTCTTGGCCCCACCCGGTCATCTGGAAGCCCAGGCGCTGGCGGCCAAATTGAAGCTGGCACTGGAGCAGGCCTAGCTCCGGGAGCTCAGCGCAGCCCTCGCTACCGGATCCATGGCCCCCAAGCCTGTCAGAAAGAACGATCACCCAACGCGCCACCAGGTCAGGGCGTTATACTCCCAGGCTAATTTTTGAACTCAACCTACAAGGACTCGCCCATGAAAGCGTTCGGCAAAATCCTGGGTCTGGTACTCCTCGGGCTGTTGCTGGTCATTGTGGCCTTGGGCTTTGCCCTGACCCACCTCTTCGATCCCAACGACTATAAAGAAGAGATCCGCCAGATAGCCCGCGACAAGGCCCATATTGAGCTGACCCTCAATGGCGACATCGGCTGGAGCCTTTTCCCGTGGCTGGGTCTGGAGTTGCACGAAGCCAGCGTCGCCACCCTGGCAAACCCGACACAACCGTTCGCCGACCTGCAGATGCTCGGCCTTTCCGTGCGCGTGATTCCACTGCTGCGCCGGGAAGTGCAGATGAGCGACGTGCGGGTCGAAGGCCTGAACCTGCGACTCAACCGTGACAAGAATGGCCACGGCAATTGGGAAGACATCGGCAAGGCCCCCGCGTCTAAAACCACGGCAAACGCCCCGGCACCGGCCGAACAACCTGCCCCTGGGGACAGCACCCCGGCGCAGAAACCGGCCCAGCCAACCCGCCTGGACATCGACAGCCTGACCGTGAACAACGCCCGGGTCGAATACACCGACGAGCAGGCCGGCAGGCAGTTCACCGCCGAAAGCATCCAACTGAGCACCGGCCCGATCCATGACTCCACCAACATTCCGGTCACCCTTACCGCATTCCTGGCCAGCAACCAGCCAGCCGTGCGCGTGCGCACCGAAGTCACGGGCGAGCTGCGCTTTGAGCGCGCCTTGCAGCGCTACAAGTTCGAAGACCTGAAGCTGTCCGGCGAAGCCACGGGCGACCCTTTGCAAGGCAAGACCGTGACGTTCGCGGCACACGGGCAGTTACTCCTGGATAAAGCGGCGAACGTCGCCGAATGGACCGGCATCAAGCTGTCCATCAATCAACTGCGGGCGTTGGGCGAACTGAAGGTGAATGATCTGGACAAGACCCCGCAACTGAGCGGCGGCATGTCGATCGCCCAATTCGACCTGGCGAAATTCGTCGACGGCGTCGGTCAGCAACTGCCGGCCATGGCCGAAGGCAGCCTGAGCAAAGTCGAACTGGTCACCCGCATTGCGGCCACGCCGACCAGCGCCGAATTCAATAGCATCAATCTGAAAATCGACGACAGCACCTTCAGCGGTCGTATCGCCGTGGAAGACTTTGCCAAGCAGTCACTGCGTGCGCAGCTCAAGGCTGATACCTTCAACGTTGACCGCTACCTGCCGCCAAAATCCGCCGAGGCCGACAGTTCCAAGGCAGCCCGTGAGGCGGAGGTCAGCAACACCGAAGCCAGTGCCATGGCCGGCGCCGGCAGCACACCGTTGCCGAGCGCGCCCACCCAGGGCGCCTGGAGCAACGACCGGCTGTTTCCGGTCGAACGCCTGGGCAAACTGGACCTGAATGCCGACCTGACCTTCGGCCAACTGACCCTCGATAAACTGCCGATCCAGAATGCCGCCCTCAAGGCCACCGGCCAGGGCGGCCTGCTGACCCTGGAAAACCTGCGGGGCGATCTGTACAACGGCAACTTCGAAGTCAAAGGCACGCTGGACGTGCGCCAGCCCATGCCGCAGTTGAACCTGCAGACCCGCATCAACCGGGTACCGGCCGAGAAAATCATCGAAAGCCAGGGCAAGAATCCGCCCGTCAAAGGCCTGGTGACGCTCAACAGCGCCGTGACTGCCAGCGGCAACAGCCAAAAGGCCCTGATCGACAGCCTCAACGGCACTGCCGGGTTCGTCATCAACGATGGTGTACTGCTCAATGCCAACCTCGAGCAGCAATTGTGCAGAGGCATCGCCACCCTCAATCGTAAAACCCTCAGTGGCGAGCCCCGGGGCAAGGACACGCCGTTCGAGCAACTCAACGGCAATCTCACCTTTCGCAGCGGCGTGGCCAGCAACCCGGACCTGAAGGTCCGCATTCCTGGCATGACCGTCAACGGTAACGGCGATATCGACCTGCGTGTGCTGGGCATGGATTACCGCGTCGGCATCATCATCGAAGGCGACAAGAGCGACATGCCCGATCCGGCTTGCCAGGTCAACGAACGTTACGTCGATGTCGAATGGCCGTTGCGCTGCCGCGGTCCGCTGGAGTTGGGCGCGAAGGCATGTCGCCTGGACAACGAAGGTCTGGGCAAAGTCGCCGCGAAACTGGCCGGCGACCGCCTCGGCGACAAGCTCAATGAGAAGATCGACGAGAAGCTCGGCGACAAGGTCAGCCCCGAGCTGAAGGACGCGCTCAAGGGGTTGTTCAAGCGATGACCGCCGAGCAGTTTTCCAGCGCCGTACTGGACTGGTTCGACCGCCACGGGCGCCACGACTTGCCTTGGCAGCAAGACATCAATCCGTATCGGGTGTGGGTCTCGGAAATCATGCTGCAGCAGACCCAGGTCAGCACCGTGCTCAATTATTTCGACCGGTTCATGGCCTCGCTGCCCACCGTGCAAGCTCTGGCCGCCGCGCCGGAAGACGAAGTGCTGCACCTGTGGACTGGCCTGGGCTACTACACCCGCGCCCGCAATCTGCAGAAAACTGCAAAGATCGTTGTCGACCAATATGACGGTGAATTCCCCCGCGACGTGGAAAAACTCACCGAGTTGCCGGGGATCGGCCTGTCCACAGCCGGCGCCATCGCCAGCATCAGCATGGGCCTGCGGGCACCGATCCTCGATGGCAACGTCAAGCGGGTGCTGGCGCGCTTCACCGCCCAGGAGGGTTACCCGGGCGAGCCGAAGGTCGCGAAGCAATTGTGGGCGACCGCCGAGCGCTTTACACCTCAAGACCGGGTCAATGCCTACACCCAGGCGATGATGGACCTGGGCGCCACACTGTGTACCCGCAGCAAACCCAGTTGCCTGCTTTGCCCGCTGAAAAATGGCTGCCAAGCCCACATGCTGGGGCTGGAGACCCGCTACCCGATCCCCAAGCCCCGCAAGGACGTGCCCAAAAAACGCACGCTGATGCCAATGCTGGCCAACCGCGAAGGCGCGATTCTGCTTTATCGTCGCCCCTCCACGGGCCTGTGGGGCGGCTTATGGAGCCTGCCGGAACTCGACGACCTCGACGACCTGCAACACCTGGCCCTGCAACACTCGCTGGAACTGGGCAAACAACAGGAAATGCCAGCTCTGGTACACACTTTCAGCCACTTTCAGTTGGCGATCGAACCCTGGCTGGTCCGGGTCCGGGAAACCGGCCATCACGTGGCCGAGGCCGACTGGCTCTGGTATAACCTCGCCACCCCGCCGCGCCTGGGCCTCGCCGCCCCGGTCAAGACCTTGCTCGAACGCGCGGCCGCCGTATTGAACGCAGGAGAGTTGCAATGACCCGCACCGTGATGTGCCGCAAGTACAAAGAACAACTGGAAGGCCTGGAGCGCGCGCCCTTTCCGGGCGTCAAAGGCCAGGACATCTACGACAATGTCTCGGCCAAGGCCTGGGCGGACTGGCAAAAACACCAGACCCTGCTGATCAACGAAAAACGCCTGAACATGATGAACGCCGAAGACCGCAAATACCTTCAAGGCGAAATGGAAAAGTTCTTTTCCGGCGAAGAATACGCCAAGGCCGAAGGCTACGTGCCGCCGTCCGAATAGGCCACCCAGAACCGGGGCGGATCGTAAGCGACGGTAATAATTAAATATTTTTTGATAACGTGCTTGACGACCCCCTGAAAAACCCGTTTAATGCGCCCCGTTGCCCAGATAGCTCAGTCGGTAGAGCAGGGGATTGAAAATCCCCGTGTCGGCGGTTCGATTCCGTCTCTGGGCACCAAATACCGAAAACCCCGATCAAGAAATTGATCGGGGTTTTTTATTGCGTGAAATTTATTTCCGCTGCCACCCTGTCTGTGGCGGATAGAAATTCGAAGGGTTTGCCCTGAAGCTGTAGCATAGGCGGCCTTATTTTCACGTCAGGAATCTGACCATGTCATCGGCAAACAAACAGCAGAAACGAAACCAGCGCGCCAAGGCGAAAGCCAAAAAGAACCGTATTCAGCGTGCCGCTGCGCCGAACGATTTCCTGGACCCGAACGATGAGCGCATCGATCTGGAAACCGTGGACCTGACGGAGCTGTTCCAAGTCATGCGCGCGGCTGAAAAGATCAGCCAGCAGGCCATGTGCGCGGTCTTCTTGGGGCATCCGCTGCTGGCGCTTGTGTTGGAGCAGGAAGGCGAGGAAGAGGCCACTGACTTCATCATTACCGTCCTGATCGAATACCGTCGCCTGACCACGGGCGTCGATGAGCAGGCCGCGCTGGACTGGGTCGAGAGTGAACAATTCCAGACCGATTATGTCGCCGCGTCCAATGCGCTGGCCCAAGGTTCGATCTGATCATCGTCCGCGTTACGAGGACGTTGGCAGTGGATGACGCCCTACCAGGATAGCTCCTACAAGCCAGGGTCAGCCAAGATCAGGCGGCGTCAAACCCGTCCTGCAAGAATCGGACGGCTTTCCTCCTGCTTAATCAGACTCGCCCGGCATCATCGAAACGTCGTCCAGAGCATCCTTTTGGTCCGCCCATTCTCACGGCTGACATTTCGATGACCGCACTTCTCCCTCAAGACGACCCAAAGCTTGCCCCTCTGATTAATGAGCTAGGTGAACTGATCCGCCAGGCACGCCAGAAAGTGCTGCGTGCCGTCGATACGATTCAGGTTCAAACCTGCTGGCAGATTGGGCGGCACATCGTCGAATTCGAACAGGGAGGAGCCGAGCGGGCGACTTATGGCGCACGACTGCTGCCGTCGCTGGCGAAAGTACTGACAGCGAGGTTTGGGAAAGGGTTTGATGCTTCGAACCTGCGCTACATGCGTCTTTTTTATCAGGCCTTTCCAATGTGTGACGCACTGCGTCACGAATTGAGCTGGCCCCACTATCGCATGCTGCTCCGTGTCGAAAATGAGAGTGCGCGGCGTTGGTATATGGACGAAGCCGCTGCGCAGAACTGGTCCACGCGCGCCCTTGAACGTCAGATCGGCACCTTCTATTACGAACGCCTGCTGGCCAGCCAAGACCGCCCGGCAGTGAAACAGGAGGCGACTTCCCATACTGAAAAGCTCAATCTCAGCCCAAGAGACATCGTCAGGGATCCGGTCGTCCTGGAGTTCCTCGGAATGCCCAATGCCGGCGCTTTGCTGGAAACCGACCTGGAGCAAGCCTTGATCGACCAGCTACAGGGCTTTCTCCTTGAACTGGGCAAGGGGTTCGCCTTCGTCGCTCGCCAACAACGCATCAGCACCGAAAGCAAAGACTTCTACCTCGATCTGGTCTTTTACAATTACCTGCTCAAGTGTTTTGTGATCGTCGACCTCAAACGCGGTGAGCTGAGCCATCAGGACATTGGGCAGATGGACATGTATGTGCGTCTCTACGACGACCTCAAGCGCAGTCCCGATGACAAACCCACTGTTGGCATTATTCTCTGCGCCCAAAAAGATGAATCGGTGGTGCGTTACTCTGTCCTGCAAGGCAACGAACAATTGTTCGCCAGTCAGTACAAACTGGTGCTCCCTACGGAAGAAGAGCTGCGCAATGAGCTGGATCGTGAACGGGAAAGGCTTGAGAGTTGGCAACCGGGCCTGGCGACGGGCGAAATGACAGCCGACAGCTGATGACCGTTCTCGGCAAAAAATCTGTGTAAGATTGATGCGCTTTTTTTCCAGCAACGCTCCAGTCAACGAGCTCTATCGCGCATGTCACCGGCCGCACCTCCCCCTTCTCTGATTCAGGCATTGCGGACCGAAACCGCTGAGCTGCACGTCGCCCTGGAAAAACGCTTGCCGTTTTTCTCCGAACAGCTGGACCTCGACCTGTACCGGCGCCTGATGGCGGCCTACTACGGCTTTTATAAGCCGCTGGAACAACGACTTCATGTTCTGACGCTGACACCGACGGGGCTGGACCAATCCCTGCGGATCAAACTCCCCGTACTACGGGCGGACCTTACGGCACTGGGCCTGGGTGACCACGCTATCGAAACACTGCCCACCTGCGCGGACCTGCCGCAGATCGACTCCCGTGCCGCTGCCCTCGGGGTTTCCTATGTGCTGGAAGGCGCGACACTCGGGGGGCAAATCCTGCGCCGCAGAGTGGCCGAGCAGCTGGGTCTTGATGCCTCCAGCGGCGCGGCGTTTCTCAATGTGTATGGCGAACTCACCGGCCGGCGCTGGAAGGATTTCCTTCAGTACCTGGGCGACAGGAACCTTGGCGACGCTCAAACGCTCGAAGTCACACGTGCCGCCAAAGCGACCTTTACCCATTTTGAACACTGGCTGGACAGCCAAAAGGTATTGTTATGACCCCGGAAAACCAGGAAGCCTTCGAAGAGCTGCTGGCCAACTGTGCAGATGAACCGATTCGCTTCCCTGGGGCCATCCAGCCGCATGGTGTGCTGCTGATGCTGTCCGAGCCCGACTTCGTCATTCGGCAGGTCAGCGCCAACGTATTGCAATTGATGGGACACGATCCTCACGGTCTCCCGAGCCAGACGCTGGACGCACTGTTCGGGCAGCAGCAGGCCCAAGCCATCCTCAAGGCCTGTCGCACCGATGCGGATGGCGACAACGCGCCCGTGGAGATTGTCGTGAACCAACTGCGTTTTGACGCCCTGGTCCACCGCCATCAAGGCGCCCTCATCGTCGAACTGGAACAGCACCTGAGCGACTACCGTCCCGAAGGTGTCAGCGGCGAAGCCAACCTGGGGCGCATGTTGCAGCGCCTGCAAAGCGCGAAAAGCCTTCAGGCTCTCTACGAAATCAGCGTTCGGGAAATTCAGGCCATGACCGGCTACGACCGGGTGCTGATCTATCGCTTCGAAGAAGAAGGCCACGGCCAGGTGATAGCCGAGGCCAGCGCGCCGTCGATGGAACTCTATAAAGGCCTGTTCTTCCCGGCATCCGACATCCCTGAGCAGGCCCGGGAGCTGTATCGCACCAACTGGCTGCGGATCATCCCCAACGCTGACTACACACCGGTACCATTGGTCCCGGCGTTGCGCCCCGACACGCAAACAGCCCTGGACCTGAGCTTTTCCACCCTGCGCAGTGTCTCGCCGATCCACCGCCAATACATGAAGAACATGGGTGTGCTGTCGTCCATGAGCATTTCCCTGATGGAAGGCGAACGGCTGTGGGGCCTGATCAGTTGCGGTAACCGCCAACCACTGCTCGTGCCCCATGAGATGCGCATGGCCTGCCAGACCATCGGCCAAGTGCTGTCGCTGCAGATCAGCGCCATGCAAGCACTGGAGCTGACCCGCCAACGGGACGCCAAGCTTGAGGACCTCAAGGTTCTCGCCACCGCCATGGCCGAGTCCAGCGACAATGTCTTTGACGGCTTGTCCCGCGAACCCCAACGGCTGATGGACTTGGCCGGCGCCACCGGCGTCGCGATCCTCGAGGACAACAAGCTGCACCGCCACGGTCAGTGTCCGGAAGCGGAGCAGATCCGCGAACTGCATAAATGGATGCTGGAGACTGGCGAGGCCGTTTTCTCCCACCACAACCTGAGCAGCGTTTTCACTCCGGCCCAGGCTTATCAGGACGTGGCGAGCGGCGTGCTGGCGATTCATCTGCCCAAGCCTGTGGAAAATGGCGTGCTGTGGTTCCGCCCCGAGGTGAAGCAAACCATCCAGTGGAGCGGCGACCCGCAAAAACCCCTGGACCTGGAAAGCAGCGAGACCGGTTTGCGCCTGCGACCGCGGACGTCTTTCGAGATCTGGAAAGTCGAAATGGCCGGCATCAGTACCCAATGGACCCACGGCGATCTGTTCGCCGCCAACGACCTGCGCCGCTCGGCCCTGGAAAACGATCTGGCTCGGCAAGTCCACAAGGAGCGTCAGGCCGTGCAGGCGCGTGATGAACTGGTGGCAGTGGTGTCCCATGACCTGCGCAACCCGATGACAGTCATATCCATGCTCTGCGGCATGATGCAAAAGTCCTTCAGCTCCGACGGCTCCCATAGCTCCAAGCGAATTGCCTCAGCCATCGACACCATGCAACAGGCCGCCAGCCGCATGAACGTACTGCTCGAAGACCTGCTGGACACTTCGCGCATCGACGCCGGACGCTACACCATCCACCCCCAGCCGATGGACGTCAGTCAGATATTCGAAGACGCCTGCTCGCTGCTGACGCCACTGGCAACCGCCAAGGCCATCGATATTTCGTTCCACGCCGAACCCGACCTGAAGATCAATGCCGACCCCGAGCGGCTGTTCCAGGTGCTGTCCAACCTGATCGGAAACGCCATCAAATTCACGCCCCGGCAAGGCAGCGTAGGCATCAGCGCGATGTCGGTGGGTGACGAGATCGTGTTCAGCGTTCGTGATACCGGCGAAGGAATCAAGCCGGAACAATTACCTCACGTGTTTGACCGCTACTGGACAGTCAAGGAAGGCAACCCGAACGGCACCGGGCTGGGTTTGTATATTTCCAAGGGGATTGTCCAGGCCCATGGCGGTAAACTGCATGCCGAAAGCCAACCCGGCAAGGGCAGTGAATTCAGCTTTACCGTGCCGAAAATCAACTGAGCCGGGCATCGCCCCCTAACCCACTGGAAACCGAAGCCCAATGGCCTCACTGAACAAACAGCAAAAACGCGCCAAGCGTGCCAAAGACAAAGCCAAACAAATCCGCATGAGCGGGCGTAAATCCATCCCTATGTATGGCGACCCGGCCCACGCCACCGCCCAGCCACCGGTCTACGTGCTCGAACTGTTCGCCAAGCTGCGCGAAGCCGAGGCCATCAGCCGCAGCGAAATGCTCGACACCCTCCTCGCGTCCGTCAGCGTGATGATCAGCGAACGCCCCGGCCTGCTGGACCTGAAAAATGCCGAGAACGAAAGCATGGCCGCCACCAACCTGGCCGCCGACATGCTGGTGGACTACCGCATGTGGGCCGACGACATGGACCGCGAGACGGCGCAGCGCTGGCTCAGCACCCCGGAGTTCATCAAGGACTTCGGCGAGGCGCTGGATCGTTATCGTCAGTTGATGGAAGAGCCCGCCAGCGAATAAGCCGGCCAGCTATTCGTGCAGCACCGCTGCCTGCGTCGGCGGTGTCGCGGTATTCCTCACTGCTGCGTGGCACCGATACCGAGTACTTGCCCGACGGAGAAGAGGCCGTAAACACTTTCATGACAAATAACTCTGAGCATTCGCAAGACTGGGATAGGTGGTTCGACAATGGCGACGCGACTGCTGACTACATGACAGAACGCGATCAGCCTCACGCAGATGAGAACAGCCAGCTAAAATCTCCTATGGACGATAAAAACGTACAACGGCAACACTCATCCGGTTAACCCTTCCAACCCCCGCCCAAAGCTGGCACCATCGCGCCTTTTTTTACGCGACTCCCCGGGATTTTTACCGGTAAACAGAGTTCGAACGACCGTTTGGTTGTTGATGGCGCGACAGTCTGCTGCGCCGATGCGACAAGCTGCCGCACATTCACCGTTTACCCCCCGTAGCGCTGTTGGCTGCCATTCGGGCGCTATGCTAGCTTGGCCGCCTCGCCAGGAAGGCCGCCAACAGCAAGGGAGCACACACCATGAGGACCGCACATGGCCCAGGCCACGCCCGCGCTTGAAATCCGCAACTTGCACAAACGCTACGGAAAGCTGGAGGTGCTCAAAGGCGTCTCGCTGACCGCCCGCGACGGCGATGTGATCTCGATCCTGGGCTCCTCCGGTTCCGGCAAGTCCACATTTCTGCGCTGCATCAACCTGCTGGAAAACCCCAACCAGGGTCAGATCCTGGTGGCCGGCGAAGAACTCAAGCTCAAGGCCGCGAAAAACGGTGAACTAGTGGCCGCCGATGGCAAACAGATCAACCGCCTGCGCAGCGAAATCGGTTTTGTGTTTCAAAACTTTAACCTCTGGCCGCACATGAGCGTGCTCGACAACATCATCGAAGCCCCGCGCCGGGTGCTCGGCCAGAGCAAGGCCGAGGCGGTGGAAGTGGCCGAAGCCCTGCTGGCCAAGGTCGGCATCGCCGACAAGCGTCATGCCTACCCTGCCGAACTCTCCGGCGGTCAGCAGCAGCGCGCCGCCATCGCCCGCACGTTGGCGATGCAGCCTAAAGTGATTCTGTTCGACGAGCCCACCTCTGCCCTTGACCCGGAAATGGTCCAGGAAGTACTTAGTGTGATCCGCGCCCTGGCCGAAGAAGGCCGCACCATGCTGCTGGTGACTCACGAAATGGGCTTCGCCCGTCAGGTTTCCAGCGAGGTGGTGTTCCTTCATCAAGGCCTGGTCGAGGAGCAAGGATCGCCACAGCAGGTCTTCGAAAACCCGCTTTCGGCGCGCTGCAAACAATTCATGTCCAGCAACCGCTAACGGAGCAGTACCTATGCAGACCTACAAGAAATTCCTCCTGGCCGCTGCCGCCAGTCTGGTCTTCTCGGCCAGCGCCATGGCCACGGAAACACTGAAGATGGGCATCGAAGCGGCCTACCCGCCGTTTAACAACAAAGATGCCAGCGGCAACGTGGTCGGCTTCGACAAGGACATTGGCGACGCCCTATGCGCCAAGATGAAAGTCGAATGCAGCGTGGTGACCTCCGACTGGGACGGCATCATTCCAGCCCTGAACGCCAAGAAGTTCGACTTCCTGATCTCCTCGCTGTCGATTACCGAGGAACGCAAGCAGGCCGTGGACTTCACCGAGCCGTACTATTCCAACAAGCTGCAATTCATCGCGCCGAAGGCCACCACCGATTTCAGCACCGACAAGGCGTACCTGAGCGGCAAGACCATTGGTGCCCAACGCGCGACGCTGGCCGGTACCTGGCTGGATGACCGCAACATGGAAGATGACTACAACATCAAGGTCACGCTCTACGATACTCAGGAAAACGCCTACCTCGACCTGCTCTCCGGCCGCGTTGACGCCATCCTGGCGGACAAATACGTGCAATATGAATGGCTCAAGAGCAAAGACGGCGCCGCCTTCGAATTCAAGGGCGACCCGGTGGTGGAAAGCGACAAGATCGGTATCGCCGTACGCAAGGGTGACGACGAACTGCGCACCAAGCTGAACGCCGCGCTCAAGGAAATCGTGGCCGACGGCACCTATAAAAAGATCAACGACAAGTACTTCCCGTTCAGCATCTATTGATCCTGACGTGCCTGGCCGGCGCTGCTTCATTGCGGCGCCGGCCCTTAGCAAAGCCTGCCGCGATATGAACACACACCCATGATGATCGATCTCTACGGATTCGGACCGGCGCTCGCCGCTGGCGCGCTGATGACCGTCAAACTGGCGCTCTCGGCCCTCTGCCTGGGGCTGGTGCTCGGCTTGCTCGGCGCCTTGGCCAAGACTTCCCCGTACAAGCCGCTGCAATGGCTGGGCGGCACTTATTCGACACTGGTTCGCGGCGTCCCCGAATTGCTCTGGGTGCTGCTGATCTACTTCGGCACCGTCAACCTCATGCGTGCCCTGGGCGAATACTTCGGTAACCCGGACCTTTCCCTGAACGCCTTCGCCGCCGGCGTCATCGCCCTGGGCCTGTGCTTTGGCGCCTACGCCACGGAAGTATTTCGCGGCGCGATCCTGGCAACTCCCAAGGGCCATCGCGAAGCTGGCGTGGCCCTGGGGTTGTCCAAGTGGCGGATCTTTACCCGGCTGATCATGCCGCAGATGTGGCGCATCGCCCTGCCCGGCCTGGGCAACCTGTTCATGATCCTGATGAAAGACACGGCGCTGGTGTCGGTGATCGGCCTGGAAGAAATCATGCGCCATGCGCAAATCGGCGTGACCGTGTCCAAGCAGCCGTTCACCTTCTATATGGTAGCCGCGTTCATGTACCTGGGCCTGACCGTGCTCGCCATGATCGGCATGCATTTTCTGGAACGACGTGCCGCTCGCGGCTTTGCCAGGAGCACCCAATGAACTGGGAAGTCATCATCAAGTGGCTGCCGAAACTGGCCCAAGGCGCGACATTGACCCTGGAACTGGTGGCCATCGCCGTGATCGCCGGTCTGCTGCTGGCGATTCCGCTGGGCATCGCCCGCTCCTCACGCCTGTGGTACGTGCGGGCTTTACCCTACGCCTACATTTTCTTTTTCCGTGGCACGCCGTTATTGGTTCAGCTGTTCCTGGTCTACTACGGTCTGGCGCAGTTCGATGCCGTGCGTAGCAGTTCGCTGTGGCCGTACCTGCGGGATCCGTTCTGGTGCGCCACAGCCACCATGACCCTGCACACCGCCGCCTACATCGCTGAAATCCTGCGCGGCGCGATCCAGGCCATCCCTCGTGGTGAAATCGAGGCCGCGCGAGCCCTGGGCATGTCCCGCCCCAAAGCGTTGTTCTACATCATCCTGCCTCGCGCCGCGCGCATCGGCCTGCCGGCCTACAGCAACGAAGTGATCCTGATGCTCAAGGCCAGCGCCCTAGCGAGCACCGTGACCCTGCTGGAGCTCACCGGCATGGCCCGCACCATCATTGCCCGGACCTACTTGCCGGTGGAGATCTTCTTCGCGGCCGGCATGTTCTACCTGCTGATGGCGTTCGTGCTGGTGCAGGGCTTCAAGCTGCTGGAGCGCTGGTTGCGCGTCGATGCCTGCCAAGGGCGCTGACCGCGGCGTGCTGACGGGCGAGGCGTTACTCGCCCGTTTCACCGCGCTGGATGCTTTTCTCACAACGCACCAGGCATTGTGGAAACCGCGTCCGTTCACCCACCTGCAACTGCCATGGGAAGGGTCCTACCCTGAGCTGGCCCAATGGCTACGCCAGCGCTCGCTGGAGGACGCGGAAAACGACCATCACCAACCCTGGCTGATTCAACATGCACCCGCGCCATTTCCAGAACTGGCGGCCATTTCCCATGCGTTGAGCGCCGTCGCAGAACTGCCGGGCAAAGAGCTCAAAGCCGCCGCCCATCGCCTCAGCGTCGACGTGCCAGGCCGTAAATGGCAGCAGATCGAAGCGTTCGCCAGCCGCCTGCACTTCGCCACCCGACCGACCCACTGGCTCGATTGGTGCGCCGGCAAAGGTCACCTTGGCCGACGCTTGCTGCAGGATGAACAACAGCTGACTTGCCTGGAATACGACCCAGCCCTGGTCGCCAGCGGCCAGCAGCTGAGCCAACGCCACCGTTTACCCGCCACGCACTTGCAGCAAGACGTGCTGGCGGCAGAGGCCGACCTGGCGATCCGCCCTGAACACACGCCGGTAGCCCTGCACGCCTGCGGCGACCTGCATGTGCGTCTGATGCAATTGGCGAGTACCGCTGGCTGCGCGCAACTGGCCATCGCCCCGTGCTGCTACAACCGCATCAGCACCGAGCGCTATCAACCACTGTCCGACGCTGCCAAGGGTTCGGTCCTACAGCTATCGCTGGACGATCTCGGTCTACCCCTGACAGAAACCGTCACGGCCGGCGCACGTATCCGGCGGCAACGGGACCAGTCCATGGCTCGGCGCCTGAGCTTTGACCTGCTGCAACGACAAATCCGGGGCCGCGACGACTATCTGCCCACCCCGTCACTTCCCAGCACCTGGCTGGAAAAGTCCTTCGCCGACTACTGCATCGATCTGGCCGCCATGAAAGACTTATCCACAGTCGGCTCACCCGACTGGACAGCACTGGAAGCAGCCGGCCATCAGCGTCTGGCCGAAGTGCGCAACCTGGAATTGGTCCGAGGCCTTTTCCGGCGGCCTTTGGAGCTGTGGTTGGTGCTGGATCGGGCACTTTTTCTCAGCCAGAAAAATTACCACGTCCGCCTCGGCACCTTCTGCGAAACGCCGCTGACGCCACGCAATCTGATGCTACTGGCCGAGCGTTACTGATACGAAACAGCCTGTGGATAACTCTGTTGATGAAAAAGTCTTGGATCCAAGAAATCCGCGATTTTCTGCTGCAACCGGGGCTGGTCATTTTTTGTTCATATGGATAAAAAACCATTAAAACAGGCATTTGCGAGCAAACGAGAAAACTGTCACAAAATCGCAAGATGACAGTCGCCCCGCCCCGCCCGTTGTGCATAAGCGCTCAAACAAAACGACATAACCGCCGAACTCAGTGCTCCCACACGCCTGCAATTGCGCCCACCGCGCCCGTGCAGTACAACAGCCTTACGTATCGTGACTGACACAATGCCGACACACACAAGGACTGGCCGTGACGTTCATTTCCTACGCACAAAACTTCGAAGACATACGCCTGTGGCGCGCCCTTCAATCGGTGGAAAACGGCTTTTATCTGGACGTAGGCGCCAACCATCCGACAGAAGATTCGGTGACCCGGGCTTTCTACGACCACGGTTGGCGCGGGATCAACATCGAACCGGTGCCGGCGTACTACGATGCCCTCTGCCAACAACGTCCCGACGACATCAACCTGCAATGCGTGGCCGGCGAAAACGCCGACAGCCTGACCTTCTACACCATTGCCGACACAGGCCTGTCCACCGTCGAAGCCAGCGTCGCCCAACAACACCGTGACGCCGGCATGAATGTGAGTGTCCAAACCGTCCAGTCCCGCACCCTGACGTCGATCTGCGAGCAATACGCCCAGCACCGCCCCATCCACTTCTTAAAAATAGACGTCGAAGGCCACGAAGAAACCGTGCTGCGCGGCATGGACTTCAGCCGCTGGCGCCCCTGGATCATCCTCATCGAAACCCCATGGACCCGCGACCAGACCTGGGAAACCCTCGTCACCGACGCCGGCTACCAGCCCATCCTGTTCGACGGCCTCAACACTTTTTACCTCGCCGAAGAACACCTGGCGCTCAAACCCGCTTTCGACATCCCCCCGTGCAACCTCGACGGGTTCCAGTTCTGCAAGGGCCACAAATTCAGCCACCCCCTCAGCGAACCCGACCAACAACTCACCACCGCCCTGCAACGCGCCGAACGGGCCGAAGCCCAACTCCATGCCCTGCAAAACAGCCGCACATGGCGAACCTTGCAGAAAGTACGCAACCTCGTACGCCGCGCCTGAGCCAAGGCCCTGCAAAAATAGTCAGAATTCAGGGGTTTACAGAACGCACCCAATCGCTATAATCGTCGCCCACACGCCGGTATAGCTCAGTTGGTAGAGCAACTGACTTGTAATCAGTAGGTCCCGGGTTCGACTCCTGGTGCCGGCACCATACAAAACGAAGCCCTCGCAGAAATGCGAGGGCTTTGTTGTTTCTGCACATCCACTTTCCTATCCACACACTGAACTCTGTGGGAGCGAGCCTGCTCGCGATGAGGCCATCACAACCACCGACAATCTGCCATACAGAC
>NZ_FODL01000029.1:0-10779 GCF_900110355.1 Pseudomonas sp. NFACC39-1 | reverse complement strand
CCGCCCACGGTGCAGGCCAACATCCTCACCGGCTCCAAGGACACCTTTACCAACAACATCCCCTCGGCCCGCGCCGCCGGGGCGGTTGTTTCCCAGGTCGCGCCGGCCGGCACCGAATTGGACATGTCCGAGCCGGAAGAAGAAGCCGAGCCCAGCTACCTGGACATGGCCGGCAACTTCTTCTCGCAGATGTGGCGCCCCACCGTCGCCACACCCGCCCCCGGCACAGAGACCCGACCGGAAGACCTGGTGATCTGCACCAAGCACCCACCGATGCCGCCGCAGTTCATGGCCGAAGGCTCGGACAAAGTCACCATCAACGGCCAGCCCGCCGTGCGCAGCGGCGACCGCAGCACCTGCGATGCGACGGTGGTGTCGGCCGGATTGATTTCCCCGGACGTGACCATTGGCGGTGGCTCAGTGGTGGTGCGTGAGATTCGCAGCGGCAAAACCCCGGGCGTGGGGCTGGCGGTCACCGCGTTGCTGATGCTCAAGGGTGGCAAGGGCAAGTTCTTCAGCAAACTGCCGTGCATGCTGGCCGGTGGCGCGGCGTCGATGGCGGTCAGCAGCGCCATGGGCGCCGCGGCCAACGCCACCATGGGCTCGTCGAACCCGGTGCATGCCGCCACCGGCGCCAAAGTGCTGGGCCGCGATGAAGAGCTGGACTTCGTTTTGCCCGGTGTTCTGCCGATCGACTGGCAACGCTTCTACAACAGCCGCGACGAGCGGCGCAGCGGGATGTTCGGCGCCGGCTGGAGCGTGGCCTACGAGGTGCAGGTGGAAATCCTGGCCCATCCCGAGGGCGGCGAAACCCTGCTCTACACCGACGAACAGGCCCGGCCCATCGACATGGGCTCGATCCCGTTGGGCGGCGCGGTATTCAGTGCTGGCGAAGGCCTGGCCGTGCGACGTCATCTCAACGGACAGTTGCTGATTGAAAGCGACGACGGCCTGTATCGCCTGTTCGAACCCACGCCGGGCCACACATCCCTGCTGCGCCTGAGCCAACTCGGTGACCGCAACGACAACCGCATCTTCCTCGACTACGACGACGCCGGACGGCTGATACGCCTGCGCGACACCTTCGACCTGGTGCAAGTGGAGCTGATCCGCGAGCGCGAACGCGTCACCCGGATAGAACGCCTCTACCCCGACCAGCAGCGCGAAGTGCTGGTCAGCTACGCCTACGACACGGCGAACAACCTGAGCGAAGTGCGCGACGCCACCGGCCAGGTGCAACGGCGTTTCAACTACGACGCCGGCCAGCGAATGGTGGAACACCAACTGCCCACCGGGCTGCGCTGCTTCTACGAATGGGCTCTGGTCGAAGATCAGGAATGGCGCGTGGTTCGGCACTGGACCGACGAGGGCGACACCTATCAGTTCGACTATGACCTCAAGGCAGGCGTAACCCGCATCACCGACGGTTTGCAGCGCCTCAGCATTCGGCAGTGGAACCGCCAGCACCAGATCACCCAGTACACCGACAACCTCGGCCAGACCTGGCTGTTCGAGTGGAACGACGAACGCCAACTGCTCAGCGCCACCGACCCACAGGGCGGGCGCTATGAATACAGCTATGACGAGGCCGGTAACCTGATCGGCGAAACCGATCCCTTGGGCCGCAGCGATTCGACGTTATGGCTCGAGCACTGGGCCCTGCCCCTGGTGGACACCGATGCCGCCGGCCACAGTTGGAAATACCGCTACGATCAACGCGGCAACTGCACCGCCGAAACCGATCCCCTGGGCCACGTCACCCGCTACCGCTACGACGCCCACGGTCAGGTGGTGGAAATCATCGACGCCACCGGCAAGCTTAAAAAGCTGCGCTGGAATCCGTTCGGGCAGTTGGTGGAGCACATCGATTGCTCGGGTTATCCGACGCGGTTCAGCTACGACCAGCGCGGCTACCTGCAGACCATCACCGATGCCCTCGGCGAGCGCACCCAGTTCAGCTACGACGCCCAGGGCCGTCTGCTCAGCAGCCAGTTGCCGGACGGCCGCACCGAACAGTACCAGCGCGACATCGCCGGCCAGTTGACCGGCTACACCGACCCGGCCGGGCACACCACGCACTACCAACACAACCGTCGCGGTCAGGTCCGCCAACGCACCGATGCCCACGGTCGGCAGGTGCAGTTCGCCTACGACAGCTACGGGCGGCTGCAAGCGCTGGTCAATGAGAACGGTGAGAGTTATCGGTTTGCCTGGGATGCCGGGGATCGGCTGACCGAACAACAGGACCTCGATGGCAGCGCCAAGCGCTACACCTACGACGTACTCGACAACGTCGCGGCGGTGACGGCGACTCCGGCGCCGTACGGCACGGGCTTGGCGGTCATTCCTGAAGCACCGCCGGCGCCCATCGTCCATCGCCTGGAACGCGACGCCGTGGGCCGGTTGATTGCCAAAGTCACTGACGATGGCCGTACCGAGTACACCTACGACCCGCTGGACCAGCTCACCGCCGTCACCTTCACCGACCTGCAAAACAACTCGCAAACCCTGAGCTTCGCCTACGACGCCACCGGCCAGTTGCTCGCCGAAAACAGCGCCGCCGGCAGCCTGCAACACCACTACGACGAACTGGGCAACCTGATCCAGACCCAGTTGCCCGATGGTCGCTGGGTCAATCGTCTGTACTACGGCAGCGGCCACCTGCACCAGATCAACCTCGACGGCCAGGTCATCAGCGACTTCGAACGCGACCGCCTGCACCGCGAAGTGCTGCGCACCCAAGGCCAGATCAGCACCCGCAGCGAATACGACCGCAGCGGCCGCCTGCGCGCGCGCCAACGCCGCCACAGCAGCCAACCTTCGCTGCTGCCGGCAGCGGTACAAAAACACTTCGAGTACGACCCCGCAGATAACCTGATCGGCAAACTCGACCAACAACCCGCCGCGCAGCACCGCCAACTGCTGCACTACGACGCCACCGGCCGCATCATCGCCAGCCAGAACAACCTGCACGGCCAGCGCGAAACCTTCGCCTACGACGCCGCCGCCAACCTGCTGGACGGCCCGCAAGCCGGCGCCGGGCTGGTGGTGCACAACAAACTGCTGACCTACCAGGACAAGCGTTATCGGTACGATTCCTTTGGCCGGATGATCGAAAAACGCAGCGCCGCGCGCGGCCTGCAACGCTTCGCCTACGACGCCGAAAGCCGCCTGATTGAAGTGCGCAACGACAATGGCAGCGTGGTCACGATGACCTACGACCCGCTGGGCCGGCGCATCGAAAAAACCGAACACGACAGCCATGGCTACCCACTGGGCGAAACCCGTTTCACCTGGGACGGCCTGCGCCTGTTGCAGGAACACCGCCACCAGCAAACCAGCCTGTACCTCTACGAAGACGACGGCTACGAACCCCTGGCCCGCGTCGACGGCAGCGGCCCGCTGCAAAAAATCCGCTACTACCACAACGACCTCAACGGCCTGCCGGAACAACTCACCGAAGCCGACGGCCATGACGTGTGGCGGGCAACGTATCGGGTGTGGGGCAACACGCTGGAAGAGGTGCGCGAGCCGTATTACATCGAGGAACAGAACCTGCGGTTCCAGGGGCAGTACCTGGACCGGGAAACGGGGCTGCATTTCAATACGTTCAGGTTTTATGATCCGGATGTGGGGCGGTTTACGACGCCGGATCCGATTGGGTTGGCGGGGGGATTTAATCTCTATGTCTACGCGCCTAACCCCTTCGCCTGGATAGACCCGTTGGGGCTAGCCTGTGGTCCGGCTACCCGGCAAAACTCAAAAGGAAGATGGATCGATGCCAGGGGCAGATTTGCCAACAAACCGAATGTCGCCAAGCTGCCATCGTTTAAAGGGAAATCCGTGCAGCAGGTGGAAAAAATCCTCCGCCAAAACGGCTACACCCGAACGAACCCGGCAAATACCAGGAACCAGCGCTGGGTACACGCTGATGGTTCAGAGGTCCAGATTCATGCCTATGGGAATACAAACCCCACACCGTTCAAGGGATCGAACAATGCCCACAGCCACAAATCGTTGGGTAGGCATGGAAACCCTGGCACTACAGAATTAGCCAATGACGGAAAAACAGCTGTCAGCACTCATTCCGCGCCAGCGCACATCGGAATGAAAAACCCGCCAGACTACCCAACGGTATCGGGCCGGCCTCACGGCAGTTAGAAGGTAACGATGATGTCAGCAGAATTCATATTGTCCTTTGAAGATAAAAACTGGTATGCGACGCACCTCAAAGAGGTCATGCAGAAAATCACCGCCCTTGAAACGTTTTCCGCATCTTTTGAGGAGAACGAATTCCACTTGGTGGGCACCGAGCCCAGAAGCTCAAATGACTGGAACTACGATGTACGGTTGTTTTTAGAAAAAGAACGCATTTTTTTGGAGATTAGCGCTCATCCAAAAAGTATCGAACGTGACCTTTCTGCTCTTTTTGAGTGGATCAGATCATGCACCAGAATTTCTATCGATGATGAGGACGGTGAGCAGTCAGGTTGGTAGCCCTGTTTAATAAAAAATCTTTATCAGGTTTTCCGTCCACTCCACCTAGTGATATGGGTGGAGACGTCGCTAAGAACACCGATCTCCCCGTGGCGAGGGAGCTAGCTCCCGCTGGGTGGCGAAGCCGCCCAAAAATAGCGGCACAAAGCAACCAGACTGGCCTGTCGAACGAGTCGCCAGGCCCTTGGTTTTTTCGCCAACGCCATGGAATGTCTATAGTCAATTGATCTGGGTCATGACTTGTTACATCCGCTACACCATTCTATGCAGAGCCCCAACGCGACCAAAGGTCGCACCCTTGGGCTAGACCTACAGGCGTATCATTGCGCCACTGCAATACCCTTTCTGACCGTGGTCGGCACGTACTGACCCCGGCACTTTTCCACTGCCGTGGGATGCATTCTGATGAGTAACCAGATTCCGGTACATGACGTCACCCCGCCTGCCAAAGACGCGAGTAAAAGCGTTGACTTGTATGCCTCTCGGGAAAAAATCTACACCCGTGCCTTCACCGGTCTGTTCCGCAATCTGCGGATGGTCGGCGGTGGCGTGTTATTCCTGCTGTATTTCGGTACGGTCTGGCTGAACTGGGGCGGGCATCAGGCCGTCTGGTGGAACCTGCCGGAACGCAAATTCTTCATTTTCGGTGCGACCTTCTGGCCCCAGGACTTCATCCTCCTGTCCGGACTGCTGATCATTGCCGCCTTCGGCCTGTTTTTCATTACGGTCTATGCCGGGCGAGTCTGGTGCGGCTACACCTGTCCGCAAAGCGTGTGGACCTGGATTTTCATGTGGTGCGAGAAGGTCACCGAAGGCGACCGCAACCAACGCATCAAGCTCGACAAGGCGCCCATGAGCGGGAACAAGTTCCTGCGCAAGCTGGCCAAGCACAGCCTGTGGCTGCTGATCGGTTTTGTGACCGGCATGACCTTCGTCGGTTATTTCACGCCGATTCGCGAACTGGTGTTCGAATTCTTTACCGGCCAGGCCGATGGCTGGTCGTATTTCTGGGTCGGCTTCTTCACCCTCGCCACCTACGGCAACGCCGGCTGGCTGCGCGAGCAGGTGTGCATCTACATGTGCCCTTACGCCCGTTTCCAGAGCGTGATGTTCGACAAGGACACTCTGATCGTTTCCTACGACCCGCGTCGCGGCGAAAGCCGTGGCCCGCGCAAGAAGGGCGTTGACTACAAGGCCCTGGGCCTGGGGGACTGCATCGACTGCACCATGTGCGTCCAGGTCTGCCCCACCGGTATCGACATTCGCGACGGCCTGCAGATCGAATGCATCGGCTGCGCGGCGTGCATCGACGCCTGCGACAACATCATGGACAAGATGGATTACCCGCGCGGTCTGATCAGTTACACCACCGAACATAACCTCTCGGGACAGAAAACCCATAAACTGCGTCCACGCCTGATCGGTTATGCCCTGGTGCTGCTGGCAATGATCAGCCTGCTGGTGACCGCGTTCTTCATGCGTTCGCTGGTGGGTTTCGACGTCAGCAAGGACCGTGTGCTGTACCGCGAGAACGCCGAAGGCCGGATCGAGAACGTCTACAGCCTCAAGATCATGAACAAGGACCAGCGCGATCATACGTACGTGCTGGAGGCCTCCGGCCTGCCGGATCTCAAGCTCCAGGGACGCCGGGAAATCAAGGTCGCGGCCGGTGAGATCTTCACCCAGCCGGTAGAACTGTCCAGCGCACCGGACCAACTGCCGTCGAGCACCAACGAGGTGATGTTCATCCTCAAGGATGCCGATGACGACAGCGTTCATGTTGAAGCCAAGAGCCGGTTCATCGGCCCACAAATTCGTTGAGAGAACTGAACATGCCTGCAGCAACCGCCACCAGCCCTTGGTACAAGCATCTCTGGCCGTGGATCATCATTGCGATCCTGGCCTGCTCGGTGACGCTGAGCCTGACCATGGTGACCATCGCCGTGAACAACCCGGACAATCTGGTCAACGACAACTATTACGAAGCCGGCAAAGGCATCAACCGCTCCCTGGAGCGCGAACTGCTGGGCCAGACCCTGCAACTGCATGCCAACGTGCAACTGGATGACGTCACCGGCGAAGTGAACCTGCGCCTGAGCGGCGACAGCAGGCCCCAGACCCTGGAACTGAGCCTGATCTCGCCCACCCAGCCAGAGAAGGATCGCAAGATCGTCCTGACGCGCAACGACAGCGAACCGGGACGGTATGTCGGTCAGTTGACGGACAAAATCGAAGGCCGGCGCTTTGTCGAATTGCTGGGTGTGGAGAACGACAAGACCTGGCGCCTGTTCGAAGAAGAGCAGATCAACCACGACCAGGCCATCCTGCTCGGCGATGAACCGCTGCAAGGCGCTGAAGACCTGAAGAAATAAGCCAATCACTGTAGGAGCTGCCGAAGGCTCGGGCCGCGTTCGGACGATCTTTTGATCTTTCGCTTGAGACTCAAGTGCCCGGGGAAAGATCGTCCGAACGCGGCCCGAGCCTTCGGCAGCTCCTACAGTTTTCGCACCTTGCGCAAGCCCATCCAAGCCAGGCCTTCATAGCGACAATCATGACCACTCCACAGCCTTGCTATCACTGCGCCCTGCCCGTCCCCCCGGGCAGTCGCTTCACCGCCGTTGTCCTGGGTGAAACCCGTGAGCTGTGCTGCCCGGGCTGCCAGGCGGTGGCCGAGGCCATTGTCGCCGGTGGCCTGGAAAGCTATTACCAGCATCGCAGCGAAGCATCGGCCAACCCCGAAACCCTGCCGGTCCAGTTGACCGATGAGCTTGCGCTGTACGACCGCCCGGACGTGCAGCAGGCGTTCGTGCGCCATGAAGGCGAGCTGGCCGAAGCCACGCTGCTGATCGAAGGCATCAGTTGCGCCGCCTGCGGCTGGCTGATCGAAAAACAACTGCGCAGCCTGCCCGCCGTGGCCGAGGCGCGGCTGAACCTGTCCAATCACCGCCTGCACGTGAGCTGGGCCGACGCTCAATTGCCGCTGAGCACCTTGCTGGCCGAACTGCGCCAGATCGGCTACGTCGCCCATCCGTACCAGGCCGACCAGGCCAGCGAACAACTGGCCGCGCAAAATCGCCTGGCCCTGCGCCAATTGGGCGTCGCCGGTTTGCTCTGGTTCCAGGCGATGATGGCGACCATGGCCACCTGGCCGGAATTCAACATCGACCTGAGCCCGGAGATGCACACCATCCTGCGCTGGGTCGCGCTGTTCCTCACCACACCCATCGTGTTCTATAGCTGCGCGCCGTTCTTCAAGGGCGCGATGCGCGACCTGCGCACCCGACACCTGACCATGGACGTGTCGGTGTCCCTGGCCATTGGCGGTGCCTACGTGGCAGGGATCTGGACGTCCGTCACCGGGGTGGGCGAGCTGTATTTCGATGCCGTGGGCATGTTCGCGTTGTTCCTTCTGGCCGGTCGCTACCTGGAACGCCGCGCCCGGGAGCGCACCGCAGCCGCCACCGCACAACTGGTCAATCTGCTGCCGGCCTCGTGCCTGCGCCTGGAGGACAACGGCCAGAGTGAACGTATCCTGCTCAGCGAGTTGCGCACGGGTGACCGCGTGCTGGTGCATCCCGGCGCGGTTCTGCCGGCCGACGGCAGAATCCTCGAAGGCCAGTCCAGCGTCGACGAATCGCTGCTGACCGGCGAATACCTGCCACAACCTCGTCAAGTGGGCGACACGGTGACCGCTGGCACGCTTAACGTGGAGGGCGCGTTGACGGTCCAGGTCCTGGCATTGGGGCAAGACACCCGACTGTCGGCCATCGTCCGGTTACTGGAACGAGCCCAGGCCGAGAAGCCGCGGCTCGCGGAAATCGCCGACCGCGCCGCGCAATGGTTCCTGCTGTTCTCCCTGGTCGCCGCAGCGGCCATCGGTGTGCTGTGGTGGCAACTGGATGCCTCTCGCGCCTTCTGGATCGTACTGGCGATGCTGGTCGCCACCTGCCCTTGCGCGCTGTCCCTGGCCACGCCTACCGCGCTGACCGCCGCCACCGGCACGCTGCACAAGCTTGGCCTGCTGATGACTCGCGGCCATGTGCTGGAGGGCCTGAACCAGGTCGACACGGTGATTTTCGACAAGACCGGCACCCTCACCGAAGGGCGTCTGGCGTTGCGCGCCATTCGAACGCTGACAGCCCTGGACAGTGATCAATGCCTGGGCCTGGCCGCTGCCCTGGAAAACCGCTCCGAACACCCCATCGCCCGTGCCTTTGGCCGCGCGCCACTGGCCGCCGAGCATGTGCAAAGCACCCCGGGGCTGGGGCTGGAAGGGCTGGTGGGTGACCAGCGCCTGCGCATCGGCCAACCCGGTTTTGTCTGCGAACTCAGTGGCGCGACGGTGCCGGTGATGCCGGATGAGCCCGGACAATGGTTGCTGCTGGGTGATGATATCGGTCCGTTGGCCTGGTTCGTCCTCGACGATCGCTTGCGCGCCGACGCCCCGGCATTGCTGGCCGCCTGCAAAGCGCGGGGCTGGCGCACACTGTTGCTGTCGGGCGACAGTTCGCCCATGGTTGCCAGTGTCGCCGCCGAACTGGGCATCGATGAAGCCCGCGGCGGTTTGCGCCCGGACGATAAACTGGCCGTGTTGCAACAGTTGCACCAGCAGGGGCGCAAGGTGCTGATGCTCGGCGACGGGGTGAATGACGTACCGGTGCTGGCAGCGGCAGACATCAGTGTCGCCATGGGCTCGGCCACCGATCTTGCCAAGACCAGCGCCGATGCGGTGCTGCTGTCCAACCGTCTCGACGCCCTGATCCACGCCTTCAGCCTGGCCCGGCGCACACGGCGGGTGATCATCGAGAACCTGGTGTGGGCAGCACTGTACAATGGCCTCATGTTGCCGTTCGCCGCCCTCGGCTGGATTACGCCGGTGTGGGCCGCGATCGGCATGTCCATCAGTTCGCTGACCGTGGTGTTGAATGCGCTGAGGCTGACTCGCCAGCCCAAGACGCAGGTTTTCGATGCCTCGCCCGATACCCGCCCGCTGCCGGCCTGAGCCGCGCGGGCATGGAGTTCCGACATGCCAGCTCTTTACGTGATGATCCCGGCCGCACTGCTGATCGTGGCCATCGCCGTCTACATCTTCTTCTGGGCCGTGGACAGCGGGCAATACGACGACCTCGACGGTCCGGCCCACAGCATTCTGTTCGACGATCAGGATCCGAACCACAAGGCGGCGGTGGACGAAGCCAGCGGCGAGCCCCGCAAACCGGACGACAAGGCCCCGCCCCATGCTTGATCTGGCGCCACTGTTGGTCTCGGCGCTCATCCTGGGTTTATTGGGCGGCGGCCATTGCCTGGGGATGTGCGGCGGCCTGATGGGCGCCCTGACCCTGGCAATCCCCAAGGAACAGCGCAGCCGACGCTTTCGGTTGCTTCTGGCCTACAACCTGGGGCGGATTCTGAGCTACGCCAGCGCAGGGTTGCTGATCGGCCTGGCGGGTTGGGCCGTAGCCAATAGCCCGGCGGCGATGGTGATGCGCGTGTTGGCCGGCCTGCTGTTGATCGCCATGGGCCTGTACCTGGCGGGCTGGTGGAGCGGCCTGACCCGCATCGAAGGCGTCGGTCGTGGCTTGTGGCGGCATATCCAGCCCGTCGCCAACCGCTTGCTGCCGGTGTCGAGCCTGCCCCGGGCCTTACTGCTCGGCGCGCTCTGGGGCTGGCTGCCGTGCGGGTTGGTCTACAGCACCCTGCTCTGGTCGGCCAGCCAGGGCGATGCACTGGACAGCGCATTGCTGATGCTCGCCTTCGGTCTCGGCACTTGGCCAGTGTTGCTCGCCACCGGCATGGCCGCCGAACGCATCACCGCCCTGTTGCGCAAACGCAGCGTGCGCATGGCTGGTGGCTTACTGGTGATTGTCTTTGGTGTCTGGACCCTGCCAGGGCCGCATCAGCATTGGCTCATGGGGCATTGACCTAGTCGCTGCCATCGCGAGCAGGCTCGCTTGTATGGTAGGACTTGAAGGGAGGAGGAGGGACAAGGCTCGATTCTGACTGTTAGGCGCAGTACAGACCGTGGGAGATTTCGCCCCTCCTCCTTTCACCCAAGCGCCGATAAAGAATGCATCTGGCCTAAACCGACGATAGGAACAAGCCTGCGCCTCTGGGTGAACCCTTCAAGTGTTCAAACCTTAGCCCGGAGAATTTTCAATGGCAATGCCGGTTTCTGTCACAAAGCCGATTGTGGGCGTGGATGTCGCCAAGAACGAGTTGGTGATCTATCACGCCGAACTTGATGTACTGGAGGCGATTCCCAACAACAAAGCGGCCATCAAA